>JAKQCM010000372.1 GCA_029559155.1 Chloroflexota bacterium
GATTGACTGCCCTAGCTGATAAACTGGCGAAACGGTCCCCAAAAGGGCAACCCTGGAGGGATCATCGTTGGATTTTCCGGCACAGGCAAAGACTTTTACACCAAAAGTAACCACACCCTCGTCATGCGGGACGGCCGTAAAGCCACCAATAAAGTAATTGAGGATAAGCCGGCTGCCATTCTTCCGGCCAGATGAAGTCTCCGGGCGCCCAACGGCGGCGCAGGTTTCTATCGAACAGGTCTGTGCGCTGTACAATGCGCTCGTCGAGATGATATGGGGGCATCTGCAATTTATCCATCAGGACGGATATCATGAGGCGGGGTTCAACGGCCGTTTCATAACGTATCCCTCCCCCTTTCTTGTTTTGCAAATCGCGCAGGTACTCATCCAACTGGCGCAGTCGCGCCTCCAATTCCTTGTGGGCTTTCGTTTCAAAGCGCACAATTTTTTCCACCAGGGCCAGATTAAACAGCCTGATTGCCTGCTCCAGTTGGGTCTGCTCAGGCGCAGACAATTGATCGATCAAGGCCAACAACCGGTGTTGGCGCATGAGATAACCGCCAAGCGTCAACATGGGCATGGAACCATCTGGCATTTTGCCAAAGAGAATATCGCTTTTAAGATAATCATCCATCGCCTCGGCCATGACGGTTAAGATAACCAGGTCTCTTTCTAATTTTTCATGTCCTGTAGACACTGTTTTCTCCTTCAATGCGGGCTGTCTGGGGCGCAGATTTGCGCCGCCAGATTAAAAAGTGATTTGTGACCACTCCCTTGCGGTCCCTTGGAGTATAATAGGACACGAAATTCAGATGGGCAAGACCAAGGGGTTTATTTATGTCGTCGTCTACTAGACGGGCAGCCATTTACAAACTGGCATCAGCAGCCTATGAAATGGATCTGGACGTGATGAGCGGCGTGCTGCAACAAGCGGGCGACGGCCGTTGGCTCATGGGCGACAAAGACCTTCACGCCTGGCTGGAAAAACATCAAGGTGAAGACCTGGTAATCGTCCTCGGCTCGCTAACCGACGACCGCACTTTAGAACCGCGAACTTGCCGCACCTGCGGACGCGAATATATGGACCTGGAATGCCCCCACTGCCGCGCAAACCGCCTGCGCTTACGCGGCCGAGCTTGAACCACTTACCAACTCACGTTTCAAACCCATCATCCCAAAAGAGAGTCTACGTTATGAACAAATTTGCACACTTTTTCCTACTCAGCCTGTTATTGCTGACCTCCGCAGTAGCGGCCCGAGCGCAAACGCCAGTCACTACTTTAGAATCGATGTTGATTGATTTCTGGCCTGATTATGATCAGCCCAATGTTTTGATTTTGTTGACCGGCACGCTGCCAAGCGGGACAACCTTACCTGCCGAAGTGACCATTCCGCTGCCAGAAGGCGCCATCGTGAACGTGGTGGCTCGTATTTCTGCCGCCGGTGAGATGATCGATGATGTGGTCTATACCACAGAAGGCGACCAACTGCGCATGACCATTCCGGAATCCCGCTTCCGCGTGGAATATTACGTGCCGTATGCGGTTGATGGCGATACGCGCTCTTACACGTTTACCTGGCTATCGTCCACATCGGTGAATGCCATGTCTACGGCCGTGCAGCAACCCGTAGCGGCCACAGGAATGGTTACTCAGCCAACGGCCGTTAACGTAACCCCAAACAGCTCAGATGGTTTCACCTACCACACCCTGCCGGATCAGGCCGTGCCGGGTGGCCAGCCGTTTACCGCAAGCTTCAGCTACACCATGACCAATCCACAGCTTTCGGTTGAAAATCCGCCCATTCCCAGCAGCAGCCTTCTTCCCAATACCACCGCAGCCTCTGCACCACTCCCCTCCGCGACCGATACCGGTGGTTCCTCTATCAACTGGCTCTTGTACCTGAGCGTGGCCGCAATTGTCATAGCAGCTGTAGCGCTCACATGGGTTATCGCCACGCAGCGCACCACATCCAATTCAAAAGTACGCAAACCGCAAGCGGCGCGTCCACAAACGGCCCGCCCGCAAGCAGCAAAGAGCGCTGGCAGCAAAGGAACCAAAAGCGGGGCAAAGCGGTTCTGTCATGAATGTGGGAATCCTTTGAGTACGCATGATCAGTTTTGTCGGAATTGTGGAACGGCCGTAAAAAAGAATTAGCCGCCCCAAATCACACAACAACCACACGTGATGCGTGACAATATCAGTCACGCATCACGCAAAATCCCCCAACACAACGACGGCGACAGAAAATCAACAGGCGTGCCCTGGCTCAGTTCGTCGGTAATCAACGCCAATCCGTAAACCCATATCGCGGCACGAAAAAATAACGGCATGGTTCATTGAGCGGAACATCTTCTTTGCAAATTTATGCTGAATTGTCACGCTAAACGTCGTCTCCGGAGCAAAGCATCCCTCGCTCACCACAGGAACAGAATGCCTCGGAGAACCTCAGCCTGACGTGTCTCCAGATTAATTTGTGAAGCACATTGCACTCAATTTGAGCCCTACCGAAATAACAAAAAAGGCCCGGCTAAAATTAGCCGGGCCTTTCAAATCTGAGCAGTTAAAAGAAAATCTTAGTTCCCCAACAAGTAAGCAAGAATATCTCTCATATCTTGTGGGTTCGTCGCCATACGCAGCGAGAAGTTTGCCGGCATCGCACTGGGCGGACCAGCGCAGGGACCGTTCGGGCATTCCGGGGCAATAAAATCATTCGGATACAAAATCGAATGATAAACATATTGCTCCGCCGTCTGACCTTCAACACGAGTAGCCCCAGTCTCCGCAATGGCAGAAAGGTCCGGACCAACGGCCGCAGCAACACCCTCGTCCGGTACACCATGGCAGCCAGAGCAGCCATAGGTCACAAACAAAGCTTTACCATTCGCCCCATCGCCATCAGGGAACGCCGCCAAGAAATCTTCCACATTCGCGGCCCAATCAAAGGTAATCACCGGACCGCTGCAAAGTTCTTCCGATTCCCAATTTAAAACAAAGTTTGCCAGATTCCGAATCTGATCAGGACGCATAGGACCGCCAAATTGATCAGACCAGGTAGGCATTACTGTACCCGGTCTCCCGGAAGCAATGGTACTCTGAATAAAAGCCTGCTTCGTGCCCTGCCAATTCATGGCAATCATACGATCTGTCGTATCACCGCATAGCAGCGGTTGATAGTTTAATGGCAACCCCTGACAGCCGATCAATTCGCCCGATGCCGGATCGTAACACTCTTCAGATTTACCATCTACCCCATGACAATTAGCACAGTTATTTTTGAATAAATTAGCGCCTGTTTCAATGGAGCGGCCCAGTTCAGCGGCGGCAAAATGTTCCAGCCGCGTCGGTTCACGCAGAACCGAGTAGCCTAAAATGACCATTGTCAGCATTAAGGCGATAGTTCCGATAGCAACTTTTACTTGCATGTGAGATTTCCTTTTGAATCACGTTAATCAACAAATGAACTGTCTGCACAACGAGTGACACCTCGCCGATTAGCATCTTTTGTTGATGAAGGTGCATTCCTCTTCATAATTGGAATCAACGTGACGAAAACTTGGCCAGTTCAAGGAATACAGGTAATTATCTGGGTTTTCAGGGTCCAAGGCGCTGATGTTAATATCGATCCTCATCAGACCATTCTGAACCTGGGTAATCGTCATCGTGGCATAAGGATCCGGCATTCGGTGATCGTTCTCTTCGCAATCATCCAAGACCGAGCCGCCAATCGTCGTTCCCGGATAGTTTGTGCAGCTGTGGCGAACCATCTGCTGCGCAAATACCTCTAACCCATACGTCAGATGGGGGTTGCCCTCTACAACCTGCCCCGGAAGATATTCACCCTCCCACAAATAATCAGGTGGGATACCTAAAATTGGGCTTACACCTTCCTGCGGCAGTAATTTCGTGGCGACTTCCATGTCTGGTGAAGATTGGACGCGGAATCTTGGTGTCCCCATCCAATTGGAAACCATCATAAAGGCAATAAACAGCATCGATATGCTTAATCCAACGCGACGATCGGCATAACGGCGGCTTTTACCTATCTCAAAGTAGGGCATAACAATAAAAGCAACCAATAGAGCAGGAATAAAGCCGATCACTAACGTTTTAGGCGCTAGCTTCAACCATCCCTGAGACCAGGAAAGGTACCATGGCGCGACGACGTGAAGGGGGGTAACAACCGGATCGGCATGATGTTCCAACGGTGCGTCCCAGAACCAGAGCGCGCCAGCAACCAGGAACAAGGAGAGCAGCGCTGTCCACATCACTTCGCTGGTCAGAATGTCGGGAATAAAGTAAGTGCGCTCGTTTTTGGGTACGCGCTTGGCCGAATCCTCGCCGATTTCTTCGCGGCCGGGGGGCAATGAAAAACCGTGCAGGACAACTTTGTAGTAGTGGACAAAGAAAAAGATACCTAACAGAAGCGGCATTAACAGTACGTGGAGCAAATACCAACGCAGCAAACCGCCCGCGCCCAAAGATGGTCCGCCTTGCAAAATTAGGAGGATGTTTTGGTTAATAACCGGCGGCGCAGGGGCCGATTCGGCGCCTGACAAGAAAACGGTCAAAGCCCAATAGGACAATTGGTCCCAGGGGAGGAGATATCCGCTGAAACTGAGCATTAATGTCAGCACAAGCAGCAGCATACCGGTGACCCAGGTAAATTGGCGAGGCTTCTTGTAACTGCCAGTTACAAATGTGCGCAGCATGTGCAAGGCAACGACAAGTACCATGACTTCAGCGCCCAAACGGTGCATATTACGCATGAGTTGGCCCAGGGGAACGTTTGAAAGAATGTTCCACATATTGCTATAGGCAATTAACGGGCTGGGGGTATAGAAAATCATCAGGAAAATACCGGTGATGGTTTCCCAAACAAACATGAAGGTAGATAACCAACCCAAATGGAATGTGGGATACACGCGGGTAATTTCATTGTGATAGAAGCTGGGGCGAATGTGCAGCCAAAAACCGTCGGCGTGAGGGCGCAGGCGGGGGTTGGGACGGCGCGGTTCATCACCGCGTAAGGCTGAGCGAATATCACTGATATTCATGCCGGCCGTCAGGCGCTCGACAGCTTCGTCGCTCTTGGCGACGAAAGCTTGTTTGAAGCCCATTTCTTTTACCTGATCAAAAAAGGTGGCCATAGACTATCTCCTTCTCCACACTTTTAGCATGTTTAACCCAAAAGCCCTTGTGAGAAATATTGATGGCGTTTATCTCGTTGAAGGCGGGGTAATTACGGACAGTTACCGGCGAAATCACAGAGCAAGTTTTGTGATGGCCCTTGTTTGCGGTCTCCGGTATCTATACGAATGAAAGCTGTGTCGGCCGGAAGCGGCATTGCCTGGTAGAAGTTGTCGACCAGTGGCGACTCAGCGAGGATGGTGGTTTTATCATCGGCCACGGCATAAACTTTGAATCGGTCCAGGGTACGTGGCGCGGGTGATTCGATGCGACGGCCGTCTAGCCGATACTTAGAACCGTGGCATGGGCATTCAAACCGGTTATTTGAAGCTGTCCAGGTGTAAATGCAGCCAAGGTGAGTACACACCTTGTAAATGGCCGCCACGCCAACGATAGGCTCGCTTTCATCCTGTGCCTGATACATGCGAGCATTGGCCTGATTGGTGTCCAGGTTGACTAACCAGAAACGGCCGTCTGCAAAATTCGCCGGCACGCCATTTACCTCTGGCAAATCAGTCAGAGCCTTTAAAAAGTTCCCGCCAAATTCACCTTCACGGAATCGAGGAATTAAAAACCAGATCAATGCACCTGCGGCTTGAGCCGTCAACAAAACAATGGATGCCCCCCAGATGTAATAGAGGAATTCGCGTCTGGTTATTCCACTACCCGCCCCACTCGAGTCTACTGCGACATCGGCCATAAGAACTTTCTCCTCACTCCAAACTCATTCGTGCCTGCTTATCAAGAAAGCAATTAGCTCCAGTAAGCCGCGAGTCTGTTTTTGCGTTTTTTGTCAACTTATTTGTGTGCTTTTTGTCACAATCGGATTATAACAAAATGCGAAGGTATATCAAAAAATAGCCCGTTCCCCTTTTCAGGCTAAATTGACTTAAACTGTTATATGCCTCCTAACTGGCGAAAAATGGGCGCTGAGGGACTCGAACCCCCGACCTCTTCGGTGTAAACGAAGCGCTCTAACCAACTGAGCTAAGCGCCCTGATGAGCAAATTATAACGGCACACGAGCCAGAAGCAAAAGGGAAATCAACTCCATTTAAATTCTCGGCAGCATAATGCTCTGCTGATTCTGGTATTTCCCCTTGCGATCGGCATAAGATGTCTCGCAAACCCGGTCCGACTGGAAGAATAATACCTGCGCAATCCCCTCTCCGGCATAAATACGCGCCGGTAATGGCGTTGTGTTTGAAATCTCCAACGTCACAAACCCTTCCCATTCCGGTTCAAAAGGCGTCACGTTTACGATCAGCCCACAGCGCGCATAAGTGGACTTCCCAACACACACCGTCAGAACATCGCGGGGGATACGAAAATATTCCACCGTTTGCGCCAGCACGAAGGAATTGGGTGGTATTACGCAGATGTCACCCTGGAAATCGACAAACGATTTGGGGTTAAAATGCTTCGGATCAACCACGGCAGAATGAACATTGGTGAAAATCTTAAACTCATTGCTCACCCGAATATCATAGCCATAGGATGACAGGCCATAAGAAATGACACCTTCCCGCACCTGCCCATCCACAAACGGCTCGATCATCTTGTGTTCCTGAGCCATTTCCCGTATCCAGCTATCCGATTTTATTGACATTTGATTTTCCTCTTTCCAAGTTTCAGGAGTACGCTACATCACTTCGGGAGCGCTCATACCCATCAGATCAAGCACACGAGCAAATAGTTGTTGCGCGGCGCGATAAAACCGTAAACGAGCCAGTCGCAGCGGTTCCGGAACCTCAGAATGCAGCACCCGGCATGTTTCATAGGTTGGATGGAACGCAGAAGCCAGTTCATAGGCGTAAAAAGTGATGTGATGCGGCTCTGATTCGTTGACCATGAGCTCCAAAACATTACCTAATTCCATCGCTTTACGTAAAAAGTTAAGCTCGTTTTCGTGCGTGAGCAAGCTCAAATCTGCCTGTTCGTCGGCATGGGGATCGTGACCAGCCTCTTCCCACTTGCGGAATATGCCGGCACAGCGTACATGAGCATTTTGGATGTAGTAAACAGGGTTTTTATCGGAATGCTCGACGGCGAGATCTAAATCGAAAATGATTTCGCTGTTGCCGGAGCGGGAAATCATGAAATAACGGATGGGATCTGGGCCAACTTCGTCAACTAGTTCATCCAGAGTGACGTAAGTTCCGCGCCGGGTACTCATTTTTACCTGTTCACCGCCGCGTACCAGGCTGACAATTTGGTGCAAAACGGTGCGTACAAACCGGGTATCGTAGCCCAACGCTTGTACGCCCATGAGCACTTGCGGCGCGGTGGCGTGGTGATCGGGACCAAAAAAATCGACTACCAAATCGAAACCGCGCTGGGCTTTGTCCCAGTGGTAGGCAATATCGGGCATTCGGTAGGTGGGTTCGCCGGATTGTTTGACCAGAACGCGGTCCTTTTCGTCGCCAAAGGCTGTGGAGCGGAACCACTGGGCGTCGTCTTGCTCGTAAACGTATCCCTTTTGTTTGAGGATGTCTAGCGCTTCCCAAACACGGCCGTTCTCATACAAACTATATTCCCGAAAATACACATCAAACTCGATGTTGATGCGCTTCAGGCTCTCTTTCTGTTTTTGCGAGATACGATCCTTCGCATAATTGGCAAAAAAATCTTCTGACTCATTTTTTAATGAGTCGCCATAAGCATCCTGAATCTCTTGAGCAATATCGACGATGTACTCGCCCTGATAATGCTCGTCTCCCAATTCCGCCGCTTCGCCCAGAAGTTGTAAATAGCGAATTTTGACCGATTCGCCCAGCATGGTAATTTGGCGACCGGCGTCGTTGTAATAATACTCCAGGGTCACGTCGTAACCGGCGGCGCGCATGGCCCGTGCCAGTGTGTCGCCCATGACTCCGCCGCGCGTGCGGCCCAGGGTAATGGGTCCGGTGGGGTTGGCGCTTACACATTCGACCTGCGCTTTTTGCCCTGCCCCGAGGGCGATACGGCCGTAATCCATCCCTTCTGCCAGTATCTCTTCCACCTGCGCCTGCAAAAATGTCGTCGCCAGCCAAAAATTGATAAATCCGGGCGGCGCGACCACAACTTCGCGCACGTACGGCAAAGACGGCAAGTAGTCGGCAATTATTTGCGCAATTTTCAGGGGAGCCATCCGCGCCAATTTTGCCAACCGCATCGCAATGGGAGAACTTAAATCTCCATTTGCCGCCTCACGCGGCCGTTCAGTTAAAACTTCAGGGATTGCAAAAGCTGGCAGCGCACCGGCGGCCTGAGCGCTTTCGATCGCGGTTCGAACTTCAACCGCTAACTGGGTGTCTAATCTCATACAAAACGTGTCCTCTTCCAAATGATTCGAAGCATTTTAATGCGCCTCAGCATGCGAGGCAAATACCGGTTATGTAGCTTTTGCCGCCGCAAGCACCTGATCGTATATCAAAAGCGTCTCTGTGGCTGTCTTCTCCCAAGAAAAGGTGGCGGCTTGCTGCTTGCTTTTTTGGCGCAGTTCTGCTGCCAGATTTTCCTGGACAATGGTGGCAATAATCGCCCCGGCGAATCCGCGAGCGTCGTCCGGGTCTATGGCAAAACCGGCGTCGCCGATAACTTCCGGCAGCGATGTGCTGGTGCTGGTGACGACGGGCACGCCGCAGGCCATGGCTTCCAATACCGGCAAGCCAAATCCTTCGCGCCGGCTGGGAAAAACAAATGTTTCGGCATGACGATACAGGACCGGTTTGTCTTCTTCATCCACAAACCCGATCCAGCGTACATATTCCTGAAGGCCTAAGTTTTTAATGGCGGCGGCGTAATCGGGGAAAACGGCCGTTGCCCCCTCCGGTTTCTTGCCGGCCAACACCAACGGATAGTCCAGCCCCAACGCCTGCCCCACATAAGTCCAGGCGTGCAGCAAAGTCATCACATTTTTATGGATTTCATAACCACCCAGATACAGCACATAAAAATCCGGCAGATCATACTTCCGCAAAACGGCCATGTCGATCAGCCCATTTTCTTGTGGCGTATATTGGGGACCGGCGGCCAGATGCACGGCCGTTACCCGTTCGCCCGGTATGCCTAAATGCGCCTCAATCTCACGTTTGCTGGCCCATGAATCGGTGATAATGTGGTTTGCGCCTCGCGTGCTGGCCCCAACCAGGGCGTTATACAACCGCGCCTTCGCTCCCCGCTGATATTCCGGTAAAAGCAGCGTTGTCAGATCATGAACTGTCACCACGAGTGGCGACGGCGATTGCAGCGGGCCGCCCCAATAGGGCACATGGACAATGTCTGCATCCACTTCTCGGCAGGCCGCCGGAAACAGCCGCTGCTCAAACCACACCTTGCCTACATGGCCCGGACGCGTGGGCACTTTTTTCAGGCGTACACTCGGCGGCACGCCTTCCGGTTCCGCTTCGCCCGGAATTTGAGGCACAATCAGGCTGATTTCCAGATCAGACACCAACCGATTAAGGTAATAGACAAGATTGCGGGTATATTGGCCACTGCCCACAAACGGCCGTTGCCAAAAATAACCATTCACTGCGACATGCATCAAATTTTCCCTATCTGCTCCTGTTTGAATTGCGCCTGAGTGTATCAGGCAAACCCGCGAAGACCAACGTCTCGCGGTTGCGACACAATTTTCGTTATGTTACAATTGTGAAAACTTCCACGAATTGCAGATAGTACCCAGAGGAAATTCACCAGTGTCTGAAATTCCAGATATCGTCATCGGACGACTCCCGATTTATTTACGCGAACTTCGCCGCCTTGCTTTCGAAGAGGAAAAACAAACCACCTCTTCACATGAATTAGGGAAACGCCTGGGCATCAGTTCGGCGCAAATCCGTAAAGACCTCTCCCACTTTGGTGAATTTGGCAAACAAGGAACCGGATACCACATCCACTACCTGATAGAACAACTACAACAAATCCTACATCTCACCCAAGAATGGCCCGTCGCGCTTTTGGGAGCCGGTTATTTAGGTCATGCCCTGGCCCACTACGATGGCTTTCAACATCGCGGGTTTCATATTCGCTGGATCTTCGATAACGATCCAGGCAAAATTGGCCTGGAAATGGGCGGCCTGATTGTGCAGCCCATCGACGAATTGGAAGAAACGATTAGACGCGAGAACGTGAAAATGGTTATCCTGGCCGTCCCCGTTCACACCGTCCAAGACATCACCGACATCCTTGTTGAATGCGGCGTGAAAGCCATTCTCAGTTATGTGCCGGTCCATCTGGAAGTGCCTGCTGATGTGCAGGTGAGTTACAGCGACCCGGTGGTGCAAATGCAGCGCATGACCTTTTATCTCGAATAAATCACCTTTCCGGCAAATTCTACAAACAAAAAAGGCCGCATCATCAAAGATGCGGCCTTTTGTTTGATTTTTGTTGCGACACGGCCGTTTACAGATCAGGAATACTTCGCTGCAGAATGGGCAATTCAGCCAGCGCTTTGCCTGCGCCAATCACAGTGCAAGCAATTGGATTATCGGCCACATATGCCGGCACGCTGGTCTCCTTGGTTAACAAGGTGTCCAACTCGCGCAGCAGCGCGCCGCCGCCGGTTAACGCCATCCCACGATCAATGATGTCCGACGAAAGTTCCGGGGGCGTCTTAGCCAAGACAGCCCGCACGACATTAACAATGGCCGCCAGAGGCTCGGTTAAAGCCTCCACAACTTCGCTGGTGCGAATCGTAATGGTTTTGGGCAAGCCAGCAATCTGATCGCGCCCTTGCACCTGCATTTCCAGTTCGTCATCCAGCGGCATCGCTGCGCCAATTTTGATTTTAATCGCTTCGGCCGTCGGTTCGCCAATGATCAGATTGTACTTTTTACGTACATAGGCAATGATGGCTTCATCCAGATGGACGCCGCCAACGCGTACAGACTCGGCGCAAACAATGCCATTCATCGAACAAACGGCCGCTTCCGTAGACCCGCCGCCTAAATCCACAACCATATTGCCGGTAGGCGTGCCAATGGGTAGACCTGCGCCGATAGCGGCCGCCAATGGTTCTGGAATGAGATGGGCCGGGGGGCGGGCGCCGGCAGCCACGGCCGCTTCTTTAACCGCACGACGCTCTACACTGGTGACGCCGTATGGTACGCTGATCATCACCACAGGCTTGCGCAGACGAAAACGCCCTGTCACTTTGCCTATAAAGTATTCGAGCATGGCCTGGGTTACAAAATAGTCGGCGATGACTCCGTCGCGTAACGGCCGTATCACCTCAATTTCCTCTGGCGTTCGACCATACATCTCTTTTGCCGCGCGACCTACTTCCACAATCGTCGTCTTGCTCTCATCCTCGCTAATAGCCACCATCGATGGCTCTTGCAAGACAACGCCACGGCTAGAATCAAACACCAGTACATTTACCGTGCCCAGGTCAACGGCAATATGAGGCGTAAAAATGGAAGCCACAGGCTAACCTTCGTCCTGGCGCGGCTCGCGCAAATCGGTAGGCATGGCGCTGGCACGACGGCGGCGCTGAGACACGTTCAGGCGAATTTGCGCCCGCTGCAAAGACGCCCGAATCTGCGCGTACCGTTCCGGATCATCCGGCACACCTTCGGCCATCATTTTTTCTGCTCGCTGCCGGGCCGCCAATGCTCGTTGAACATCAATCTCTTCCGCGTATTCGGCTGAATCCGCCAGAATAATGACTTTCGTAGGCTGAACCTCGGCAAAACCACCGCCCACAGCGAAATATAGGTCTTCACCGCCACGCCGAACAATCACTTCCCCATAACCAAGCGTCGTCAACAAAGGGGTGTGATTGGGCAAAATACCTAAGCGGCCTTCTGACCCTGGTAAATTAACCGCATCAACTTCGCCGCTAAAAACGGCGCGTTCCTGGGTTACTATCTCACACAAGATTGGCATCGTATCACCTGATAATAAATAATGCGTGATGCGTCACGCGTGGTTGAAAACCAGAACCCGCATCACGAATCACGCATCACACGTTACGCTGTTCGTAATTTTAGTTAGGCTCCTGCGCGCAAGCGCTCCGCCTTGGCCACAGCCTGGTCAATCGTACCAACCATATAGAAGGCTTGCTCTGGCAAATCATCGTGCTTGCCATCCAAAATTTCCCGGAAACCCCGCACCGTCTCATGAGTTGGCACATATTGGCCTTAAAGACCATGGAATTTTTGCGCCACAAACATTGGTTGTCCCAAGAAGCGTTCAATCTTGCGCGCCCGGGCCACCAACAGCTTCTGATCTTCCGATAGTTCGTCGATACCCAGAATGGCGATAATATCTTGCAGATCGTTGTAAGTCTGGAGTACCTGTTTTACCTCACGGGCCGTGCGGTAATGTTCTTCGCCGACAATGCCCGGCTGGAGTGCGCGGCTGGAGGACGCCAGCGGATCCACTGCCGGGAAAATACCCTTGGCAAACACGCCGCGATCCAGTGTCAGGCTGGCATCCAGGTGAGCAAAGGTCGCCACGGGGGCCGGGTCGGAATAATCATCGGCGGGGACATAGATAGCCTGCATCGAGGTGATGGAACCTGTTTTGGTGGAGGTGATGCGTTCTTGTAACGCGCCCATCTCCGAAGCAAGGGTGGGCTGGTAACCAACCGCGCTGGGCATACGGCCCAGGAGGGCCGACATTTCGGAACCGGCCAAAACATACCGGAAAATGTTGTCGATAAACAACAGTACGTCACGCCCTTCGTCGCGGAAGTATTCAGCCATCGCCAGACCAGTCAGAGCGACGCGCAGGCGAACGCCGGGTGTTTCGTTCATCTGACCAAACACCATGGCGACGGAATCCATAACGCCGTATTCTTGCATTTCGTAATAGAGGTCTGTGCCTTCGCGGGTGCGCTCGCCGACGCCGGCAAAAATGGACACGCCTTCGTGTTCGCGGGCCACCGAGCGAATCAGCTCGGCGATGGTAACGGTTTTGCCCACGCCTGCGCCGCCGTAGATGCCTGTTTTACCACCTTTAATGAAGGGGGCGATGAGGTCTACGACCTTCATGCCGGTTTCAAAGGTTTCAGCTTTGGTGCTTTGGTCTTGGAATGTGGGCGCTTCGCGGTGAATGGGGTAGTAAATGTCGGATTTGGGTGTTTCACGGCCGTCTACCGCCTGTCCCACCACATCAAAGATTCGCCCAAGGGTGACTGGGCCAACCGGCACCATAATGGGGCCGCCGGTGGAGGTAACATCAATGCCGCGCGGGAGGCCATCGGTGGCGCCCATGGCCACGGTACGGACAGAGGTGGCGCTTAATTGCTGCTGGACCTCTAGCACCAGACGGCCGTCTGGCCTTTCAACATTTAACGCCTCATAAATTTCCGGCATTTCCCCTTCGGGAAACTCAACATCAACAACCACACCACGTATGGCTGAAATCTTGCCTGTAGCCATGCAATCCTCCAAAAAATATACAAACTATGAATGGGAAACCAGGTATGACGAAGTTCATTCGTCATGCCGGTTCATCATCCTTGGTTATCCTTTCAGTGCTTCTGCGCCACCGACAATATCCAGAATTTCACTCGTAATGCTCGCCTGGCGCGCTTTGTTTCGATCCAGGGTCAATATCTCGATCAACTCGCCGGCATTGTCGGTTGCATTATTCATTGCCACCATCCGAGCGCTGTGCTCGCTGGCCAGAGCCTCTAAAATAGATTGGTAAATCTGTAACTGGGTAAATCGAGGCACAATCACGTCTAACAAGGCGGCCGGTTGGGGTTCATACATGTATACCCGATCTGAAACGCCGCTGAGATCAACGGTTTGCAGATATTCCGAGACAGCCATGCCTTCAAAGTCTAACGGCCGTAACGGCAGCAACTGCTTCACCGTTGGCCGACGCGTAATCAGATTCACAAAATCCGTGTACGCAATAAACACTTCATCTACCTGGCCGGACAGATAATCATCCGTCACCACCTGAGCGATGGGCGTGATGTCTAAGATGGATGGCGAGTCGGGAATATTCTCGAAGGTGGCTACCACATTATAGCCTCGCCGGATCATCAGATCGCGGCCTTTGCGACCAACGGTAATCACCTGACAAGGAACCGGAAGCGCTCGAATAAACGCTTCAACCCGGTTAACAATGTTTGTGTTGTATGCCCCGGCCAATCCACGATCGCCGGTAACGAGAATGAGCGCTGAATTTTTGATTTCCGTCCGCGCCGTAAGCAGCGGGTGCCCCACGTCTGGCTGCGATGCCAGATTATTCAGTATCTCAAACGCTTTGCCGGCATAAGCGCGCGTCGCTTCAACCTGACGCTGCGCCCGACTCGCTTTCGACGCCGACACGGCCGCCAAGGCGCTCGTTACCTGCGAGATGTTTTTAATACTTTTGATTCGCTTATTTAATTCGCGTTCTGTAGCCATACGTGTCTCCGGTGTTTGTGTGCCAAGTTTTCCGGCGTCAGGTTAAGCAAACCACCCAAACGACAGGCGAACTTGAACACCTGACACAATTATGATGCCGACCAACTGGCGTTAAAATCTTCAACGGCCGTCTTCAAATCAGCCTGAATCGCGTCAGTCCAAGCGCCGCTTTCACGTATCGGCCGCCCAATCTCCGGGTGAACCGTATCCATATAACGCAAAAAGTCCTGGCTCCATTTACGCACCAGGTTAACCGGCACATTGTCCAGGTACCCTCGGCCACCCGCAAAAATAAGCATTACCTGATGATCAAGCGACAACGGGTTATACTGCGGCTGTTTCAACATTTCCATCAAGCGTTCGCCGCGGCTTAACTGCCGCTGCGTTGAAGCATCAAGGTCAGAACCAAATTGGGCAAAAGCAGCCAATTCCCGGTACTGAGACAAATCAGACTTCAGACCGCCGGCGACCTTACTCATCGCCCGCTTTTGCGCCGCGCTGCCCACACGAGATACCGAAAGGCCGGTGTTAATAGCCGGGCGCTGACCGGCGTTAAACAGGTCAGTCTCCAAGAAGATCTGTCCATCTGTAATAGAAATAACATTGGTGGGAATATAAGCCGAAACGTCGCCCAACAGGGTTTCGATGATGGGCAGCGCCGTTAACGAACCGCCGGTTCCCGGTATTTTTTTGACTTCATACTTTTCGTGTTTGGGGTCGCCAAGGACTTTGAGGGCTTCTTCTACCTGTTCATCAACCAGATTCCCAAAGAAGCGCTTGCCATCTACGCCCATGGTACCCGCAGTCACTTCGGCGCCCTTTTCAACAATTACCCATTCGTCGCGCAAACGGACAGAACGTTCCAAGAGGCGGCTGTGAAGGGAGAAAATATCGCCAGGATAGGCTTCACGACCAGGGGGACGGCGCAAAATAAGGGACATTTGCCGGTAGGCCCAGGCATGCTTGGAGAGGTCATCATAAATTACCAGGGCATCTTTACCCTGATCCATAAATTCCTCGCCGATTGCGCAGCCGGCATAAGGAGCAAAGTATTGCATAGGAGCCGGATCAGAAGCGCCGGCCACAACAACGACCGTGTAATCCATAGCGCCATACTTTTCCAGCGTATCCACAACCTGCGCCACCTGTCCAACACGCTGACCAATGGCCACATAAATGCAGACCATGTCCAGACCTTTTTGGTTGATAATGGTGTCCAGGCAAATAGCTGTTTTACCAGTCTGGCGATCGCCAATGATCAATTCGCGCTGACCACGGCCGATGGGGAACATGGAGTCAATCGCCATGATGCCTGTTTGCACCGGCGTGTCCACGCCTTTACGTTCAATCACGCCGGGGGCAATTCGCTCGACGGGACGAACTTTATTGGTGGCAATAGGACCTTTGCCATCAATGGGATTGCCAAGACCATCTACGACACGGCCAATCAAAGCGTCGCCTACAGGAACCGAAGCAATCCGCCCGGTAGAGCGGACTTCGTCGCCAACCTCAATGCTCGTATAGTCGCCCATAATGACGACACCGACCATGTTGGGTTCCAAGTTTAAAGCCAATCCGGCCGCGCCGCTGCTAAATTCCACCAACTCACTGGCGGTTACATCGGCCAGGCCATTGACGAAGGCGACGCCATCTCCAACAGAGACCACGTTACCGACGCTGCGGGCTTCCACTTTGCGATCAAACGTTTTGATTTGCTCCAGAAGCGAATCAGCTATGTTTTTAAAGTCTGGGGCAAGGGTTGTCATTCACCAACCTCCTTGAAACACACGGTATTTTTATGGAAGAAGATATGGAAAATGTTGTAAACAGATTCCTTACTTCTTCCCTTCTGCTAATCAACAAAATTTAATTGGCGCCATTCCCAAATGTGAATAATTCGTAAGAAGATCTTCTCACCTGCCGTTTGTGGGGAATTCCCCTTGTGGTAACGGCCGTCTTCAGCAAGAATTTTGCGTTATCACTGCCGGAAAGTGGGAACAGCCTCCAGTAGATATACTCCTGGCAGCCTAGAAAATGATACCCCAGCGATATCCTTTTGTCCAACAATTCACAAGCTCGGGCGGTGGGCCATGGGCCAACGGCCGTCCTATTCACAGCCCGCCATTCTCCGCCAACCGTCGGAAACGTGGCCAAATCGTCACCTTTTGGGCGGATGCAAGTTAAGGGAAGCCAGCTATACTTGGCCCCATGAGCGAACATAAACGGCCGTTTCCTCAAGCCGCCACCTCCAGCCGCTGGTCGGCCAGGAGACCTTGGTTAGCCAGAAACCAATGGCCAATAATTGCCATTCTCTTCCTATTTATACTGCTGACCAGCCTGTACAGTTGGCTCATCCCCCCTTTTGAAGGCCCCGATGAAGCCCAACACGTCGCCTACGTTACCTGGCTGGCCAGCGGGCTGGGACTGCCGCCTCAAGGAGCAGCCGCCTGGGAAACACCTGTGCAGCAAGAAGCCAGCCAACCCCCTCTCTACTATTTTCTGGCTTCTGTACCCATGCGACTCGGCCGGCTAACCGAACCACCGGCGATTTACCGCCCCAATCCCCACTACCTGGCGCCCATGCCCCACAATTTGCCCGACAATGACAATGTGGCCATCCATTACACGACTGATACACGGCCGTTACAAGGCGGCTGGTTGGCATTCTACCTGGCCAGAAGCGTCACCCTGCTGTTCGGCTTGCTGCTCATCATCAGCGCCTACGGCCTGGCGCGGCAAATCAGGCCTGCCGCGCCGCAAATCGCCTGGGGAACTGCTTTCCTCATCGCCGTGACGCCTCAGGTTGTGTATTTGAGCGGCATGGTTTCCAATGACATTCCCGCCGCCGCTCTGAGCGCCCTGGCCTTGTGGGCGCTGGTCGTATTGCTGCAACGGCCGTCCCTCTCACCCTGGCTGGCGCTGCTGACCGGCAGCCTGTTTGGTCTGGCCGGATTGACAAAAGTCAGCGCCCTGGCCTTGCTGATTCCGGCGGGGATAGGGCTTGGTGGGCTGTGGGTTACGCGGCGGCAGCCCTTTCGCCGTGTCTTGTGGGCGGGTTTGGGAATGGCAAGTGGGGTAACGGCCGTCGCCGGTTGGTGGTTTGCCCGAAACTGGCTGCTGTTCAGCTCGCCAGTTGGCCTGGATACCCACGATTATGCGCCCTGGTCCCTCAGCAATGGCGGCACGCTGGCGGGGCAAAACGCCCGTTGGCTCGAGGTGACCCGTTCCTACTGGCTGGCGTTGGGTTGGGGAGCCATTCGCCCGGCCGACTGGGTTTACGCCGGTTTTTTTATCCTGATGCTGTTGGCCGCCGTAGGGCTGCTCAGACTGGCGCGTCGCTGGCAAAAAACCGCGCCGCCGCGCCCCACGCCGCTGCTGCCCATCCTCCTGATGGTGGCGGTGGCGGTGGTTGTTCTGTTTTTAGAAATTTGGATGCGCCGCGTAGTTGCCCCGCACGGCCGTTTGCTCTTTCCCGCCCTTGCCCCGATATCTCTTCTGCTGGTCATCGGTTGGGACGCCCTGCACCCCAGGCTTCCTCTGGTCGGTTACGGCTTCGTCCTGACCTGCGCTCTGGCCGCGCCGCTGCTGCTGCTCAAACCGGCCTACGTCCCCAACTTGCTTTCCGAAACTGAGTTAAACGCCATCTCACCTACCCTCGACTGGCAGTTCGGCGCGGACGCCGATCACCCGCTGGTGCAAATTTTGCACATCAATTTGCCGCCACAAGCCAGCGCCGGCAGCATCGTACCGGTGGAATTGTGCTGGCGCGCGCTGGGCCAAACCGACACCGATTACACCTTTTTGCTCCAGATCATCGGGCCGGGAAATGGGCTGGCCGCTGCCCGGCGCACTTACCCCGGAAATGGACTGCTGCCCAGCAGCGCGTGGCAGATTGGTGAGGGTTCTTGCGACACCATCCACATCGGCGTACCGGACACTTTAGCCGCAACCCTGGTCTACCAGGTCGAAATCGGCCTGATCGACGAGGCTGCCGGACAGCGCCTGCCGGCTTTCACGGCCATTGGCGACCCGCTGCCTGATCCATTTGCCGCCCGCATCCGTCTGGAAGCGCATGATACTCGGGAAACGGCCGTTTCCCCCACCGCTACCGACCCCATCCAACTGCTCGACGCCGCTTTCAACCCGGCCTGGACGCCGGGAACCAGCGAAATGCTGCGCCTGACCTGGGCGGCTAACCAACCGTTAACCGGCGATTACCAGACCTTCGTCCATCTTCGCGCCGACGCTGCCGGCCCGCCCATCGCCCAGGCTGATGGCCCGCCTCTGGACGGTTGGTATCCCACTTCCTGGTGGCCGGTAGGCGAGATCATTACCGATGAACGGCCGTTTCCCATTCCCGTCGATTTGCCACCCGGCGTGTACCAGTTGGTCGTCGGTTGGTATGATCTGGCCTCGGGGGAGCGCCTAGGCCAGGAGTTCCCGCTCGGTCAGGTAACGATAAACGGCAAAACGGATTAAAATCGGACCATGCTCTTTCGCCGATCTACGTTCAGGCAGCTTTTGCTGCTGCTCATCATCAGCCTGGGTTTCGGGCTGCGCATCCACCAACTCGACGGCCAGTCGATGTGGAGCGATGAAGGCTTAAGCCTCTACCGCGCCGGGCAGCCGCCAGCGGCGGTCTTAAGCAATGTCATCACCGTAGATGGCATCGATACCAACGACACCAATCCGCCCCTCTATTTTTTGCTGCTGCATTTTTGGCGCAGCGCGGTTGGCGATCACGCGGCGGCGCTGCGTTTTTTGGGCGCGGCGCTGGCAACGCTGGCCGTGCCGTTGATGTATGTGCTGGGCACGGCCGTTTTCGGCTCGTCGGTGGGGGTGATGGCCGCGTTACTAACGGCCGTTTCCCCGCTCCACGTCTGGCAATCGCCTATCATCCGCAACTATGGGCTGCTGCTCACCCTTAATTTGCTCTCGGTTTATGGGCTGGTTCGCTTTGTTTTGGCCGGCAAACGGGACGGCCGTTGGCCCTGGCTGGTCTTGTGGGCCGCCGCCGGATTCCTGGGTATCCTCACCCATTATTTTGCCTTCTTTGTCCTGGCCTTCGGCCTGATGACCCTGCTCATTTTCGCCATCCAGCAGATAATCGCCCAGCCACACAACCGTCGTCTGCTGGCCAACCGCCGCCTCTGGCTCGGTTTGGCCGCCCTCGCGCTGCTTACGCTGCCCGTGATCTGGGTCGCCTACAACCGCTTTCGGTCCGGGCAGCAGGTCGATTTTTACTACACACCGGTAAAAGATATCCTCGCTCATGCCCTCAGCGCCTTTAGTTCCGGCGAAGTATTTGGCATCCTTCACCCCTGGTGGCGCACCACACCGGTGCTCATGTTGGCCATCTTAGGGCTGATTTGGGGCTGGTTTATCCGCCGCGCCGGGGTTTTGCTGCTGCTCGGCTATCAGATCATCCCGCTGGGGCTATTGATCTTGCTCTCGACCCTCAACCCACTGTACAACGGCGTGCGCCATTTGCTTATCGGCCTGCCTCCTTTTCTCATTTTGTGCGCCAGCGGCATCGTGGGCGGCTGGACGGTGCGAAACCATCCGCGCCTGCAAAACCAACCCCTCGCTCGACTTGCGCGCTGGTCTGGATTGCTCCTGGGGCTGCTGGTGCTGGGCCTGCAAGCCGATTGGCTGCACACCCAATTCACCGATTCGCACATGCGGATCGACGATGTGCGCGGCGCGGCTTTGTACCTGACCGAGGTCGCCCAACCCGGCGACGTTATTATTTTGCACGATACGCTCATCGGGTTCACATTCGATTTTTATTATGACGGGGCCGCGCCCTGGCAAGCGATTCCGCAGTTTGGGCAGCACGATGTGGCGGAGGTAACGGCCGTCTTCGACCAGACA
>JAKQCM010000449.1 GCA_029559155.1 Chloroflexota bacterium
AATCAGGTAATGAACTGGTTATTCTGAGCGGAGTCTTCGGAGCGAAGAATCCCTAATACTCGGTCATTTCAAGCAAATGGGATGCTTCGGAGGATGCTTCGGCAAGCTCAGCACAGGCTTTCAGCATGACACGTCTCTCGATTACCGGATTAATTTTTTTAATCTGCAATTGCCAGGCAAGAATTTTTAGAAGGAAGTGGAGAAATGCTGCGCAAAAAAACCTTTTGGATTGTTTTTATCATCGTATTCCTGGCGACAGCGGGGGGCGCTTATGCTTATTATGGCGTGACAACTTCGGCCGCTCAGCCGCAAGAAGCTGCGGACGCTGTGCAAACGGCCGTTGCCCGCATCGGCGATATCACCGTCTCGGCCACCGGAGCCGGAACCATCATCCCCAGCGAAGAAATTACCGTGGGCTTTTCCAGCGGCGGTAGGCTTAAGGAACTGCTGGTAGATGTGGGCAGCAAAGTGGCCGCCGGCGACGTGCTGGCGCGTGTCGATGATACGACCGCTCAAGAATCGCTCACCAATGCCCAAATCCAACTGCGGCAGGCCGCCTTTTCCACCGATCCGACGGCAACGGCCGCCGGGGTGAGTCTGAGCGACATCAGCGTGGAGCAGGCGCGCCTGAGTCTGGACAACGCGCAGTCGGCTCTGGATGAACTGTTGAGCTGGCAGCCGGATGCGGACGAAATCGCGCTGGCCGAAGCGAATCTGGCGGCGGCTCGGGCGAATTATGCGGCGGCGGCGGGGCAAACGGCCGTTTCCAGCAACAGCATTACCCTGGCGCAGATCAGTCTGGACCAGGCGCAGCGTTCACTCGACGATGCGGAAGCGGCCTACACCACCGCCTACGACCCCGGGCGCGAGTGGGAATTTGGCATTCCGCAAAAGAAAACGGCGCTGGAAGCCGAACGCACTGCCGCCGACCGTAACCTCCTCAAGGCGCAGGAGAATCTGACGATTGCCCAGACCAACTATAACTCGGCCGTCGCCGGGGTCAGCAGCAGCGGCACGGCCTCGGCGCAAACGAGCGTGCTGAACGCTGAACAATCGTTGGCGGCGGCGCAAACCGGCCCCACCGCAGATGACATTGCCGCCGCCGAACTGGCCGTTCATCAGGCGGAATTGGCCTGGCAGCAGGCGCTCATCAACCAGGAAGCCGACGCCCTGAGTTTGGCGCAGGCGCAGTTGAACGTGACGTCTGCGGAACAGGCTGTGGCCGATACGACTTTGTCTGCGCCGATGGATGGTACGGTAACGGCCGTATCCGCCCACGTCGGCGAAAATGTCGGCAGCGCGGCCTTCATCACCCTGGCCGATTTGTCCCAACCCTTGCTGGAAGTGTATTTGGACGAAACTGACCTGGCGATGGTTGGCCTGGATTATGAAGTAGACGTGGTGTTTGATGCTCTGCCCGATGAAACATTTACCGGCAAGGTGGTGCGGATAGACCCGGAATTGGTGAATGAAAGTGGCATAACGGCCGTGCGCGCCCTGGTGCAGTTGGATTCTTTTGCCAAGCCGCAAACGCTGCCGGTGGGCATGAACGCGACGGTGGAAGTCATTGGCGGCCGCGCCACCGGCGCCGTTTTGGTGCCGGTGGAAGCGCTGCGCGAAATATCCGCCGGCGAATACGCCGTCTTTGTGATGGAAAATGGCGAACCCAAGCTGCGTATGGTGCAAGTGGGCATTATGGACTTTAGTTTTGCGGAAATCCTCTCTGGAGTAACGGCCGGCGAAGAAGTAACCACAGGTCTGGTGCAGACGCAGTAGTGACAGACCCTAAGGGTTGGGTCTTAAACCCTTAGGGTCTTCTATTAGTGGAAGTGAATCTTATGAACAATCAACCAATTATCCAGACCGAAAATTTACGCAAAGTGTACGGCATGGGCGACATTCAGGTGGCGGCGCTTGGTGGGGTAGACATTCGCATCGACGAGGGGGAATTTGTGGCCGTGATGGGGCCATCAGGTTCCGGCAAGAGTACGTTGATGAATATCTTAGGCTGTCTGGACCGCCCGACAGACGGCCGTTACCTCTTAGCCGGCGACGACGTGAGCGGACTGAACAAAGTACAGCTCGCCTCGATTCGCAACCGGCGCATCGGCTTCATTTTCCAATCCTTCAATTTGCTTTCGCGCACCAGCGCCCTGCGCAATGTGATGCTGCCGCTGGTTTATAAAAGAGAAGGTCAGCTCTCGCCCAAAGTGCGCGAGGAAAAGGCAATGGCCGCTTTGGAAGCGGTCGGGTTGGCCGACCGGGCCAACCACGAGCCAAACGAAATGTCCGGCGGCCAGCGGCAGCGGGTAGCCATCGCTCGCGCCTTGGTCAATGATCCGGTCTTGGTGATGGCCGACGAACCAACCGGCAACCTGGACACCAAAACAGGCGACGAAATTATGGCGCTGCTGCACGATCTGCACGGCCGTGGCCGTACCATCCTCATGGTCACTCACGAGCAGCACATTGCCGACCAGACGGAGCGCACGATTGTGCTGGTAGACGGCCGTCTGCACACCGACGCCGCCAACGGAGAGAAATAACATGGCTACTGCTCAGGAAACCATGACCGGCGTCCCGGCGCGGTCCAAAGAGAAAAACGACGAGTTAACGGCCGTATCCGGCATCATCAGCCCGGTGGAAATTTTGCGCATCGCCTGGGAAGGCGTGGTGCGCAACAAAGTGCGCTCGCTGCTCACCATGCTGGGCGTGATCATCGGCGTGGCGGCGGTCATCATCATGATCGCCATCAGCGCCGGCACAGAAGCGACCATCGCCGACCAGATTGAAGGGTTGGGCACGAATCTGATTTTTATCCAGGCCTCCTTTGGGCGTGGCGGTCCTGGCGGCGGCGGCGACACCGGCCCTTCGCTGGTGTTTGAAGACACGCTTGTGGTGGAAAGCGTGGCCGGTGTGGCCGGAACGGCCGTAGACCAGACCAGCGTGCAAAATGTCAAAGCCGACGGGGCCACCCTCACTGATGTTTCGCTGATGGGCACGACCACCGACTTCCCGTCTGTGCGCGATGTTTCTGTGGCCGACGGCCGTTTCTTCAACCAGACAGAGGTCGATCGCTCGGCAAAAGTGGCCGTGTTGGGCGCAGGCCTGGCTGCCGATCTGTTCAGCGAGAGCAACCCCATCGGCCAGTCCATCACAGTGGGAACGACCAAATTAGGCGTCATTGGCGTAGCGGCGGAAAAAGGCGTGGTGGGCAACACCGATTTCGACGCTATGCTCTATGTGCCCATCACCCTGGTCTTCGATAAGTTTACGCCGACCATGTTCCGCCAGTTTGCCGGCGACCGCGTGCGCCTGATTTATGTGCAGATCGAAGAAGGCGCAGACATGGACGCCGTTATCCAGCAAATTCAATTGAAGTTGGCCGTGAGTAAGGGCGTCACTGTGGACGAACTGCCCTTTACCATGCAAACGCAGCAAGACATCATCGACACACAGGGCGCGACGACGGCCGCATTTCGCAGCTTGTTGGCCTGGGTGGCGGGCGTTTCGCTCATCGTTGGCGGCATCGGCATCATGAACATCATGCTGGTCAGCGTGACAGAGCGCACCCGCGAAATTGGCATTCGCCAATCGGTTGGCGCGACGCCCACCGATATTCGGCTGCAATTTCTGACAGAGGCCGTGATGTTGAGTTTGGTAGGCGGTTTAATCGGCGTGGCGACGGGTGTTGGCGGCTCAATTGTGTTTGGCCTGACCAGCGACATGCGCACCGTCATTGTGCCCAGCTCAATCTTGTTGGCCTTTGGGTCGGCGGCGTTGGTGGGCATCTTGTTTGGCTTTTTCCCGGCCAACAAAGCCGCGCAGCTCGATCCGATTGAAGCGCTGCGCCATGAATAAGACCCTAAGGGTTTGGCTTTAACCCTAAGAGTCTCTCGAAAAAAATCACGCATCACGCATCACAAATCACAAACTTAGAGGTGAACACATTGAAAAACTTAACGCTTTGGTTGACACTGTTGATATTCCTGGTCCTGGCGGCCTGTTCTTCTGGCGGAGCCGAAACGGCCGTAACCCCCGCCAATAATGCTGAAAATGGGGACACGGCCGTGTCCCGCCTGAATGAAACCTACGCCGATGCGCTGCCGGTGCAGTCGCAGTTGGCCATCGGCACCTTGCAGTTGGAAACAACCGATCAGGCCGTAGACGAGGCGCAGGCCGCCGAACTGCTGCCCCTCTGGCGGGCGGCGCTTAGTCTGGCGCGCAGCGACACGAGCGCGGCTGTGGAAGTGGCGGCTGTGATCAATCAGATTCAGGACACCATGACCCCGGCGCAAATTAGCGCCATCGCGGCCATGCAAATTACGCCCGACAGTATGCAGGCCATGATAGCCGATGGCACGCTGGTATTTGGTCGTGGCGGTTTTGGCGGCGGTGGTAATAATTCGTCGGGGCAGACCGGCGGCTTCGCCGGCGCTCCTCCGGCCGGTGAGTTTCCGGCGGGCGGCGGGCCGGGCAGCGGCGGCGGACCGGGCGGCGGTTTGGGCGGCGATCCGAACGCGATGGCTACGCGGCAAGCGGCGGCAGCCTCCGGTGACAGCGCCGATTTCGCCACTTTTCAGGAGACAGCGCTGACCAATGCGGTTATTCGGCTGTTGGAAAACAAGACGGGTGAGGTGTCGGTGGATACTTTTGGCGTGTTTGGCAGCGCCATGACGGCCGTGGCTCAATCCACCGGTCTAAGCGAAGACGACGTGCGCGCGGCCATAGCCGATGGCCAGACCCTGGCCGAGATTTTGGCGGCGAATGGCGGGGATATCACGGCCGTGACCGCCGAACTGGCCCAGGCGCTGCAAGATTCGCCCATGCTTCAGGGCCAGGACCCGGAGACGTTTGTGACTGATTTGTTGAATGGGGGCGTGAACGGCCGTCCTGGCAACTAAGCGCATTGTTTGTTACCCTTGCGTCGCATACGAATTCGCTGGCGGGTAAGTTTGCAGTTTGCCGATTGGACCAATCACCACGATTGGTCCAATCGCCGTGAAAATCATGTCAAAGACAATTCTGGTAGTAGATGATAACGAACGCTTGCGCACCCTGGTGAAATCTTATCTGGGGCAGGAAGGGTATAAGGTGGTCACGGCGACCAACGGCCGTGACGCCTTGTTTGTTGCCCGCGCAGAAAAACCGGACCTCATTGTTCTGGACATTATGATGCCGGAAATGGACGGCTACGAGTTTATGCGGGTTCATCGCCAGGAGCGGCAAACGCCCATCATTCTCCTGACGGCCAAAATAGAGGAAACCGATACCTTGTTGGGGCTGGAATTGGGCGCCGACGATTACATTCCTAAGCCGTTCAGTATGCGTGTTTTGGCGGCGCGCATTCGCGCCGTTTTGCGCCGGGCGGGGCAAGACACGCCGCAGGTGGATGTGCTGCGGGTGGCGGATATTACGTTAGACAGAAACGGCCGTCTCGTAAAAGTCGGCGAGCAATTGGTCGATTTGACCCCCTCCGAATTCAGCATTCTTGCCACGTTGATGTCTGCGCCCGGGCGGGTGTTTTCCCGGCTGGACCTGCTGGATCGCATTCAGGGAACCGCGTTTGAAGGCTACGAACGCACCATCGACGTGCATGTGCGTAATCTGCGCGCCAAAATCGAACCGGACCCGCGCAATCCCCGCTATGTTGAAACCATTTACGGCGCCGGCTACCGGCTGGCGACCGACGGAAAACATTAACCATGCGCACCCTGGCATTTAAATTAACCCTCGCTTTTTTGTTTGTCGGCGCATTAGGGGCGGTGTTGGTCGCTTTATTTGTCGCCCAACGCACGCAAGCCGGGTTTAACCAATTTTTGTCAGACAGCTTTCAGGCATCGCTGGCGGCTTCTCTGGTCGATTATTACCAGGAAAATGGCAGTTGGGATGGGGCCAGCCAGCGTCTGCTGCAGGTGGATCGTCCGGAGATGCGGCCGCAAGAGCGATTTCTGCCCTGGGCGTTGGCGGATGCAGACGGCCGTATCGTCTTTGGCGATCGGCGTTACCAGCCCGGGCAGCAGCTAGACGGCCGTACCCTGAACAGCGGAACGCCGCTCATCGTCGATGGGCAAAC
Organism: Chloroflexota bacterium; assembly: GCA_029559155.1. GTDB lineage: Bacteria > Chloroflexota > Anaerolineae > Promineifilales > Promineifilaceae > Leptovillus. Next base: position 6,077 of record JAKQCM010000449.1, read on the forward strand.
GGTTGGCCGGTTGGTGCAGCTGCCAATCGACACCTCTCAGGCAAGGCCCTGGTCGCCGGAGGGCGATTTTTTGGCCAACGTGAATGAGGCCATCTTTTTTAGCCTGCTCGTAGCCATTACGGTGGCCTTGTTGGCCGGCATGCTGCTGGCGCGCAATATCGCCCGGCCGTTACGCGACCTGACACAGGCGACAACGGCCGTTGCCCAGGGCAACCTCGGCCTCCAGGTAGAC
>JAKQCM010000409.1 GCA_029559155.1 Chloroflexota bacterium
TGCGGTGGCTGCCTCTGGGCGCAAGCCATCATCCAATGCCCGTAAGCTTCAGATGGCTTCCATCACCTGGATAATGCGCAGCAAGGTTTCATTGACTGGCGTCGGGATGCCGTAGGTTTCCCCCAACGTCACCACCTTGCCGCCAAACATCTTCACCTCTGTTTTGCGCCCGGCTTCCATATCTTGCAACATGGATGTTTTGCCCTGCGGCGAGAGGGTGTGCAGGAATTTGTACCAGTCGGCAATGTCCTGATCGCTCAAATTGACGCCGGTGCGCTGCGCCAGTTGGATCACTTCGTCCATGAGCGCTTTCATGATCGCCTGGGCCTCTGGCATCGTTTGAAACACGCCATACGGCGCGCCCATCACCGCCGACGCCTGGTTCATGCCCACGTTGATCATAAATTTCCACCACAGGATGCGGATCATGTCCGGCGGCGTCTCGAAAGCCAGGTTGGCGCGGGCCAGGGCGGACTGGACGCGCTGCACGCGCGGGCTGACGGCCGTATTATCCGCTTCCCCGAAGAACAATTTGCCGGGCGCGCTGTAGGTCACCCGATGCCCCTCCCGCACGGCGTCAATGCCCACGGCCACGCAGACCAGCACTTTCTCCGGGCCGACCACTTCGCCGATAATCGCTTCACTGTCCAGCCCGTTCATCACGGACAGGACGAGGGTGTGCGGGCCGACAAACGGCCGTAAATCCGCCAGCGCCTCCGCCAGATGGTGGTGCTTCAGGGCCACGATGATCAAATCAACTGGATAGCCGTCGTCGGGATGGGTGACGGGGAGGCGGAACGGCCGTTCGTTCACCACCACGCCGTCACGCGCCAGCGCCTCATACCGCGCCCCGCGGGCAATCAAGGTCGTGGCGAAGCCCGCCTGGTAAAACTGGCTGGCATAAAAAGCCCCCAGTGCCCCCGCACCCAGCACGGCCACCGAATCAAGAATAGGTAACGTCATGTGTACTCACTTTAATGGGACGCGGATGAACACGGATTGGATGGATTTTCGCAGAGTTTAAGAAAATCCGTGTTCATCCGCGTGTATCCGTGTCCCACTCCTCTTATCCAAACAGGTCGTCGTTGAGGTCGTCTAACGGTTTGGTCATGAAGCTGCTGGCCGGTTTGCTTTCGCTGCGGCCTTTGATGGCGTCGTAGAAACGCTCGTCATAACGGCGCGATTTGACCGGGATGGGCATTTTGACGCCCCAGCCCAGCAGCAGCACTTCTTCTTTCTCCTGCAGACGGGCCAACATGCCGCGCAGTTGGTCGCGTCCCGCCAGCCCGGTGAGCACAGCGCGGATGTCGTCTTCGTCGCCCAGCCAGCCGGTGATGCGCGTGCCCAATTGGGACATGATCTCGTCGTCGATGCCCGACGGCCGTTGATCCACCACCAGCAGCGTCACAAAATATTTACGCAGTTCGCGGGCAATGGTGCCAAACGCAGTCTGCCCGGCCAACTGCGGATTGAGTAATTTGTGGGCTTCCTCGATGGCGATGAGCAACGGCCGTGGCGCGGCCATGCCCAGCGTCTTGTGCTCTTCGGTTTTCTTCACCCACTGCTGGCGGATTTTGCGCGTCAGCACGTTGGACACCAGCAGGTAGTCCAGGTCGTTGTCGTATTCACCAAAGCCCAGGATGACGTGACGGCCGTTTTCCAACTTATCTATAATCGCCCACACCGGGTCGCCGGTTGGGTTAGCCTTAATATATTTGCGGTCGTAAATGAGCTGCAATTTGCGGTGCAAGGCTTCGGCGGCCTTCTCATGGATGTTGTTCTGCCGCGCCCAGGCGGCGACAGAGTTGTCGGCCGGGAAAGTTTTGCCGCTTTCCGGGTCCACGTCCACCGCGCCCGGCTCCAGCTTCATAAAATCGCCAAACCACGTCTGGCCAAAAGCGCGCTCCAGCGCGTTCAGCGTGACGGCGGCCGTGTCCGTCAGGTTCAGCGCCTCCGACAGCAGCAAAATGTCGCTGGTCTGGAAATCGCTCAGGGCCAGTTCCAGCGTGAAATCGGGCGAATGGCCGCGCACCTGCGCGCCCGCGCCCAGCGCCGCCACCTGCACCTTCTGCCCAAAGAGCGATTTCAGGCCGCGCACGCGCACGTCGCGGTCGGTGTCGGCGTCGTCGAAGGCGTATTCGTTGTGCATGTCGAAGACCAGGGCGGCGGCCACGTCCTCTTTCATCAGCCCGGCCAGCACCATGCGCGTGAGGAAGCTCTTGCCCGTGCCCGTCGCGCCAAAGATGCCGCTGCTGCGCTTCACAAATTTGT
>JAKQCM010000414.1 GCA_029559155.1 Chloroflexota bacterium
GTCGGGCGACGGCCGTGGCACATGGTACCGCCCCGAAATCGGCGACGACGTGCTGGTCGCTTTCGACCAGGGCGACGTCAACCACCCCTACGTCATCGGTTATTTGTGGAACGGCCAGCAGCGCCCGCCCTCCGACGACAACCACCTGCGCCTGATCCACTCGGTCAACGGGCACAAAATTTCGCTCTACGACCCGGCTATCACCAGCGGCGATACCGGCTACGTCAAAATAGAAGACGCCCATGGCAACAGCATTACCCTGCAAAACGCCATGATTTCCATTCAAAGTGTGGCGGTGGTCCAGATAAACGCGCCGTCTGTGATCATAAACGGCCGTATCGTGGCCCCCATTCCCAGCCCAATTTAGAGATGAGAGCGGGGAGATTGAGCAATCTCCCCGCTCTCCAAAGGAAACCTTATGTCCGACGTCCCATGCGTTCCGATACCCAACGCCAAGCCCATCACCATCCCCCTGCCTATGGGCATCGAACTGCGCTCCCTCACCGACATTTCCCAGGGGCCGCCTTCCGACTGCGCCCTCGCCCACAGTCTCATGCTGCAAGTCAGCCCCATGCTGGCCGGCATGACCTGCATCCTGAAAATGCTCAAAGTCTTTTCAGCCCTCAAAGACACCATCACCGATTCGCCGCCCTTTTTCAACCTCACCACCATCGGCGACCTGATCACCGCCCTGGCCGATTTGAGCAGTTGTTTCCTACTCATCGACCCGGTGCAGATCTGCAAAATGGTCAAAGGCATCCTGGCCATTATCTTGTCTTATATCGGCTGCCTCATCGAAGCCTTCGAGAGCATCTGGAACTTCCAGCTAGGCATCGACCTCAACGCCGCGCAAGGCAACCCCGTGCTGCTGGCCTCCCTCAGCTGCGCTCAAACCAACGCCGAAACCTCGATGAACAGCCTGATGCAGTCTATGGAAGGCGTGCAGCCGCTTATCGAAATGGTCAACATCGTCCTGGAAATCGTCGGCGAAGACCCTATCGAACTCAAACCGATGGCCACCCCTTCCCTGAGCGATCTGGCTGAAGGCGCGGACCCGCTGCAGCCGGTAAAAGACGTGCGCGACGCGATACAGGCCGTGCATGACGCGCTGCCCTGTTAGGCGAGAGAGACTGGAGATTAGAGATTGGAGATTGGAATACACCCAATCTCCAATCTCCAGTCTCTAATCTCCCAAAGGATAACCATGACTCGCAAAATTCTCGGAACCGGCTGGAAATTTCCCATACGCGTGGATGCGCGTGGTGGCCTGGCCTACGCCCGCGAGGAGCAATCGGTGCAGGAAGCCATTTGGATCATCCTGGGCACGGCGCCCGGCGAGCGGCGGATGCGCTCAGAGTTTGGCTGCGGCATCCACGATCTGGTCTTCGCGCCCAACAATCCCGCCACCCGTGGCAACGTCGCCCACCAGGTGCGCCAGGCGCTCACCCGCTGGGAACCGCGCATCGACGTGCTCTCCGTCCAGGTAGACGGCGACACCGACACGCCCAATTTGCTGCTCATCCGCGTGGATTACCGCATCCGCACCAGTAATTCCATGCAAAATCTCGTTTATCCCTTTTACATTCGCAACGAAGGCGGAAATTAGAGACTAGAGATTAGAGATTGGAGATTAGAGATTGGAGATTGGAGATTGGAGATGAGCGCAATCTCCAATCTCCAATCTCTATTTTGCCGTTGGGGTGGCGTCGGTGTCGCTCCGATAGCGCACTGTAACGCCCTTGATGCGACCAACGATGGCTTCCAGCAGCGCAATGAGCGCCATAAAAACCAGGTCAACCGCGATGGCCATCGACAATGCCACGCCCAGATAGCCAAAGATCGTCACCACAGGTCCGGCCAGATTGGCCATCACCGCATCGGTCATGCCCAAAAAATAAGCGATGCCGGCGACGACGATCATAGTCAGCACAAACGCTGGCCAGGCGCGGCGGTCGGAGGCGCTGGGCATCATGGCGTTGCAAATGGCAAACAACAGGTACAGCCAGACGAAAAAATCATTGGTCTGAATGATTGTACCCAGCGCCAGGGTCAACTGGTCTACGTCGCCCGTTTGCAGCGCGGCCGTCAGCCCTTCCACATTAAACACCCGGAAACCTATCAGCAGAATGACGATGGTGCCGCTGATAAGCGGCGCGCCGCCGATGAGGCTTTCGCGGATGGGTCCCAATGTGCGCCCTTTGTAATACTCTACGTAGCCAAGTTGAATGGTTCCATCGGGCTGGACGCGCGGGAAGAGGGACAGTTTGCCGGTGCGTACGCCCAGCAGCGATGCGGCTACCCAATGACTGACCTCGTGCAGCAGCACGCCCGGCAGTAAGACGATGGCGTATAAAATGACGGCGTACTGCGGCTGGCCGGTGATGAGCAGGGAGAGGCCGTGCAGGTGGGCATGGATCCAGCGCTGCAAAATCAGCAGGATGATGAAGGCCAGTGTGACCCAGATGAAGGGCATAAGGTCCAGGGACATGGAGGATAGGCATGGCGGAACACGGGTGACGGCCGTCGCCCGTGTTCCGCCAGGGATTAGGCCGCGTTAGCGACCAATTCGACAAAGGTGGGTTTCAGGCTGGCGCCGCCGACAAGCGCGCCGTCAATGTCTGGGTGGGCCATGAGTTCGGCGATGTTTTTCTCGGTGACGCTGCCGCCGTATTGGATGCGCACTTGTTGAGCCACGTCGTCGCCCAGGATTTCGGCTACGGCCGTGCGCACGGTTCCGCCGATAATTGCTCCGGCCTGCTCTACGGTCGCGGTTTTGCCGGTGCCGATGGCCCAGATTGGCTCATAGGCGATGACGCAGGCGATGGCTTGCTCGGCCGTCAGGCCGGCAAAGGCGGCCTTGACCTGACCGCTGACAAAACTGTGGGTTTCACCGGCTTCGTTCTGCTCCAGGCTTTCGCCCACGCAGACCATCGGCGTCAGGCCGTGGGCCAGGGCGGCCTTAATCTTCTTGTTGACGCCTTCGTCGGTTTCGCCAAAATAGGCGCGGCGCT
>JAKQCM010000415.1 GCA_029559155.1 Chloroflexota bacterium
GCCAGACACAGAGGGCGAGATGCTCGCCAAAGAGGTATTCAGATGAGACACACGGCATTTATTACAGGAATTATTGCAGCCATGATCCTCCTGATGGTCGGCGCAGTGCTGGCGCAGGATTCGCAAACTTTCCTGCCTGTAACCGAAGCCCAGGACAGTCCGCAGATCAAGAGCGCACAGTATGGGCTGCACATGGAGGCCATGCGCACCATACAAGGCCCTGATGTAGTAACGCGAGATGTTCGCTGGGACTATAGAGGAACATTTGTCACAGCCCCGGCCGTGACCGCAACCACCGGACATCCGGGATATACGGCCGTTATCACGGCCGCCACAACAGAATACGCAATTATTACCATTGTGCCGCTAGACGGCGCGGGAAACATCGACGATGTTATCCCTCTTTATGCCATTGCTTTAGGAGATTAAACCATGACCATTTTTAACCGAGATGATGCAATTGATTTACCAGAACTTGCGGCTGCTCCCGCAGCCCCGGAAGCCGGCCGGCGCAAGGTGTACATGGCCGAAGACGGCGCCCTTTACGCCATCGACAGCAGCGGGAATGTGATCCCGCCCATCTCCCAAGATGCTCGAATAGTTTCCCTTACGGACAACTACACCTTGACCGCTGAGGACAGCGGCAAGACGTTTGAGTGCAACGGGACATTCGCCATCAACTGCCCGAACGGGCTTACCCGTAATTTGGTGGCCATCATTGTGAATGTTGGCAGTGGCATCATTTCCGTCACAGCAGACGGAACGCTGCTGTCCAAAAGCGGGGCCGTGACCATTGCCGACCAATATGCAATGGCCTCGGTTTACCATCACGGGATGAATATATGGCTGCTGGCAGGAGATATAAGCTAATGCCCTTCATACTGCAAACAAGCGCCGCCGTGGCCGGGAACCGGTTTGTAAAAGCCCATGACGCGCCGACCAACTTCGCAGTTAGCTTGATGCTGGCCGTCAGCACCCGCCTGACGTGGACAAACGTGGATGCAACTGCGACGGAAATCCTTGTCAGACGCAGCGTAAACGGCGCGCCGTTTCGTGACCTGGCAACATTGCCACCCACAACAACATTGTACGAAGATGCCACCGTCGAGAACGGGAAAACATACGCTTACCGAATCGCTGCCAAAAGCAGCAGTGGCCGGTCGCGCTGGGCCGTCGCTCGCCGGGTAACAGTCCCCAATCCCCCGGAAGCAATTCAGAATCTTGTCGTTGGCACAGTAAAGGCAATTGGCACATCAAATATAACGATGACTTGGACAAAATCAGCAGGACAAGGCATGACCAAGGTGCAGATGGCAACCGATCCGGATTACACGGAAAACCTTTTTGAAATAAACCGGAATACAGCTGCGTATACAAAAACGCTCTTGCCTCAAAATACATTTTACTATGTGCGTGTACAACCACTGAGTAGTTACGGGACATCGCCCTGGACAGAAGCGCACATCACGACAGCCGGCTAATGACCTTCAAAACAACTGCGTTGTTTTTTCTCGCGCTGCTTTGCGCCTGCGCCGCCCCACCCGCTCCAGAGCCTGCGCCGCTGCCCACGGCAGCGGCGGCAGCTTCCTTTTCGGAAGCTGCTTTCTTTCCGGTCTTGATCAAATCCGCGCCCCTGGTCGCCGATCTGCGGGTTGGGCCGGAAATGTGCATGGCCTGGAGCGGGCAATTCTTGCCCGAAGCAAAGAAAGATTTCGACTGGCAGTTTTACTACCATTCGGGAACCTGGCGGCGGCCAACAGACACGGCCGTGCCTATTGTCCGGGCAAGACCCGGCCAGCGCGAAGACATCGCCGAGCAGCTGCTTTACCTGAAAAGCATCGACTGGCGCGGCCTGGTCCTACTCGCCAACGAGCCGGACATGCCGGATCAAGATGCGGTCACGCGGCCGCGTGACCTGGCCGGGCTGTACTGGTACGCCACCCAGGTGCTGCCCGACGCGACATTCGTCACGCCGAACACCATCAGCCTGCGCTACCTGGATCAGTTTTTAGACTATGCCGCTATGCGGCCCAAAGATCGCATTGGGCTGCACATCTACCAGGGAACGCCGTGGACGGCCGTCCATACATGGCCGGCTGCCTGGCTGCGCCAGGCCGAAGAAATTCTCGCCAAACACGGCATCGAAAATCCGTATTGGATTAGCGAAACCGGCTTTTCAGAAGCGTGGCCGATGGCCACAAGCACCAGGTACGCGACTGAAATCCTGTCGAGTAACGCCGAGGTGGTTTGTATTTACACAACCACCTGCAACGGCTGGCTGCCTGGCTGCGGCTGGGATTTATATGCGCCTGGCGGCGCATTCACAACGCCCGGCCGGGCGTTAAAAACAAGTTTATCATCGCCGCTGCCCACAGCGGCTTACCCATAACAAGGAGCTAAACACATGGAATTTTGGAACGTGATCGACGCGGCGCTGGTCGCCATTCTTGTCGCCCTCATTGGCGCATTGGCCGCCTTTGCGGCCGCCTGGCTGCGCCGAAGAACAAATCAGGAGCAATTTACCCTGATCCAATGGATCGCGGCGCAGGCGGTAAAAATGGCCGAGCAGATGAGCCAGGACAATGAAGAAAAGAAACGCCTGGCATTGGCCAATGCCGAAGAATGGCTGAAGCAATACGGAATTAAGATTGACCTGCACCTGTTGGACGATGCCATCGAGGCGGCCGTCTTTGCCGAGTTAAAGAAGTTCACGACCCTGGAGGTCTCTGCGGGATAAAATAACCGGCATCGTCGGGCAATCATGTTTAGCCAACATACCTATACCTTCGTCGAAACAGTTTTGTTGGTAAGTCCGGCGATGCTGTCTATGGCCGTGCTGATCGCCATCCTGACGATCATGGTCACGCGCCGCGCCGACAG
>JAKQCM010000422.1 GCA_029559155.1 Chloroflexota bacterium
TGATCATCCAACGGCTCGCTCATGATCAACCCATAGCCATCCGCCCGCGCCAGGGCGCTGGCGCCGCTGTACCCCGAGCCGGCGCTCCAGGCCAGCAGCAGGGCTTTGATGGCTTCGCGGAAGTCCGCGCGCGTGGCGGCGGCGCTGGCTTGCTGCACCCGATCGATGAGCTGAGGGTCCAGTGTGGCCGCTTCCTGCAAGTCACGAATCCAGCCACTGCCGCCGATGTCGGGCAGGGCTTGAGCGGCCTCGCTCACGGCAATGGGCGCGAACTCGCGCACGAAGTTGTTCTGCGCCAGGACGAAACTGCCCGCCTGGCCACTGCTGCCGTCGGCACGGGTGAAGGTGCCGCTGCGCACCAGGACGGCGTCGCCATAGTTGGTGTTGGGGGCGGCGCTGGCCAGTGTGATGGCGCTCACGCCGCTGTCGGCCAGGGTGTGCAGCTCGGCGGCCTGGCTGATGCCGTCCTGGTTGACATCGGTCCAGACGCGCACGGCGCTGTAGGCGCTGTCATTGGCATCAAACACGCCATCGCCCACGCCCACTGTCACACCGTTGACGACGCTGCCCGTGTCCAGCTCGGCCAGCGCGGCAAAGCCGTGGGCGGCTTTGGTGCCGTCGGCCAGCAGGGTTTCATCGCCGAAGAGTTCGCGCCCGGAGTCGATGCTGCCGTTGGCATTGCGGTCCCAGGCCAGCAGGCCATCGCCCGCGCCCACCCAGGCGGTGGCGGTCTTGATGGCGTCGCCGTTGGCGTCGAACAGGATGCTGGTGGCTAAGGGGGTGATTTCCAGGCCGTCGCCGTCCAGGTCCAGGACCAGCGGGTCCACGTAGTGGATGGTCTTGACCAGCGGGTCGGGAGTGGTGCCGAGGATGGGGGAGATGGCTTTTGTGTTTAAGGAAGGAAGATTCGCAATTGTGTAAGTCAAACCTGCCACGCCTGCCCCAACACTAATCACAGCACCAAGCGCAATTACTCCAGGAGTTGCGGCCGTTGCCGCAACAATTCCCCCTACTCCACCGATAACACCAAAAACATCTCCCCAAGTAATCTTGTCGGTACCACCCACTTTCCCAAAGGTTACTCCAACGGTGACTGCATTACCAAGACCTCCAATTGGCCCCGGTATCATTCCCGCAACAGAAGTAATAGACTGTATAGTTCCTGTAATGACGCCAACCCCATCACCACTGGCGGCACTTGTAGATGCGCCTATTGACCCATCCAAAGAGCCAACTTTGCCACCAATATTACCGAGAAAAAGAGTTACTGCAAATTTGACAGACATATATTACTCCCAACAATACTAGAAAAGAGATCGACCACGAAACCAAATTGAAAAAATAAGAAATGCCAAAGACAATGCAAGCCAAAATTTATACAGGCTTTGACTTCTCTCTAAGTACAGTTGGTACAAAAATATGCTTCTCTCTCGATCAAGAAAACCACCGGGCTCAAATTTTGCATCTATCGGCCAATAGAAATCATGCTCGATATTAACAATATTCATTCTTACTTTCAATCCAGGCGCTGATTTATTGCAGAAACTAGTATTCACCAAGCAATCAATAAAATATATTCTCTTTTGAGAATCGGTTACCATTATTCGTGGTGTGCCACGCGGCGGCGTAAACAAACTCATTCCGCCCTCGACACTTTGCACTCTCTTATGATCGCCAAATATTTGATCAACAGAAAATGGTTCTGATAAATACTGCCATAGCGCGATACTCAGACATATAATTGATAAAATCAATAAAGGCAATCCAAATGTTAATTTTCTCTTATTCATAACAGTTATTTTTTGTAGTATTTACGACAATTGGCTTGATTGTGAAGCAATTGAGGAACAGAGTTCTACCGGCTCTATGCCGTTCCGTGTGAAATCCACCGCGCCACCCTACCCGATGTCATTCGCCCGCTCACCCTCACCCCTGTCAACTTTGACAATCGTCGATCCCAATAGTCTTCGTTGACCTGCCCAGCGCCTGGCCCCTCGCCTGCGACGCAGCGCCGCACGGCCGAGGGGCGCAACAAGCACGCCCCACGCGCCCGGCAGCACTTCAAGTTTGATATCTTCATATGACCATTCCACGCTGGGATGTGGCACAAATGACCATGAAGATCGATGGAATTCAGCTCTGGCGGATGCTGCCGGGGTCGATTGCCAGCGAAACCGGCGTTCGTTACCCGGATCAAACCAAACCCATCGGCCAATGCCGCATTGCGGGCGC
>JAKQCM010000423.1 GCA_029559155.1 Chloroflexota bacterium
AGCGTCACCAACCGGGCAGCATGAGCCGCGGCCAACGCCTGCGCCGCCGGGGTGAAACCATGCCGGGCGAAAAAAGCATAATGGACCCGCCAGGGAAAATCCCCCGGCACTACTTTGGCTGTCTTGTCCAGTAGCGCCTGAACCACGTCGCGCCCCACGTCTTGCTGCCCCCACTTGCATTCACCCAAGAGAATCTCCTTGCTGCGCCAGTTGACGGCCACCACGTCCACCTGTGCCTGCTTCGACCAAAAGCTACCTGTCCGCTCCGGCAAAAAGGGCAGTTCCTCCATCTCCGCTAGGATGTCCACCCAGTCACGGCACAATTCCTCAAAGGTGTGCGTACCGATGAAGTCGAGCAGATGGTCGTAGAGCAGGCTGGTCGCCCGCTTGACCCGCCCCTGCTCAATCGCCGCCGCGTGGGGGGCCAGGAAGCGATAGTAGAAACGGAGATAGGGGTCGGTAATCACGTACCGCCCCTGACGGCTCTGCTCCGGGCGGCGCACCGTGGCTGGCGTCAACCGTTCTACATAGCCCAACTCACGTAGGACGGCCAGGTATTTGCTGATGTTGGAGCGCTCAATGCCGGCCATCGTGGCGATGTCGGTCAAGGAGTGAAACCCGGCGGCGATGGCTTCCAACACGGCCACATAGTTGCGCGGGTCGTCCAACTGCTCGTGGAGTAGAAAGACGGCGTCGCTGAGCATGACATTGGCCGGGGTGATGATGCGCTGTTGCAAGTTTTGCAGGATGTTGAGTCGGTCATCGAAGAGTTGGATGTAGGCCGGGACACCGCCGGTGATGGTGTAGACGGCCACCCGCTGTTCACTGCTGAAATTGGGCAGCATGGCGGCCAGCGCCCCAAAGCCCAACGGTTGCAACTTCAGTCGCGCCGTCGCTCGGCCGTAAAGCGGCGATTGGTGATCCAGGGCGGTCCGCTGGATGATACCCGCGAGCGACCCCATCAGGACAAGAAAAACCTGGCTATCTTGCAGATGGTGGTCCCACGCCTTTTGCAGCAGGCTGGGCGCTTCAGGGTCCGCCTGCATGACGTAGGTGAACTCATCGAGAACGACAACCAGCCGCCGATTGGTTGCCGCCCTGGCGACCTCGGCGAAGGCGGCATCCCAGGAAGGATAGCTGAAGGTTGGTGTGATGGATGCGGTGGGATTCAAAAACTGAAACAGCGCCTGCGAGAAATGACGCAATTGGTTGGTGGCTGAGGTCTGCGAAGCCATCCAATAGAGGTATGGTTCGGCCAGCCCCCTGCCCCACTCGGTGACCAGGGCGGTTTTGCCGATGCGACGCCGGCCGTACAAGATGAGGAATTGGGCGTCTGGGCGTTGGTATAAATCTGAGAGAAGGTGCAGTTCCTGGTTGCGGGCAAAAAAAGACATCTGGGTTTGTTGTCCTGAAGAAAATAAAGAGTAATGTAAGTATTATACCCCAACTGCTTCTTGTTGCGAACAAGGGGATCGTCTCAAAGCGGGGGCAATCTGGCGTAGATACGTAATATGTCCTTTTTTCACGCCAATCGAGAGAGTTATTCATCATAGATGGGGAATTTTGCCTGATTTCTATGGTGTATCTCTCGAGAGATGTGAATTTTCGGACGTATTGCGTATTTACGCCCAAATTGGCGATCACAGTTGTTCATAAATTTTACGATCAGTGAGACCAGAAACGGCCGTTTGACGAAAAAAGAGTATTTCTCTGGAAAAATCATTCCATTTGGACCGCCAAACACATTTTAGTCAGAGTAAAACATGCTATTTTGTAAGTTTAGATGGCCGTTTTCTGCTCGCATCCTAGTCAAACCCCTAATTCGGTTGTGTATGTCTTGATCGTCATACACTATGAATTGAGCAGTTTCATTTATTTTGCAAATTATCTTATGTCATATATTTTGTCAAAAGTCCAAATTAAAGTGTCCCTCAAAAAAATCGAATGGTTTTACGCAAAACTGAAGATTTTAGGATTTGACAATTTGC
>JAKQCM010000029.1 GCA_029559155.1 Chloroflexota bacterium
TCTCTAATCTCTAATCTCCAGTCTCCAGTCTCCAATCTCTACTTAAACTCCACCTTCGGTTCCAGGGCGCAGGCGCTTTCCCACCATTGGCGAATGCGCCCGCCGATGGGACGGCCGACCCAGCGTTCCATGTCGTAAATAATAGGCCACAGTTTTTCAAAATCGACGCCGGTGCCCAGGCCCATTTTGTAGGCCAGGAAAACCAGGTCTTCGGTGGCCAGGTTGCCGGCCGCGCCGGGGGCAAAAGGGCAGCCGCCCAATCCGCCCAGGCTGCTGTCGAAGATGCGCACGCCCGCTTGCAGGGCAGTGGTGGCGTTGGCCAACCCCATCGCCTGCGTATCGTGCAGGTGGACGGCCAGCCGGTTCATATCCAGGCGGCGGCCTAAATCTTCCATCAGGCGGCCCACGGAGAGTGGATCGGCGTGGCCGATGGTGTCGGCGATGGCCAGTTCGTCAGCGCCCAGTTCCCACAGTTTTTCGGCGACGGCGATGGTGCGGTAAGGGTTGATGTGGCCTTCGAAGGGGCACACCCAGGCGGTCATCACGTAAACACGGGTCCAAATACCCGCTTGTTTGGCCTGGGCCACCAGACTGCGGGTCATCTCGAAGGCTTCCTGAGACGACATGCGGGTATTGTTCTGGCTGAAGCTCTCGCTGACCGATACGCCGCAGGCGATGGCGCGGCAGCCAGCGGCGATGGCGCGATCATAGCCGCGCTGGTTGAAAACGAGGCCGATGAATTGGGTGGGGTAACGGCCGTGTTTTTCCAGCGCCGTTGTCATGACCTCGTCAGCATCAGCCATTTGGGGCACTGCTTTGGGGTGTACAAAACTGGTTAGCTCGATGTATTGCAGCCCGGCATCGACCAAACCATCCACCAGGCGGTTTTTGCGCGCCGTGCTGATCGGGTTGGCCTCGTTTTGCAGACCATCCCGCGGACCTACTTCATACACTTTGAAAAAATCGCTCATAGTTTGTCCTCCGAGGACAGCACTGAATAAGCGGTTAAAAGACGAAACGAGAGTTTAGTCCGGCAGGTTAAGCAGTTTCTCAGGAGGGTGGTTTAATACTGCCCAACCAAAGGATCGACTTCCAAGGCGTAGGCGTTTATGCCGCCTTCCAGGTTGAAAACGTTTTGCCAACCCTGGCGCATTAGCCACATAACCACCTGGGCGCTGCGAATGCCATGATGACACATAACCACAATTTCAACCGTTTTATCGGCCAAAATCGCGTCGGGTAGAGCGGCGGGGCCACGACGAGAAAGCTCGCTCATGGGGGCGCATTCGGTCTCCCCGGGCAGATTTGCTTGTGGATATTCCAGAGGTTCGCGCACGTCTAACAAGATGAATTGAGAGCCGCCATGGCGACGTTGGTTTAGTTTTGCGGCAACTTCGTGGACGGAAATGTGGGGCAATGAAATCATACGCAGTTCCTTTGTATTGTGCGATACAGGCGGGAATCTGTGCAAAGTCTATCATAATCTCCTTGCTTAGAGTATAGCCAGAAATCGCGGCCCAGACCGGGCAATTTTGGAAAAACCGACTGGTCTACGGTTAAATAGAGGACCGTAAGCTGTGGTCTGTGGGTTTTGGGCTATGGTTCTTGCTCTGGAAAATATGTCGGATCAGGGGGATACGGCCGTCTGATGATGATAGTAGTAACTCATACGGCCGTTTTCTGGCACAATAGAGGGGTGATTTACCCGACTCAAGAGGAAACGCAGCGATGTCTGACATGAACTTTAAATTCCTGGCCATCCTTTTTTTTGCCATGATCCTGGGCGGTTGTACCGTAACGGCCGTGCCCAGCCCTACCGCGCCGCCATCTGCCGCCAACGGCCGTGCCCTGGTTATTGGCGATATTTCTGACGAGGCCGCCGAAACCATACGGGGAACGCAGCCCCTCGCCGATTACCTGGCCGCGCAGCTCAGCGAATATGGCATCACCACAGGCGAAGTCAAAATTGCCCCCGACCTGGAAACCATGGTTTCCTGGATGCGCGATGGCCAGGTGGATTTGTACTTCGATAGTCCGTACCCTGCGCTGGTCATCAGCCAGGAAACCAACGCCATCCCCATCCTACGCCGCCTGAAATTTGGCGTCGATCAATATCACACCGTATTTTTTAGCCGGGCGGGCGACAAGTTCACTTCCCCCGCTGACCTGAAGGGGCAGCTCGTGGTTTTTGAAGAACCGTTTTCGACTTCCGGCTATATGCTGCCGCTTGCCTACCTCATCCAACAAGGGCTGCGGCCGGTGGAAAAGGCAGATTTGGACACGGCCGTTTCCCCCGATGAAGTGGGCTACGTATTCAGCACAGCCGACAACACCACATTACAATGGGTTCTCAGCGGCCGCGCGCCGGTCGGCGTAACAGACAACGTCACCTTCAGCCGCCTGCCCGCCGAAACCCAGGCCGAACTAACGATATTTGCCTCGACCAGCGATGTGCCCCGACAATTAGTCCTCGTCGCCGCCGGCATAGACGAAACTTTGCGCGCCGCGCTCAAAAACGCGCTCTTGACCATGGACGAGAATGAAGCCGGACAAGCCGCGCTGGAAACCTTCCTCACGACTGAATTTACCGAATTCCCCGAAGGGCCGGAACACGCCCTGGCCGATATGCAAGCATTGTATAGGTTGGTTCAAGAACAAGAATGATCATTCAGGCATGGAAACGGCTGCCTCTGGCCGTTAAGTTAACCTTCATCATCACCTTTATCGTCGTCCTGGTTGTGGCGATGCTCACGACGCTTTCTGTGCGCCGTGAAAGGCAAACCTTTCAACGAGAACTAGAGCAGCAAGCCAAACTTTTGCTAGACACCCTCTCCGCCAGCAGCGCGGATTCGTTATATTTTCTGGATGGCGATTTCCTGGCCGATTTGATGGAAAATATGGGCGAATTCGAAGTGGTGACCTTTGGCCGAATTTACGACGCCAACGGCCGTGTCGTCGCCGACGCCCTCAACCCGGACGCCCGTTTTACCATCAGCCCCGATCCTTTTGGGCAGCAGCTTCTGCAAAGCGAAGGCCCCATTTTTGATTGGCGGGCCGATCAGCTCATTGCCGGGCAGGCTGTCCTGGTGGGTGCGCAGCGCATCGGCGCGGTCAGCGTGGGGCTGCCTACAGCTCCGCTCAAAGCCAAACTGGACTATCTCGGCCAGCAAGTCACCATCGTCGCTTTCATCGTCATCCTGGTGGGCATGACACTGGCGCTGCTGTTCAGCCGCTCCATCACCGATCCCTTGCAAGACATGATCAAAGCTACCCAGCGCATTCAGGGCGGCGATCTTTCCTATCGCCTGCAAACCGCGAGCGGCGATGAATTGGCCCAGCTCGCCTCTCATTTCAATGAGATGACCGATCAACTCGCCCAGACGCTCAATCAAATGGAAGCCGAAATTGAGGAGCGCAAACGCGCGCAGGCAGACCTGGAATTGGCCAAAGAAGCGGCCGAAACCGCGAACCGCGCCAAAAGCACCTTTCTGGCAAACATGAGCCATGAACTGCGCACGCCCTTAAACGCTATTTTGGGTTTTTCAGAATTGATGGCCCGCGATCAGGCCATCGCCAACCAGCATTACGAAAACCTGCAAGCCATCAGCCGCAGCGGCGAGCATTTGCTGAGTCTGATCAATCAAGTGCTGGACATGTCCAAAATCGAAGCCGGACGCATGACCATTAGCGAGCGAGATTTTGATCTGTACCGCCTGTTGACCGACCTGGAGATGATGTTTCACCTGAAGGCGCAAGAGAACCGCGTGCGGCTGATTGTGGAACGCCACCCGGAAGTGCCGCAGCACATTCGCACCGACGAAATAAAACTGCGCCAAATTTTGATCAATTTACTGAATAATGCGTTTAAGTTTACAAAAGAAGGGTATGTGATGCTGCGGGTGGATTGTCGGCGGGAAACGGCCGTTTCCCATTCCCCTCTCGCCTACACCCTCATGTTTATCGTCGAAGACACCGGCCCCGGCATCGAACCCGACGAACTCGGCCATCTGTTTGACGCCTTCGCCCAAACCAAAACCGGACGCGACCTGGGCGGCGGCACCGGTCTGGGGCTTTCCCTCAGCCGCCAATTCGCCCAGCTTCTCGGCGGCGACCTGACCGCGCGTAACGTCCGGGACGAGATAGGGTTCGGGGCTATATTCCAATTTCAAATTCTTGTGAGTCTGGTGGAAGGCAGTTTTTCTACCAAACACCCACAGCCGCCGCACCAGATTATCGGTCTGGAATCAGGACAAGCCGATTATCGGCTGCTCATCGTAGACGATAATTACGACAACCGGCTGGTGTTGGCGCGTCTGTTGGCGCCGCTGGGGTTTGCCATCCGCCAGGCGGAAAACGGCAAACAGGCGGTGGAACAATGGCAGGCGTGGCGGCCTCATCTCATCTGGATGGACCTGCACATGCCGGAAATGGATGGCCTGACAGCCAGTCGGCGCATCAAAGCCCACCCGAATGGCCAGGAAACCATCATCATTGCCACAACGGCGACGGCGTTCACCGTAAATATCGAAGACATCACCAACTCTGGGTGTAATGACTTTATCCGCAAACCGGCGCAGGCAAATGAGATCTTCGAGGTTTTGCAGCGTCATTTGGGTGTAAGATATGTGTATGGCGCACAGGGGAACCAACGGTACACGGCCGTTTCCCCCCTCGCTCAATCTTCCGACACCGCCCTCAGCGAGGCGATTGCCCAATTACCACCCGGCCTGATCGTTGGCTTACAGCAAGCCGCCACCCAAACCGACATGACGGCCGTGGCCAATTACCTGGAACAAATTCAACACCATGACGCGGCTGTGGCCCAATTCTTAAAAAACCTGGCCGACCGATTTGAATATGACAAAATCCTAACGCTTGTGAAAGCCCAAAAACTCACTTCCTAACCAACCATGCAACAAATCGCTAAAAACATTCTGGTTGTTGATGATAATGCCACCAATTTACGGCTTCTGGTAAACATTTTGTCCTCGGCCGGCTACGTGGTGCGGCCGGCGCGCAGCGGAACCATTGCACTGGCTTCCATCTATGCTGCTCTGCCCGACCTCATCTTGCTGGACGTGATGATGCCCGAAATGGACGGTTACGAAGTTTGCCGCCGCCTGAAAGAAGATGAACACACCCGCGATATTCCCGTCATTTTCATCAGCGCCCTCAACGATCTGGAGGAAAAGGTTAAATCGTTCGCCTTGGGGGCAGTCGATTACATTCCCAAACCTTTTCACGCCGAAGAGGTTCTGGCGCGCATCCATACCCATCTCACCATCCGCCAATTGCAAAACGACCTGATGGATCAGATTGCCGAACTGGACGCTTTTGCCCATACCGTCGCCCATGATCTCAAAAGTCCGCTGGCGCTCGTCACCGGTTTTGCCGACCTCTTAATCGAGGACAACGCTGCTCTGACGCCAGAACAGCAGCTTTTGTATCTGGACAAAATTCAAAAAGCGGGACAAAAAGCCGTGAATATCATCGACGAACTGCTGCTCCTGGCCAGCGTTCACCGGCAGGATGTGCAGCTAACGCCTATCAATATGGCGCAAGTCTTGCTGCAAGCGCAAGATCGCCTCTATGGGGAATTCCACGAAGATACCGAAATTGTGCAGCCGGAAAAATGGCCGGAAGCGTTGGGTTACGCGCCGTGGCTGGAGGAAGTGTGGGTGAATTATCTGAGCAATGCGCTGAAATATGGGGGACGGCCGTTGCGCCTGGTTTTAGGCGCGGAACCATTAGCCGACGGTCAGATTCGCTTTTGGATTCGTGATAATGGGCCGGGCATCTCCGCCCAACAGCAAAATTCCCTGTTTACCGAATTCGTCCGCATCAGCGAGAGCAAGGGAGAAGGGTACGGCCTGGGCTTGTCTATTGTGCGGCGCATCATCGAAAAATTATCTGGCCGGGTTGGCGTTGTCAGCCAGGAAGGTGAAGGAAGTGAGTTTTATTTTACGCTCCCAGCGGGGGGAGGGGAATAGGTGGGAGATGTAGAGACTGGGCGATTGGAGATTGGAGATTGGAGATTGGAGATTGGAGGGTAAGGTCCAATCTCCAATTTTTTGTGGGGACTGGCGTGAAGCGTGATGCGTAATGCGTGAAGCCGCACCGCCTCACGCATCACGCTTCACGCTTCACCCTTGATTGATCCAACCACCTGAATTCCTAAAGAACCTTTTTTGCTAAAGGGGCACGCCGTTTTGGGCGATTACGCGCCGATACCAACGGGCGCTGTCTTTGAGCAAACGCTGCTGCGCGGCAAAATCGACCCATACCAGACCAAAGCGCTGCCGGTAGCCCTCGGCCCACTCAAAATTGTCCATCAGCGACCAGACAAAATAACCGGCCAGAGGCACGTCATTTTGCATTGCCCGATGGGCGGCCAGGAAATGGGCCTGCAAGTAGTCGATGCGGCGCTGATCGGCGATACGGCCGTTCTCGTCCGGCCCATCGGCATAACTGCACCCATTCTCCGTCACATAAATTTTGGGCGCCTGATACTCAAAATGCAGCCGGTTCAGGAGCTGATACAGGCCGTCGGGGTACACTTCCCAGCCCATATCGGTATGCTCCTCGGCCGGCGCGGCGACGATGACGTGCGGCAAATTGTCGGCCACATCATGATCACGCACGACGATGCGGGTGTAATAATTGATGCCCAGGAAATCAATGGGCGCAGCAATGGTGTCCAGATCGCCCGGTTGGACAAAATCGAACCCGCGCGGGAAATGGGGGGCGTAAACGGCCGTTGCATCCGCCGGATACCCACGGCCAAACACCGGGTCCAAAAACCAGCGGTTAAACGTGCCATCCAACCCGCGCGCCAGCTTTTGGTCGGCGGCGCTGGGCGAGGCCGCCTGTACATGCATCAAATTCAGCGTGATGCCCACGTCGGCGTTTGGGCTGTTCTGGCGCAGCACCGGCACACTCCAACCATGCGCCAGCAGCAGGTGATGGGCAGCCCGCACCGCCTGCGCCGTATCCTGCACGCCAGGGGCATGGACGCCAGAATCGTACCCCATCATAGATGAAACCCACGGCTCGTTAAAAGTAATCCAATGCGTCACGCGGTCGCCCAAACGACGCGAAACCACATCGGCATAATTCACAAACGCCTCGGCCGTCGCCCGCGCCGGCCAGCCGCCGGCGTCTTCCAGCACCTGGGGCATATCCCAATGGTAGAGCGTTACAAACGGCGTAATGTTGGCCGCGAGCAAAGAATCGACCAACCGGTCGTAAAAGGCCAATCCGGGCTGGTTGATGGAGCCACGGCCGTTTGGCAGCACGCGCGGCCAGGCGATGGAAAACCGGTAGGCGCTAACGCCCAGATCGGCCATCAGGGCTACATCTTCCGGGTAACGGTAATAATGGTCACAGGCGATATCGCCGGTGTCGCCGTCTTTGGTTTTGCCCGGCGTATGGGCAAAACGATCCCAAATGGATTCGCTCTTGCCATCTGCAAACGGCGCGCCCTCAATTTGATAAGAGGATGTGGCGGTCCCCCATAAAAAGTCAGCGGGAAATTGAATTGTAGTCATCGTTTCCTTTTTTGTTGAGTCAAAATCAGTCTGGTTGTCAGTCGCCCAAAAAACGAGCGATTAATTCGCGGATATCGGCGGGAGTGTGCGGCGGTTTGATGGGGTGGTGGAGTTCCCAGGTTTCGCGGTGGCTAACGCTCTGGCCAGGCTGAACAACCGTGAGCGGCCCTAATGATTCCAGTTCCAGACATTGGTTGTTGGCGTATATTTCGGCGTTGCAGCCAAAGTCCGGATGGGCACGGCCGTCTAGCACATCAAACCGCTTCACAAATAATACATCGTCCAGGCAGTAGGCCAGCCAGCCTTGCCGGTTAAATGCGCCGATTTTCACCGGCTCCGCCAAAACCGCCGGCCCCACCAGCACACAATCGTCGATGAGATGCAGGCGCGGGTCGGCCAGGTGGGTGTAGGGCCATAAGGTAAGCTGGCGATTGGGCAGCAGGCCATCCGCATCCAACGCGCCGACCTGCTGCGGCAGCACGGCCGTTCCGCCCAAACGCATCTGGGTAATGGCCCAGGGAGCCAGTTCCACCGGCCACACGCCGTTGTTGAGCAAGGTATGTTTTAGGACCAGGCCGGGGGCATCGTCGCGCAGCGTGACGGTAATCGATTTGCGGATGCCTGTTTCTGGTTCCTGCGGGCCGGTCAGGCGTACGCCGCCCGGCACTTCAGTCACGGTCAGGCCATCGTTGTCGGGCATGTACGTGCGGGCCATTGTTTCCGGCGCGTGCCACAACCGATGACCGCCGCGAATGTTGAAACGGCCGTGCGCCGTCTCCCAGAAGCTCTCCGGCGTTTCGGCCAATAAATTTTTGTCCGATCCGGCCACAAACAACCGTACCAGACGCGGCCCGGCCTCGGCCAGATACTCCAGGCGGATCCACCTGTTCTCCAGGCTGCGCGTGGGCAAGCCATAAAAATCACCACTAATCTTCATGTTCTTCCTTCCTTCAAAATTTCGGCCAAGACCGCCGGCCAAGACCTCAAGGGTTTGATACGCAAATAATCCAAATTCTCAGGTGCAAACCCCTGGGGTCGTTTCGCGGTTGACCTCGCCAAAAATATCACAATCCGTCTGGCGCGCCTATGGTAATTTTGTGACGATTGGCGATTTACGATTTACGATTTACGATTTACGATTGGCGATTTACGATTTACGATTGGCGATTTGGGAATAGAGACTACATCCACTCCGCACTCCGCACTCCGCACTCCGCACTCCCCACTCCGCACTCCGCACTCCCCACTCCGCCCGGCTGGATTGACAAACGGCCGTGTCTCGATTAGAATTTAGACCATCTAGTCTAACCGCATGGTTTAACCATGTAGTTTAACCCGAAGGAGAATGCAAATGCCCCGACCTCGTTTTGCCAACTTGAGCCTGGAAAAACAGGCCCACATCCTGGAAACGGCCGCCAAAGCCTTCGCCGCCGATGGCTACGAACATGCCTCCATGAACCAGATTTTAGCCGACGCCGGCCTGAGCAAAGGGGCGGCCTACTACTACTTCGACAACAAGGCTGACCTGTATGCGGCGACGGTGAACCATTACCTGGGCGAATTTTTGGGTGAACAAGGGCTGGATTTTTCGGCGGTAACGGCCGTTACCTTCTGGCCCACCCTCTTGCACGTGTATCAGGAGCAGTTTAGAGGGTTTGCGGAACGGCCGTGGGTCTTTGGCCTGGTCAAGTCGGGCGGGCCGGTGGCGGCGGAAATGATGGCCGAAGGCCCCATGGCCGAACTTTGGCAAACCCTCACCACCCTGCTGGACAACCTGATCCGGCGCGGGCGGGAGTTGGGCGTGGTACGCGACGACCTGCCCGAAGACCTGCTCATCTCCCTGGTGATGGCTTTGGACGAAACCCACGACCGCTGGCTGCTGAACCAACTCGACGACCCCGCCTCAACCGCTCTGGAAACGGCCGCCGAGCGCATGGTCAACCTGCTCCAGCGCCTGCTGTCGCCTGCCTGAGCCGTCATTCCTGGCGACCTGCCAGAAATGGCTTTTAGGACTGAGATTGGAGATTGGAGATTGGAGATTGGAGATTGGAGATTGGAGATTGGAGATTGAATCAATCTCTAATCTCCAATCTCCTGTAGGTATTGGGTCCGCGTTCCTGCATGGGGTTGTGACAGACCCCAAGGGTTTGCAAAAGAATGGTTAGGTTTAGCTGCTTGTTTGCCTGAGTGACCTGATGATTACTGTACAAGATTTACAATTTACGTATGCCAAAACGGCCGTTCCGGCCATCCATGCCCTCAACTTCACCGTGCAGCGCGGCGAAATCTTCGGCTTTTTAGGGCCGAGCGGGGCGGGAAAATCCACCACGCAAAAGATTCTCATCGGCCTGCTGAAAGGCTACCAGGGGCGCGTCGCCGTCTTAGGGCGCGATCTGGCCGGTTGGGGATCGGATTATTACGAGCGCATTGGCGTGGCCTTTGAACTGCCGAACCATTACTTGAAGTTAACGGCCGTGGAAAACCTCGCCTACTTCGCCTCTCTCTACAGCCGGGCCACAATTCCCCCGCGTGACCTCCTGGCGCTGCTCGGGCTGGCCGATGACGGCGACATGCCCGTCGGCCAATTCTCCAAAGGCATGAAAAACCGCCTGACCCTGGCCCGCGCCTTGCTCCACAACCCTGAACTGCTGTTCCTCGACGAACCAACGGCCGGGCTGGACCCGATGAATGCCCGCCGCGTGCGCGACCTGATCAAGGCGCAGCAAGAAGCGGGCAAAACCATCTTCCTGACCACCCACGATATGACGGTGGCCGAAGCATTGTGCGACCGCGTCGCCTTCATTGTGGATGGGGCCATCGACCTGATCGATTCGCCCCGGCAGCTGAAGCTGACGTATGGCGAGCCGCTGGTGCGCGTGGAATATGTGGCCAACGGTTCCGACCAATCCACGCTGGAAGAATTTGCGCTGGCCGGGCTGGCGGAGAACGGCCGTTTCCAATCCATCCTGCGCCAATATCCGCTGCAAACCATCCACTCGCAAGAGGCCACGCTGGAAGAAATCTTCATCCGCGTGACCGGGAGAAACCTGGCATGACGCGCTTACACTCAACCATACTCTGGGACATGCGCCTGCAATTTCGCAACGGCTTTTATTACGCCTCGCTGGTCATCGTCGTGGTCTGCATCGCCCTGCTCAGCCAGATTTCCCCCACCTACCTGACCTGGATTTTTCCGGTGGTCATTCTGAGCAATCTGGTGGTGGGAACCTTTTATTTTTTAGGCGGGCTGGTGCTGCTGGAAAAAGGCGAAGGCACGCTGACCGCCCAAATCGTCACGCCGCTGCGCCAGGGCGAATACCTGGCCGCCAAAGTCATCACCCTCACCGGGCTGGCCATTTTGGAGAATGGCGCGTTTACGCTGTATGCGTTTCGCGGGTCGGTGCGGCTGCTGCCGCTGCTGCTGGGCGTGGCGCTGGCAGCGGCATTGTATTGTCTGGCGGGGTTCCTGGTAGTGGTGGGCTACGATTCGATCAACGCCTACTTGCTGCCATCCATGGCCGCTGTCTCCGCTTTTTCCCTGCCGATGATGGCCTATCTGCTGCAGTGGGATTCCTGGTGGATGTATGTCCATCCCTGGCAAGCGCCGTTGGTGCTGCTGCAAGCCGCCTGGGAACCCATCGCCCTGTGGCAGTGGGTGTATGGCCTGGGATACAGCCTGCTCTGGCTGGCGATTTTATTCGCGGCCAGCCGCCGCGCGTTTTATAACTTTGTGGTGAAGGTGGGATAGGGGGATTGGAGACTGGAGACTAGAGATTGGAGATTAGAGACTCGCAATCTCCAATCTCCAATCTCCCGATCAAATGCTAGCAAGTAGTCTGGCAAATGCTTGAGTATGACTATGAACATCATGCATATCTTTCAATCTTTGGGTCCGGTGGATGCGCGTAATGTGCGGCGGGATGCGCTGCTGCGCTGGCTGATTTTGGCTCCAGTGGGGCTGGCGGTGGCGGTGCGATGGGTGATGCCGGGGCTGTTAACGGCCGTTTCCGCCATCCTCCACGTCGATCTGATGCCCTACTTCCCGCCTCTGATGGGCTTCGGACTGATCATTCTGGTCCCTTATCTGGCGGGGATGGTTATCGGCTTTTTACTGCTGGACCAAAAAGACGACGGCACGCTGCTGGCCCTCCAGGTGACGCCGCTTCCCCTGCGGCTCTACCTCGCCTACCGGCTGTCGGCCCCCATGCTGGTCAGTGTGGTCATGACGCTGATCGCCGCGCCGCTGTCGGGCATCGTTGATTTGGGCGTGGGGCCGCTGTTGTTGGTGGCGGTTGGCGCGGCTCCGACTGCGCCGCTGTTTGCGTTGGCGCTAACGGCCGTGGCCCAAAACAAAGTGCAAGGGCTGGCCCTCACCAAAACGGCCGGGGTCTTCATGCTGCCGCCGATGATCGCCTACTTCGTCACCGCCAACTGGCAGATTGTGCTGGGGCTGGTTCCCACCTACTGGCCGGCCAAAATGTTGTGGACCGCCCAGGCGGGACAAAGCGTCTTCTGGGTTTATTGGGTGGTCGGGCTGGCGTACCAACTGGCGCTGCTCTGGCTGCTAGGGCGGCGCTTTGACCGGGTGATGCACCGGTAGCTCGTTGCTGTTTATGCAATTTTTCCCTCTCCCCGGCCCTCTCCCAAAGGGCGAGGGAGCCAATTTCCCCTCCCTCTGGGAGGGGATTAAGGGGAGGGCGGCTTTCCTTACATCATCATTTTCAGGCGTCGGATCATCATTTTCAGGCGTCGGATCATCATTTTCAGGCGTTGGATCATCATTTTCAGGCGTTGGATCATCATTTTCAGGCATCGGATCATCGTTTTCAGGCACCGGATCATCGTTTTCAGGCGCTGGATCACCGTTTTCAGGCGTTGGATCATGGTTTTCTCCCGCCGGATGATTGTTTTCCCCCGCCCCCAGCCGCGAACCTATGCTAAAATCGCCGCAAATCAATCACCCAGAAAGGGAGACAACAGACCTGACAGGTTTAAGAAAACCTGTCAGGTCTCCCTCCCCAGACTAGAGGAGACTGCATGACAGAAAAAATCGGATTTATTGGTTTAGGCATTATGGGCGGCGGCATGGCCCACAATTTGTTAAAGGCGGGGTTCGACGTGAC
>JAKQCM010000455.1 GCA_029559155.1 Chloroflexota bacterium
TCCGGTGGGCGTGCTGCTGCTGCATGGCCTGACGGCCACAACAGCGGAAGTACGGCCGTTAGCCGAATATCTACACACCCGCGGGTACACCGTCGCCGGGCCACTGCTGCCCGGGCACGGAACCAAACCCGAAGATCTGAACCAGGTGAAATGGCTCGATTGGGTGCAGGCCGCCGAAGCCGACTACCACCACCTGCTCACCATTCGCGACCAGGTATTCGTCGGCGGGGAATCCACCGGAGCGGTGATTGCCCTGCATCTGGCGGCGCGTTATCCGGAAATTGCCGGGGTGCTGGCCTATGCGCCGGCCATCAAACTGGCCGCCTCAACCAAAGACGTGATGCGCCTGTATGCGGCCGCGCCATTTATTGAATTTGTGCCCAAAGAGTCGTTGGATGGCAGCGACCGCTGGCAGGGGTATCCGGTTAATCCGCTCCGTGGCGCGATGGAACTGCTGCGGCTGGGGCGCGAGGTGCGTGGGCAGTTGGGGCGCATTGCCCAGCCGGTGCTGGTGGTGCAGGGCCGCCACGACACGACGATTGATCCGGCCGCCGGGCAGATTATTCTCGATGGCGTCACGTCGTCGGTGAAAGAACTGGTGTGGATGGCCGATTCGTCGCATGTGGTGGCGATTGACGTGGAGTGGGAGGCTGTGGCCGCGCTGACGCTGGATTTTATGGAGCGCATGTTGGCGGGGGAAACGGCCGTTTCCGCTCCCTAAAACCGCCCCATCGCCCCATCGCGCCATTATCCGTACCTGAGAACCGATTGACATTTGCCCGACCGCCCTCTATCATGAGCGCGGTATGGATGGGCGCATGGCATACTTCTCCCCCCTGTGTGATCGACAAGGTTCCCCTGTTTTGATGACGAGGCGCACCCTGTGGCTGTAATGTCGCCTCTATTTTCCGCGCCCCTGCCGGGCGGCGACCCGACTTTTTTGGGGTGGCTGACGACGCTGGTGTATTTGGGAACGGCCGTGCTGTGCCTGGTTTGCGCCCTCTCGGTCAAACGCATCTTCACCAACGGCGATCCACGACCCCACATGCTAATCTGGGGCGGGCTGTCATTTCTGCTGTTTTTTCTGGGCATCAATAAGGAACTAGACCTGCAAACTTCCTTCACGGCGACTATCAAACGGCTCGCCTGGGAACAAGGTTTGTATGAATACGGACAGCGGGCGCAGGTACTCTTTTTAGCGGTGTTTGCCCTCGTTGGTTTTGCGGTTGTGTTGGTCATTGCCTGGAGTGTCCGGCGATACTGGCGCAATTACCTCTTTTTATTGTTAGGCATGGCGGCGATATTCCGGTTCATTGCCGTGCGCATCGCCACATTTTACGGCATTTCCCTGCCCGAACTTTCGCGCTTTACCGGCGGGCTGCGCATGAACTGGCTGCTGGAACTCATTGGCATTTTACTCATCGCCGTTGCGGCAATACTCAATTTACGCCTCCGTTCAAACCCTTAGGGTCTCTGTCTATCGATACGAGTAGTCTATGAATTTATGGTACCGCGCGATTTTGCCTGTGGCAGGACTCATTGCCCTGCTTGTTATTTCCCTGGGTTTCAATTACTACCTCGTCAAGCGGTATCGCCATGCGTACCGCGAACTGAGCCGCGTCACCTTAGATCCGTTGGGGCTGAACCAATTTGCGCCGGAGCCGACGGCCGTACCGGAGGCCGGAAACGGCAAACTCATGATATTTTTTGGCGATTCACGGGCGGCGGCCTGGCCGTCGCCTGAGGTTGACCACGCGGTGTTTGTTCATCGGGGCGTGAATGGGCAAACGTCGGCGCAAGCGGCTTTGCGGTATGCGGTAGATACAGCGCCACTGCGCCCCGACGTGGTCATTGTGCAGGTGGGGATTAACGATTTGCGGGTGATTCCGGCGTTGGGCGATGATTCGACGGCCGTTACGGCCGCCACGGCCGTAAACATTCGCCATATCGTCGAGCAAGCTGCGGCCGGCGGGGCCATCGTAGTGCTGACGACGATTTTTCCGGTGCAAACGCCGCCCTGGCAGGAGCGGATGTTTTGGTCGGAGGCGGTGCTGACGGCCGTTACGGCCGTCAACCAGGACATTCGCGCTCAGGCCACAGACAGAATCCTGGTGTTAGACGCTTACGCGCTGCTGGTAAACGACAACGGCGAACTGGCCGACGCCTATGCCCAGGATTACCTCCATCTGAACGCGGCGGGCTACCGCCGGCTCAACGATGCGCTGCGCGATGTCCTGGCGCAGAAACCCTATTGTAGATTAAAAAATTAATCCGGTAATCGAGAGACGTGTCATGCTGAGGTCCTCCGAAGCATCCCATTTGCTTGAAATGACCGAGTGATAGGGATTCTTCGCTCCGAAGAACCCGCTCAGAATGACCAGTTCATTACCTGATCGTTTTCTTAAAGACCATAAGGGTTTCGTAATTGTTCGGGTCTCTCTGGCAAGACCCCAAGGGTTTAATACCCAAATAATCCAAAATCTCAGAAGTAAACCCTTGGGGTCTGTATAGTTAAAAGGAAAAAAGCATGAAACTTTCTAAACGAATTGCTGCGGTAAGGATTGGCATAGGATTGGTGGGGGTGACGGCCGTATTCGCCACTCTGGCATTGATGGTTGTGTGGGGGCAAAGTCGGGCGGCGGCTCTGGAACCGGCCGCTCCCGCCACCGTGCCCTTTGATTACGTGGAAATCGACAACAACGCCGGTGACATCAAGCTGGTGGGCGATATCGACGGCGATACCTTCCCCGACCTCGTGTTGGGCGGGATGCCGGGCGAAAAATTGAACTGGTACCATTACCCAACCTGGCAAAAAACGGTGATTGCCACGCCGAATAATGAGTTTACAACCGACGGCCGTCTGGGTGACATTGACGGCGACGGCGACCTGGACATTGCCGTGCCCGATGGCGACGGCGCGAATAACCTGGTGTGGTTTGAAAACCCACGGCCGTCCGGCGACCCGTTTGTGGGCAGTGAATGGACGCGCCACGAGGTTGGCACCATCGGCAGTTGGGGCAAAGATGTACACCTGTCAGACTTCGATAACAATGGGTTGATGGACATCGCCACGCGCAACAGCAGCACGGCCATGATCTTCTTTCAAACGGCCGTCAATACCTGGTCGCGCATGGACTTAACCGGCGTCAACACTGGCACGGAAGGCATGTCCAGCGGCGATGTGGACAGCGACACCCACGTTGATTTGATTTTGCGCGGCCAATGGGTGCGCAATCCGGGCGGGGCCGCCGCACGCACGGCCGTCAATTGGACCGCCTACGACATTGGCCCGGCAAATACCGACTTCAAAGCGCTTGTAGCCGACATCAACGGCGATGGCCACAACGACGTCCTGTTTTCCAGCTCGGAAAACACCGACGACGTCAACTGGTGGTCGGCCGACGGCAACGATCCCACAGGAACGTGGACCAAACATACCATTGTGGCCAATTTGGAGCGCTGCCACACCTTGCAAGCCGCCGACATGGACCTGGACGGCGACATGGACGTGGTGTTAGGCCAGATGCACATTTCCACCGACCAGGAAATCATGGTGATGTTTAACGGCAACGGCCAGGGCACCACCTGGACCAAGCAGGTGGTGGGCACAGGCGGATTGCACAATGGCGTTGTGGCCGACATCGGCAAAGATGGCGATTTTGACATCTACGGCGCCAATTGGACCGGCAACCCGCCGGCCCGCCTGTGGGTCAATCGCCTGGACCCGCCAAGCGGCATCCTACCCATTGACCGTTGGACCTACAAACAAGTGACCGCCAGCCACACCCAGACCTTTGGCCTGGCATTTGGCGACGCGAACGAAGACGGCCGTGCCGACATTCTGTCGGGCGTGAACTGGTACGAGAACCCCGGCGGCGATTTGCTGGGCGACTGGACGCAGCACGATTTCCCCGGCGGGATGCACGCCATTCTGGCCACCGACGTGGACGGCGATGCCCTGCTGGACGTAATCGCCCAAAAGCAGGAGGCAAACCTGAGCCTCTACTGGCTGGAACCCACAGACGCCACGGCCGTAAACTGGACCGCCATCAAAATAGGCGAAGTGCCCTCTGCCAGCCACGCATTGGGCGCGCAGGGGTATCGCACGGCGCAAATTGAGCCGGGCGGCAAAGACGAAGTGATTGTGAGCAGCGGCAATGGCATCTATTACTTCCGCGTGCCGGTGAATCCGGAAGCCGGCAATTGGCCGCAAGTTCACGTCAACAGCGCCCCTTCGGACGAGGGTTTGGCGGTTGGCGACATCGATCGAGACGGCAACCTGGATATTGCGGCCACAACCGGCGACGCCAAGGGCGTGGTCTGGTATAAAAACCCAGGCAACGGCGGCAGCGACTGGACCGGCTACGAGATCGGCAATTTCGCCGATGCGTTGTACCCGGACCGGACGGAAGTGGCGGATTTGAACGGCAACGGCCGTCTGGACATCATCGTCACCGAGGAAAATGGCGGCACAAGCGACGCGCAAACCTACTGGTGGGAAGCGCCCGCCGACCCGACTACCCTCAATTGGACCTCACATCTCATCGTCTCCCAGGGCACGACCAACAGCCTGGACGTGGCTGACATGAACAACGACGGGTCGCCGGACGTAATTCTGGCCGAACATCGCGGCAGCAAAACCCTGAGCATCTGGGCCAATTCGGGCCAGGGCGCGTTCAATGAACAAATCGTGTCCACCGGCCACGAGAGCCATTTGGGCGGCCAAACCGTTGACCTGGACGGCGACGGCGACCTGGACATCGTGAGCATTGCCTGGGATGAATCCAATCTGGTGCATCTGTGGCGCAACGACGCCCTGACGCCGATCGAGCCGCCGGTGTTGGACAAGTTTAATTACCTGCCTGTCGTGTTACGGCCGTAGGAAACACAGTAAGCGTGGTCCAATCTCCCAGATTGGACCACGCTTGTAAACCATGAATCAATCTCCCCAGAATCAGGCTCAATTCTCTGCGCCCGACCGGCTGGCGCGCCGGTCGGTGCTGGTGGTGGGGTTTGGGCTGTTCCTGGTTTTGTACACGACGCTGTTTCCGTTTGATTTTTTTGTGCGCACGGGGCCGGCGGCGCTGCGCAGCTTTGACCTGACGCTGACGCGGGCCTATGTGCTGGCCGATTTTCCGCGCAATGTGCTGCTGTTTGTGCCGTTGGGGTTTGGGCTGGCGGGGATGTGGGCGGGCAACGGCCGTTCCTGGCGCGCCTTCTCGCTGATCGTGGGCATTGGGCTGGCCCTGTCGGCGATGATGGAAGTGGCGCAGGCCGCGGCGCTGCTGCGCTTCCCGTCGCTGGCGGATGTGTTGGCGAATGGCTTGGGGGCGGGCGTGGGTTTCTGGCTGTTTTGTCTGGCTGGCGGCCGGTTTTGGAGCGGGGTGGATTGGTTAGGGGAGCGGATACGGCCGTTTCTCGCCCCGCGCCGTTTTCTGCCTCTGTACCTGCTTTATCTGGCTGCCTGGCTGGTTCTTTCTGCGTGGCTGCCTTCGCTGACCCGGCTGGACAATTGGGACAATCAATTTCCGTTGATTGTGGGCAACGAACAAACGCGCGACCGGCCGTGGCAAGGCGTATTGCGGCAATTTTACATCGCCGACCGGGCTTTTTCGGACGAGGAAGTGGGGCGGATTTTTGCCGGAGAGGGCGTTACGGCCGTGGGCGGCAAGTCCGTGGTGGTGCAATACGATTTTACCAATGCCCTGGCCGACAATTTTCCGCCGGTAAGGGATGAAGGAAGCCGCGCCGCGCCCCTTACACCCGACGGGGTGGCGCTGTCGGGCGAACATTGGTTGGCGAGTGAGGGGGCAGTAACGGCCGTGTCGGACGCGCTGGCGGCTTCGTCTCAATTCACATTGGTGCTGGAGGGCGCGTCGGGCGATTTGCAGCAAAGTGGCCCGGCGCGGCTGATCTCAATCTCGGGCGACCCGTACCGGCGCAACCTGACCTTGGGGCAAGAAGGGCCGGACCTGGTAGTTCGGCTGCGGATGCCGCTGACCGGGGAGAACGGCCGTCTGCCGGAACTGATTATCCCCAACGTATTTACCGACACCCAAATGCACCGGATTGTGATGACGTATGACGGAACGGCCGTGCGCCTGGCCATCGACAGCGCCCAAAACGTGTACACCGTCGAACTGCTGCCGGCGGTGGCCCTGTTCGTAAAAACTTTTCCCAACGAAGTGGACCAGATGCGTCTGAATCGGGGAAATATGGCCATGTTTCATTTGCTGTACTCGCTCGGCCTGTTTTTGCCCTGGGCAGTCTGGCTGGCGTACCGTCAGATATCCGGTCTCTGGCTGGTCCTGGGCCTGAGTTTGCCGCCGCTGGTTTGGAATGTGTTTCAGGCCGGGCATGTGGTGATAGGTGTGGGGGGAACGGCCGTGGCCTTCTTTATCGCCCGCCAATATCATCGGTTTCGTTTGCCCCAGGCATCGCCATGATGCCGCGCAAATGAACGGTTTGTGAATCTCTCCACCCTATTCTCAGTTCCCCAAGTCTACGTAATGTAAATCTTTAGATTGGCTGAGTACTCTGGATTGAGGCAGGTAGTACAAAGCGATCCACTTTGCGCGCCATGTCCTATCAACAACTTGTGTTTTGGGTGTTTAGGAACAAACTCAGGACCCATTACAAAATCAACCAGAACGAAAAACAGCGAGTTCATGAAAAACACGAAAGATAATCTCCTAGATAAAGTTGCCAACCGCGAAGCAAAACTCAGTGTGATTGGGTTGGGTTATGTCGGCTTACCCCTGTCCATTGCGTTTGCCCAGGCCGGTATCGAAGTGATTGGGATCGACGTAGATGCGCGGAAGGTGAGTATGTTGAACGCCGGGCAAAGCTACGTTGAAGATGTGGCCGACAGCCAACTGCTCCCCCTGGTTCAGGCTGGTAGTTTTCGCGCCAGCACAGATTTCGCCGATTTAATGCAGGTTGACGCCATCGCCATATGTTTGCCCACTCCACTTGGCGAAACCAAAGACCCTGATATATCTTTTATCATCAACGCCACAGACAATATCGCCCATTACGGAGCCACCGGGAAGCTGGTTATTTTAGAAAGCACCACCTATCCGGGCACAACCGAAGAGATCATTTTGCCGCGATTGTCCCACAACGGCGACCAGGTAGGCCGCGATTTTTTCCTGGCTTTTTCCCCGGAACGAATTGATCCGGGACGGACCGATTTCAACATGTTCAATACCCCCAAAGTCATCGGCGGCGTCACGCCGGATTGCCTGGAAGTTGCTCTGGCTTTATACGGAACGGTTGTCCAACATCCGGTGCCGGTTTCTAGCACGGCGACGGCCGAAATGGTGAAGCTTCTGGAAAACACCTTCCGTGCGGTAAATATCGGCCTGGTCAATGAAATTGCGTTAATGTGCGACAAACTGGGCCTGGATGTGTGGGAAGTTGTTGGAGCGGCAGCCACCAAACCCTATGGTTTCATGCCCTTTTATCCTGGTCCTGGTCTGGGAGGGCATTGTATTCCCGTTGATCCGCATTATCTAAGCTGGAAACTGCGCACGCTCAATTATACGGCCCGTTTTATCGAACTGGCCCACGACATCAACAGCCATATGCCTGATTATGTGGTGGATAAGGTCGCTCTCGGTCTGAATGAGGCGCGCAAAGCAGTTAACGGCAGCAAGGTTCTTGTGCTGGGCGTCGCCTATAAACCCAACATCGGCGACGTGCGGGAAAGCCCGGCGATTGATGTGATTGATTTATTGGAAGAACGCGGCGCGGAGGTCAGTTATCACGATCCCTATGTGGCCGACTTTGTGGCGGCCGGCATCGCTTTCCATTCGATTGAACTGACGCAGACCGCTTTAGAACAAGCCGACTGCGTTGTAATTGTCACCAATCATGCGGATTATGACTGGGATTTCATCACAAACCATGCCCAATTAATTGTGGATTCACGGAACGCTATCAAAGGGAAGTCTAAGAGTCGCGTGGTGCGTCTGTAGGTTCCCGGTCGTTTAGACCCACAATAAAACTTACACCCATTGTCTAAAACTACAATCAGGAGATTCTAATGCGCGTATTGATAACAGGTTCGAGTGGTCAGATTGGCACGAACTTAGGTCTTTTTTTGCAGGAGCAGGGTCATCAGGTTTTTGGCGTTGACAAACGGCCGAATTCCTGGACCAGCGAAATTAGCACGATTATTCAGGATTTGAGTGTGCCTTATCACCATTACGATGGTGGTATCGGCATTGAATACCCGGAAAATTTGGATGTCGTGGTGCATTTTGCCGCCCATGCCAAGGTGCATGAATTGGTGGAACAGCCGGATCGCGCTCTGGAAAACATTACCATGACGTTTAATGTTCTGGAATTTTGCCGCCACAACAACCTGCCGATTATTTTCAGCAGTTCGCGCGAGGTCTACGGCGATATTCATCGCTATATTACGGAAGAGACGTATGCCGATTTTGCGTATACGGAAAGCCCGTATTCGGCGAGCAAGATTTCTGGCGAAGCGCTGATTTATTCATACGCGCAATGTTATGGGCTGCGGTATTTGGTGTTTCGGTTTAGCAATGTATACGGCCGTTACGATAACGACATTGAACGCATGGAACGGGTCATCCCCCTCTTCGTGCGCAAAATTGGGGCCGGCGAACCGATTACCGTTTATGGCAAGGACAAAGTGCTCGATTTCACCTACATCGACGACTGCATCAACGGTGTGTATCGTGGCATGAATCTCATCACCAGCGGACATCCCGTCAACCACACCATCAACCTGGCTTATGGCCAGGGAAATACCCTCGTGGCTATGGCCGAATTTATCGGCGAGGCGCTGGGCAAAAAACCGGATATGACCATCAAGCCGGCGCGGGTGGGGGAAGTGACCCATTACGTCGCCAACATTGGCAAAGCCCGCGCTGTATTAGACTACACGCCTCAAACTTCGCTCCGTGACGGCATCCATAAGTCCGTTGCCTGGTCGCAGGCCTGGGAAGCGCAAAAGGCGTAGGTCACCTCAGAAAACCAACTAGATGATGCGTGATACGTGATGACCTCTGGACCACGCATCACGTATCACAAACCATCCATTTGATCGTAACTAACCATGCAAAACCAAGTTGGCGGTTTTCAGATTGGACCAATCTTTAAAGATTGGTCCAATCTCGCCGAGTTAAAGATCAACGGTTACTAAGAACCTGGTAGATATGCCCATGAAAATCGCTTTTGTAAACCAGCCATTGGACATGCTGATCCCGCCGTACCAAAATTCCATTGGCATCTGGACCTATATGGTTGCCCCGCAGGCGGCAAAGTCTCAGGACGTTCTCGTTTATGGCAAACGCAACAACCTGCAAAAATCTTGGAACGGACAACAGAACGTCAGTTATCATTTTGTTCAACCGGTTATTCCCAACAAGATCATGCTCAATCAACTGGGTAAACTGCGGCGCGACGATAAACTGCCCCTTTACGCTTCTCGCCTGTATTATGGCGATTATGCTTCCCAGATTGGCCTGAGTCTGAGAAAAGAAAAAGCCCAAGTTATTCACATCCACAACTTTACGCAGTTTGTGCCCATCATTCGCGCGTTGAACCCGAAGGCAAAGATTGTCTTACACATGAACTGTGAGTGGTTGAATCAGCTTGATTATGGCGTAATGGAGCAGCGGATCGAACAATCGGATTTGATTTTGGGATCGAGCAACTACATCGCGGAATTGGCGCGCCAACGCTACCCACATTACGCAGACCGCTGCAACACCATCTATAACGGGGTAGACACGGACATTTTTGCGCCTGAAGCAAACAATGGCGCAAACGCCGCAGCAAAGGAAAAGCGCCTGCTTTTTGTTGGCCGCGTTTCGCCAGAAAAAGGCGTTCATGATTTGATTGAAGCATTTTGCCTTGTCGCGGAAAAATACCCGGAGGCTGTTCTGGATATCGCAGGTCCCATTGGGGCGCTGCCAAGTGAATTTATTGTGGGGGTGAGCGATGATCCATTGGTAGCCGGATTGGCCAGGTTTTATCACGAAGATTATGGTGAAACCTTGCAAAAGATGGTGCCTGAACACCTGAAGAACCGGGTGAATTTCCTGGGCGGCATGGGACAGTCTGAACTGGTGAAACATTACCGGAACACGGCCGTTCTCGTGAACCCCTCTTACAGCGAATCCTTTGGCATGAGCCTGGTGGAAGCAATGGCCTGCGAAAAACCGGTGGTGGCCACCCGCGCGGGCGGCATGGTAGAAATTGTTGGCGATGGGCGCGCCGGAAGGCTGGTAGATCGCGGCGATGTCCCGGCTTTGGCCGACGCCATTGTCGGGCTGCTGGCAGATGACGGCCTGCGTGCGCGCATGGGCCAGGCCGGCCGGCTGGACGTCATCGATCGTTTTAGTTGGCCACAGGTAGCCAAGCGTCTGATTGCTCATTACGAAGCGTTGTTTTAAGCATGGTTATGCGAGATTGGTTTCGTCACCGCTACCAGCAGGCGCTGGTAAATCGTCTAAGTTTGTTGGACACGGCCGTTTCCCATCACTCGGCCCTGGTTTTTGCCCCCCACGAAGACGATGAAACGCTGGGCTGCGGCGGCATGATCCTGAAAAAGCGCGCCGCCGGAGCAGACGTAGGCGTGGTGTTTATGACCGACGGCCGTCAATCCCACGCCCACCTCATCCCCACCGAACAACTCGTCGAACTGCGGCGGCAAGAAGCCATTGCTGCCTGCCGCGAACTTGGCGTCGCGGAAGCGCAAGTCTCCTTTTTGGGGTTTACAGATGGGTATCTGAGCGAATCGATCGGCACGGCCGTTGCTCAGGTGCTGGACTGCCTGCGCCAAGCCCAACCTCAGGAGGTGTTCATTCCCTACTTCAAAGAGCCGCCGGCCGATCACCTTGCTACCAACCGCATTGTCCTGGCCGCGCTGGAAACATTTGGACAGCCGGTTACTGTCTACGAATACCCCGTCTGGTTCTGGCATCACTGGCCCTGGGTGAGCCTGAATCCCAGCACGCAGGGGGAAAGACGAGCCATCTTCAAAAACACCCTGCACACATTTTTCGGTGGGCGACTGTTCACCGACTTTAACTGCTTCCTGGACATTGCCGATGTTCGGGCGCAAAAGTGTACAGCCCTCGAAGCGCACAAAACGCAAATGACCAGCCTGATGCCCGAAAAAGGCTGGTTAACCTTGCATGACGTTGCCGACGGCGATTGGCTGGCCTGTTTTTTCATGAACCAGGAAATTTATCGCCGCTTCCAACTGCCACGCAGCCAATCTTAAATTTTATACCCATAGCACCTCGTGACGGCCGTTACATTTTTGGCCAGAGGTAGAGGAATGACTCGAATGAAACTCAAGCGTGTCGCAATCTATTTGGTTGTGGCCTTGATAGTGGCAAGTGGATTGTTTCTATTGTGGCGACGGCCGACCATCGCCGGCATCCAACGGCGCATTGATAAAGTCATCAACGTGGCCGTTGCCTTCGCCAACCCGCCAAAAACCGACGCTTCCATCCAGATGGCCGGCGTCCCCTTCGACCTCACCATCATCGACGACAGCATTTCCGGTGACGTAAAGCTTGTCGGCGACATCGACGGCGACGGTTTCCCCGATCTCATCGTCGGCGGCAACCCGACTGAAAAATTAAACTGGTACCATTACCCCGACTGGCAAAAAACGGTTATCGCCACGCCCAACAACGAATTTACCACCGACGGCCGTCTCGGCGATGTGAATGGCGACGGTTCCCTGGACATCGTCGTGCCGGATGGCGACGGCCCCGATAACCTGGTCTGGTTTCAGAACCCACGGCCGTCCGGCGATCCCGCCACAGACACCTGGGTGCGCCACACCATCGGCACAGTCGGCAGTTGGGGCAAAGACGTGCACGTTTCCGACTTCGACGACAACGGTTTGCTGGATGTGGCGACGCGGCGCGATACGGCCGTTATGGTCTTCTTTCAAATGGCTCCCGACGAATGGACCAACATGGAATTCACCAACGTCGATACCGGCCACGAAGGCATGACCAGCGGCGACGTCGACAGCGACGGCCACGTCGATCTGGTGGTTCATGGCCAATGGGTGCGCAATCCTGGCGGCGACCCTGCCCGCGACCCCGCCAACTGGACCCCCTACAACATCGGCCCGGCCGATCCCGACTTCAAAGCCCTGGTCGCCGACATCAACCAGGACGGACACATGGACGTGCTGTTCTCCAGCTCCGAAAACACAGCCAACGTCAACTGGTGGTCGGCCGATAACGGCGATCCCACCGGCTCCTGGACCAGACACACCATCCTGCCCATGATGGAGCGCACCCACACCCTCCAGGCCGCCGACATGAACCTGGACGGCAAAATGGACGTGGTGTTGGGGCAGATGCACACCTCGCAAGCCAACGAAATCATGGTCATGATCAATCTGGACGGCCAGGGCACGTCCTGGGAAAAGCAGTTGGTCGATACCGGCGGCCTGCACAATGGCGTCGTGGCCGATATTGGCAACGACGGCGATTACGACATCTTCGGGGCCAACTGGACCGGCAACCCGCCGGTGCGCCTGTGGGAAAACCGCCTGGACGCGGCCGGCTCGCTGGACCGCTGGACCTACAAGCAGGTAACGGACAAAAACGCGCAAACCTTTGGCCTGGGCTTTGGCGACGTGGACAGAGACGGGCAGCAAGATATTCTGGCCGGCCGTTACTGGTATCACAACCCGGGCGGCGACATGTTGGGCGATTGGGCGCAGCACGAATTTCCCGCCGGTATGCATGCGTTGATGGCCCTGGACGTGGATGGCGACAATCAACCGGACGTGATCGCTCAAAAAGAAGAATCCGGCCTGGCAGTGTATTGGTTGGAAGCCGCCGACGCCGCCGGAACGGATTGGACGGCCGTTAAAATCGGCGCCGTCGAATCAGCCAGCCATGAACTGGGCGCGCAGGGTTACCGCACGGCCGTATTGTCTGCCGGTTCCAAACCGGTAGTCGCCATCTCCAGCGGCAACGGCATTTACTACTTCTCCATCCCCGACAATCCGGCCGGCGGCGATTGGCCCAAAGTTCACGTCAGCAGCAACCCGTCGGACGAAGGCTTTGCTTTTGGCGACATCAACGGCGACGGGCAGTTAGACATCGCCGGGACCACCGGCGATTCCAAGCGCGTGGAGTGGTATCTCAATCCGGGCGACGGCTCCGGTGAATGGACGGCTTACCTGGTGGGTACCTTCGACGAGGCCCTGTACCCGGATCGTACGGAAATGGCGGATCTGAACGGCGACGGCCGTCTTGATGTCATCGTCACCGAGGAAAACGGCGAAGACAGTGATGCCCAAACTTTCTGGTGGGAGCAGCCTGCCGACCCGGCCGGCGGCGAATGGACGCGTCACCTCATCACCACCCAGGCTACCACCAACAGCCTGGACGTGGCCGACATGAACGGCGACGGCAGCGCCGACGTGATTTTGGCCGAACATCGCGGCAGCCTGAAGCTGGCGATCTGGGTCAATGACGGCCTGGGTAATTTCACTGAGCAGGTGGTGAGCACGGGCAAAGAAAGCCACCTGGGCGCGCAAACAGTAGACCTGGACGGCGATGGCGATCTGGATATCGTCAGCATTGCCTGGGATGCGCCGCAGTTCATTCACCTGTGGCGCAACGATGAACTGGGCCACACTGCGCCGAGTTCTGCCGTCCCGGCAGAGGTCGCGCCAGCCGCGCCCACCCCGGCGCCATCAGATACGACCCAATCGTCGATGCCTGCCGCCGGGCAAGGACCGGTGGCGCTGTATGCCTTTGATGAAGGCGCAGGCGACACCGTCCACGACGTTTCCGGGTTTGGCGAGCCGCTTGATCTGGTCGCGGCGGATGAATCGGCGCTGAATTGGCTGCCATCTGGCGGCTTAACCATCGCCTCGCCGACCATTCTGGCTTCGTCGCAGCCG
The DNA here is from genome assembly GCA_029559155.1 of Chloroflexota bacterium. GTDB lineage: Bacteria > Chloroflexota > Anaerolineae > Promineifilales > Promineifilaceae > Leptovillus. The sequence goes on from JAKQCM010000455.1 coordinate 13,931, forward strand.
GCGCACAAGGTGATTAGTGCATTTAAGGCTGCCAACGCGCTGACCGTGGAAGCCTGGATCAAACCGGCCGCCGGCGACCAGGAAGGACCGGCGCGCATCGTCACCGTATCCGCCGATCCGTTTAACCGCAATCTGACGTTGGGCCAGGAATTTGGCGCTTACGACATGCGGCTGCGCACCACGCACACCTCTGAAAATGGCGTCCCGTCGCTGGCCACCCCCGATGGCCTGGCCACGCCTGACCTGGTTCACCTGCTCTACACGCGAGACGCAGCCGGGCAGGCGACAATTTATCGCAATGGGGAAGTGGTCGCCCAGGATCAGGTTACCGGCAACCTTCTGACCTGGGATGATGGTTTCCGGCTGGCCTTAGCCAATGAACTGTCCCAAGATCGTCCCTGGTTGGGGGAGTATCATCGGGTAGCGTTTTTTGATCGGGCTTTGAGTGAAGCGGAGATTGCCAGCCGGTATGAGGCTGGTCCGCGTGCGCCGGTGGCTGTGCCTGTGCCTGTGGTGGAAGGCGCGGCTGTTGCGCCGTTGAAACAAACGCCAACGGCCGTTTCCACACCTGCGCCCATGACCGAAGTGGAAAGTGTTCGGGAAACGGCCGTTACCCCTTCAGCCCTCGCCCCATCGCCATCCTCCAACCCGACAACGCCGTGGCTGCTCATTTTCACCATTCTGGCGGCGCTGGTCATAGTTGTTCTGATGGCCCTGCGCCGCCAAAAGAGACCATTCAACTAACCCTATGACGACCCAATCAGACCCAAACAAAGTACCCGCACCGAATTTCACAGACACATTCGACCAGGATTTGCCTGCCGGTCAGGTGATCGGCCGGCTGAACCCGGCCGGCATTCGGCGCGGCGGCATCGACGTAGAGGGCGTGATCAGCAGCGATCACGGCGCGCTGCGCATGCAACCGCTGTTTCGGCCGGGGTGGGGGCGGGCCGGACTGGCCTACGGTCCTTATCGGCGTGAAAACGGGCTGGCTTTTGGCGTGCATATGCTCAACGGCCACAACACCAGCCAGGTTGGCGACCTGGCGCAAAGTTTTCCCAAGCGCATGTATCGTTGGGCCGCCGGCAGCGGAACCCGCTCCGCGATTCCTCAGAGGCTGCTGGCCTGGGGTCTGAAAGGGCACAAACGCCAATCCTTGCAGCAGTTCCGCCGGTGGGCGTATTTAAACCGCCATTACCGGCACATCGAGAATGGCGTTTTGGATGAAAATTTGGCGGTGGGCTGGTTTCCGCGAGAAACGCCGGAGAATCCGGCAACCTGCGGCAATGGCTTTGTGGTTCATGCCACCGGGGCGGAAAATGGCGAATTGTGGGCCCGGTCGGCGGGCGCGCCGCTGCCCGCGCTGCGCGGTTTGCAGAATGTGCCGATTTATTACGTGGTGGTTTTACGCGAGCGCGGCGCGGCTTATTACGCCGCCTCTTTGCCCGGAGCGCATGGCCTGGGCGATTTTCCGTTGATGCGGCCGTTGGCGATTGATGCGTTTGACGAGTCGCCGGAAGTGTATGCCGGCATTCACCAGAGTGTGTTGGGCCAGATAGGTTTTCGGGTGGATTCGCGAGTGTATGGCACGGCCGTGCAAAAATTGTCGGCCTGGGGCAGTTGGTACGGCACAGCCCACCTGGCCGACGCGTTAACGGGCGCGGGTCCGTTGGCCGGCTCGGCGGCGGAAACAGGCAGTTTGTGGCAAGTGTATCAGGGTGGTTTTGACCGGTCGCCGGCGGGGATTCGCGCCCTGGCGGCGGAAAATTTGGCCGTGCTCGCGGGAGATACGGCCGTGGGATTGGTTCATGCGGTGTTGGAGACGGCCGTTGCCGACCCTGGCATGGAGCTACTCTGGCGGTTTCAGGACGAAGCCAACTATTGGAGCCTGGCTGTGACCGCCGGTTCTTGCCGCCTGCAGCTGCGGCAGGACGGCCGTGTGCTGGAAGTGGCGCGCGATGAGCAGCCGGGTTTGCTGGTAGGGCAGGCGAACGCGGTGCAAATTTTGGATGATGGGCAAACAATGGCCGCGTTTTTGAACGGCCGTTTGCTCTTCGAGAAACGAATCACCGACGACAGGCTGCAAGAAGCGGCCGGCATTGGCGTGCATGCCGACGGGCAGGCGGCAGGCACGCTGCGTCATCTGGAAGCGCACCAGCGCGCTGTGCCGATTCCGGCTGAGTTGCAGTTTAAGCCGCCGTGGTCGTTGGGGGAAACGGCCGTGGTCGCTGCCGACACATTCCCCGGACCGGCGGAAACCCTGGCCGGTCATCAAACCACGACCGGCGCAAAAACCTGGGCCAAAAGTTTTGGCTTGGGTCACATCTATCTACAGGAAGAAGGCGCCAAAGTAAAAGCCAGCGCCGCCAGCCCCAATCCGGGCCGGACGCTGTATACCATCCCCTGGGACGACCCGACCTTTGCCGAACTGGAGGTGGAAATTACGCCGCCCGGTACCAGGCGCGGCGAATGGGAATTTGGCCGTGGCGGGTTGGTTTTTTGGCAAGACGCTGACAATCAACTGATCGTCAACACCTGGCTAGACGATTTTTATGATGGCACATCGATTTCTTCTTTCTTTCATTTGCGCGGATTTGAAGAAATTTATGACGCGGTGTGGACCAACGTGGGCCGCCGCGTGCAGTGGGGCGTGCCTTATCGGCTGCGGGCGGCTTTTGATGGGAACTGTTACATTATTTATGTCAATAACGAGCCGGTATTGGTACGCGCCATCACCGACGTTTACCCCCAATTTGACCGGTTGAACATCCGCAGGGTGGGTCTGGCGGCCAACTGGGAATGGGGCAACGACACCGGCAGTCTGTTTAAGCAGTTTGTCGCGCGACAAAGGACAGGGAACGATGACCACAGAACAAAATAAAGCGAGCGAGGCGGCAAGTAAGGGATGGTTGGGCGTGAAGATAGATGGGTTTGTCGGCGGATTACGCCGCCGCTGGCTGCGCAACCGCGATGTGACGATTGGTGAGGGGGTGGCGAAGGGCTTGCGCTTTAACGCGGCTGTCTCGAACCCGGAATACAGCCTGGGCAGTAATGAGCGTCCGGTTCAGGCGGCGTTTGCGCAGCACCTGCATGAAGGCGACGTGTTGTACGACATTGGGGCTAACGTGGGGTTCTTTACGCTGATTGGCGCGAAATTGGTCGGACCCGGCGGGCAGGTGCATGCGTTTGAGCCTGTGCCGGAGAATGCAACGGCCGTGCGGCACAACTGCGAGATGAATGGGATGAAGCAGGTGGTGGTATGGGAAACGGCCGTGTCCGATCAATGCGGTACAGGCGAACTGCAATTAGCCGAATACTCTGGCGGCGCATCCCTTTCCGTAACGACCGCTCCGCCGGACTTCAAAGGCATCCTCAAAGTAGAACTTACCACTATTGACACATTGGTCAGCAGCCAAAAACTCCCCCTGCCAGCCATGGTCAAAGTCGATGTGGAGGGAGCCGAAATCAACGTGTTTCAAGGCATGGCGGCCACCATTCAGGCCCACAAGCCCATCATCATCTTCGAAATTGACGATGGCGACCCTGAAGCCTTTGAGAAAAAGCGGCAGATATGCACCGATTTTTTGCAGAAATTCGGCTATCAGATCGAACTTTTGCCGGATTCTTACCCCCATGCCGGGTGGATGGTGGAAAACTATCTTGCGCTGCCCACATGAGGATTTCTTAATGTTTAGCCTGTAAAGACAAGACTCCCAATTGACGATAACACCCCCTGCCACTATAGTGCTGAGCAAATTAGTGCAAAGGTAGGGTGTTATGAAAGTAAAACAAAAGGCAATTTCTTTTGTTCTGTGCACGGCCGTTCTCGCGGCCATCATCGGCATCGGACAAAAGCTTTCCACCACAACCACCATCGAAGCACAAGAAACAGTGACCAGTTCGCCCATCTTCCTGCCCTCGCTTATTCGTGGCAAAGGCAGTTTTCTGGCGACTTTTGATGGCGACCCGGCGCAGCCAACTCCGTGGAATCCCACAAATTGGGATATAACCGTTCACTCTCGTGATGTAGACACCTGGGATGCGATAGAAACCATGCAGGGGGCGCATGGACCAAACTGCGAACCGCCGCCGGCAACGCACACCGTCAGCGCGTATGAGGACACAGTATTTCAATGCAAAAATCACATGATGACGGCCATTAACGCCGGTGGGTATGGCTTGATTTATTTAACGCCAAACCAGATGGTCGATTTTGCCGATGGCGAGGCAGTCGTCTCTTTTGACGTTTCGACCCTGCGCACGTCTGGGCGAGACTGGATCGACGTGTGGATTACGCCGTTCGATGACAACCTCCAGCTTGCCCTACAGGATTATTTGCCAGACTTAAGCGGTGAGCCACGCAATGCCATCCACATTGCCATGGATTTTAGCAGCTCAAGGTTTCAGGGATTTCTCATCCGCGATTTTACGCTTAGTTCAATTCCGGGCACAGGTGATTCCTGGCAGGGGTACGAAAATTTTCTGACGCCGGATGCCCGCCGTCGGGACACGTTTGAACTGCGCATTTCGCGTAATCACATTAAATTTGGCATGCCCGCGTATAATTTTTGGTGGATCGATACGAGCATTACCCCCTTAAATTGGAGCCAGGGCGTGGTTCAGTTGGGGCACCATTCGTATAACCCGACCAAAGCCTGCACAGGCTGCGGCCCCAATACCTGGCACTGGGACAACGTGAGGATTGATCCGGCCGTGCCGTTTACCATTATGCGCGCGGATCGGCGTGTGGTGAGCAGTGCGTTGCCGTCGGCGGTTAATTTTGCAACGGCCGTGCCGTCAGGCTCTTATCTTCGTTTTACGGGGATTGGCACGAATATGCAGGTGTCATTCAACAATGGCGTTTCCTGGCAGCCCGCGCGGGTTCAGCCGGCCAGAAACTCGCCGCAGGAAGGCACATTCAAATCGTACTGGATGTCGGCCCCCACAGGCACGACCAGTGTGAGATTTAAGGCCAACGACTGGTGGGGTGGCGCATGGCAAGTGCGGGATATATCTATCTGGTCTCGTACGGTTCGCCCCTAAAGCAAAGGTTGTTTTGCGGGCACTGGATGAGGGGGCGGCCGGTTGTTAAACGAGGTTTTGGTCCAAAACCAGGCGGCAGACATTGTTATGTAACCTGATTTTGGGCGTTATCAAGTTGAATAGGAAGGCGCACGGGCAATCAGTTTGCGGTCGATTGTTCGTGCGTTTTGGTTTTATGCCTGGGGTTGGAGTCGCGTGTTCCTGAGCAGTTGCATGAGCGGATAGGTATCCGTTATGTAGTTCTTAAGCTTTGTCCAAGATGATCTCCATGAGCCTGCAAGCTCGTGGGGTGTGCTTTGCCTGGAATTGCAGCCAGGCAAAACATGACAGATTGCTAAATGGGGCGCTTTGGTTTTGTTTAGGAGAAGCTATGTTACGTCTGGTTATCTTGCGGATATTAGAGAGCTATTTTCGGCATCGTTGGTTATATATTTTGCCAATTGTATTGTCGGTTGTTCTGGCCGCTTATTTTGTGATCAATGAGAAGCAGAGTTATTACGCCCAGGGTGTGTTGTATGTGCAAAACGAGTCTTATTTGGCCTCGTTGACCAATGTGACAGACAACAGTGGGTCATGGTGGGTAACGGCCGCGCAAACGGCGAGCCAGGATTTGAACGAGTTGCTGCAAACGGATGCGTTTGTCCGCGCGATTATTCAGCAGACGGATTTGGAAGCGAAGATGAATGAGGGGGATACGGCCGTTAAAACCCTCATCGACGAAACACGCAAAAGCATCTGGGTCTTTACTCTGGGTGATAACCAGATCGTCGTGAGCGCCACACGGGAACAGCCGGAAATCGCGTACCAATTGGTGAACGCGGTTGTCGAAGGGTATGTGCAGTGGCAAATCAATGCCCAGCTATCTGAAAGCGAAACCGCCCAATCCTTTTTTAATGACCTGATTAAAACCTATGAAGACGAACTCAATGCGGCGCGCGAAGAAATGAAACTTTATCTGGTCGCTCACCCGGCTCCGCTGCGCGGCGATAGACCCGGCGGCGAACAAATCGACATCGATCGTTTGCAAGGAGCCATCGACCTGGCGTCTTCCCGTTACGCCACAGCTCTGGATAAAGAAGAAAGCAGCCGGTTGTCCATCGCCCAAATTCAAAGTGATGCCCGGCAAAAATATTTCTTGATCGACGCCCCACGCATGCCTACGGAACCAAGTAATTCCTTAAGAGACAAGGCGATTAAAGCGGCCGTTTTTTTGGTAGCCGGTGTCTTTATTTCCATTGGGGCGATTGTTGGCGCGGCAATTATTGATCGCAGCTTGCGGTTGCCTATTGATGTGTCCCATCGCCTGGATTTGCCTGTGCTGGCGCTGATTCCGGATGTGGCGCCGCGTCGGAAATGGTTCCAACGGCGAAAGAGAGCCCCAAAAGACACAGCGGAATTGCAAGAAGAAACGAAAGAGGGAACGGGTATGATGCCCTCCGGTCAACTGAACGATCTGACTGAAACCCAAGATGAACGCAAAGGCGACAAAGCGAATATCACTCTATGAATCAAACCGGCCGTACCATCGTAAAAAATGCCAGCGTTTTGCTAATTTCCCAGGTGTCTACCTGGGGGTTGTCGCTGGTTATCATGATCTTTATGACCCGTTACCTGGGCGCAACGGGTATTGGGCAAATTCATCTGGCAAATTCAATTTGGGCGATTTTGGCGATCACCATTGAATTTGGCATGAACACCTATCTGACGAAAGAAATTTCGCGTTCCCCGGATAGAATTGACAATCTTTTAAGCGTATCGTTGATCCTCCGGTCGCTGCTTTATGTGGGCAGCATTTTTGTTTTATTGCTTTACCTCCAGTTCACGGATTATGCTCCGGTGACGATTGCGGTGATTTTTGTCACCGGCATCAGCAATTTGGTCATTCAGTTTGGCATGGTTTACCGCGCCTCGTTAGAGGGGTTGGAGCGGATGGAATATATTTCAGTGGCGCAGATTGTGGCTCGGATATTTACGGCCGTTGTCACCATCGCCTTGTTGCTGCTGAACTATGGTCTTATTGCCATCGTCTCTGTGGGTATTTTCGAGTCATTGATCAACATGACCATTCAGTATACGGCCGTGCGCCGTCTGCGCCGCCCGAAATTTTATTTTAACTGGGCTGCGGCGAAAGAGATGCTGCAAAAAAGTTACCCTTACTTGATTGTGTACATCTTCCTGGTTATGTACATGCAGGTAGACATCATCGTTATTTCGCTGCTGGTGAATGAAACCGGCGTGGGTTGGTATGGCGCGGCGGATCAATTATTTGGCACGCTGTTATTTTTGCCATCTATTTTTATGACGGCCGTATTCCCCGTTCTCTCTCGCATGTATGCCAACGCCTCAGACTCGTTACCCAGACTCATGAGCAAGAGCTTCAACCTGCTCCTGCTGGTCAGCGTCCCGGTTGGTCTGGGCGTGCTTGTCATTGCCGATCCTCTCGTTGTTCTGCTGTTTGGCGAAGAATTTGTTAATAGCGGTCCCATCCTGGCGGTCATGGGCATTGTCATTATTCTGACCTACCAAAACATGCTTTTGGGGCAGTTTTTCATTTCCATCGACAGACAAAAAGATTGGACCTGGGTGATGGCCGCCGCCACCGCGGCCACCATCGCCCTTGATTTGGTGTTGATCCCCTGGTGTCAACGAGTCTTCGGCAACGGAGCTATTGGCGGCTCTATCGCCTTTGTAATTACCGAAGCGGGCATGTTGTTTGTCGCCCTTAGAATGCTGCCCGATGGCATTATCACCTGGCAATCCAGCCGCCGATCCTTGCGGGCAATTCTGGCCGGTCTCGGCATGGTTGCAGCCACCTGGTGGGCGCGCGATCTTTTCATTGCCATTCCTGTAGCCCTGGGCGCAGTGTCGTATATCGCCTTAATCCTCTTGCTGCGTGTGGTTCCGCCAGAAGATTGGGACCTGCTTAAAACAATTGGCGCATCCTTCATGAAGCGCCTGCGCAAACAACCGGCCTGAGTGGCCCGCTAACTGTCATTTACCCGTTTTGCAACGAGATTGTTATGAAAATTACCTTACGCAAACAAAAAAAAGAACCGCCGCCGCCGCTGGTTATTCCGGCCGGCGATGGCACGCCGCTCCAGAAATTCTCTGGCGAGGTGGTTGATAATTTACGCTACATGGTCACGCGAATCTTGCGCAACGGACAGCTTCCTTCCCGTCTGTCGATGGTTTCGGCGCTGCGCGGCGAAGGGGTGACTTATCTTTCCCAGGCTTTGGCGGCCACCATTGCCCATGACATGAAGGCGCGCATTTGCGTGGTGGATTTGAATTGGTGGTGGCCATCTCCGGCAATTATGGCGGCCAACGATAATCCTGGTCTGGCGGCCGTTATTGCCAAAGAAGCCAAACTTGATGATGTTATTGCGCCTACCGGGTGGTCTAACCTGGTGTTTATCCCTGCGGGAAACATGGCCATCGAGCATAGGCCGGTTATGGCGCGCAGCCAGGAACTGCAAGATGTGATCAACAATTTGAGTACCCGGTTCGATTTTTTGATATTGGATATTCCCGCTATTCATTCCACCAGCGACGCGATTCCGTTGGCTTCGTTGGGCGATGCCTGCTGCCTGGTGGTGCGCCAGGGAATTACCACGGTGGAGGATGTGCGGCTGGGGCTGGATGAGATTGACCATATTCCCATGCTGGGCGTGGTATTGAACCGGGTCAAATTGGCGACGCCTACGTTTGTGACCAAGTTGATTCCTGCCTGATAACTTGTGATGCCTGGGGTGTGGAACGGCCGTACCCACAAGGATGTAACGCTGTGAAAATTTTTATCGGGTTTATCCTATTCGCCTTCATCGGCGGCTTATTGATGTGGAAACTTTCCTTCCAGCGGCGCTCTTTGATCTTGCTCGCCATCTGTTTGATGGTTTGTTTTGCTTATTATTTCCTGAATCAGCTCTGAGTTACCGTCTGTAACCAGCCTGAGTTGGCGCAATCAGGTCTGATACCTGACGGACACGACTGCGTCATTTACCTGGCAATTGCCCCAATGATCTCATGGCAACATATATTGATAACTATGACCACCCAATAGACGTCGGAACTCGCCAGCGGCGCTCCTCTGTCACCTGGCTGTTATGGTTCCTGACAATGCTAGGCCTATCGGCGTTTTTGGGTTTGGTCATGATGAAACGCGGCCCCAATCTTTCTGTTGTGGCCTGGCTGGTGTATCTGGCGGGCGTGCTGGTTATTTTTTATCGGCCGCGTTATGGCCTGTATTTGATCATCTTTTTGGTGCTGGTAGGGGATAATTATCTGACGCCCTGGTATCCATTTACGAAAAACTTTTCGAGCCGCGAGTCATTATTATTTTTGCACGACACGCTCATTATCAGCCCCTTGGAATCCTATTTTGCCCTGATTTTTATCTCCTGGCTGGGTCGAGGGGCGATGCAGCGGAAGATGAAGTTTTACGTCAGTGAATTATTTCTGCCGGCGATGATCTTTTTGGGGTTCATCTTGTTTGGTCTGTTTTATGGCGTTTCTACTGGCGGCAATCTGAATATTGCTCTCTGGGAGTCGCGGCCAATTTTTTATTTGATCGCCATGATGATTCTGACCAACAACCTGATAGAAACGCGCAGCCAGGCCAGCAACTTGCTTTGGACAGCCATGCTGGCTCTGTTGGTTGAGAGTTTGATTGGGGATTATTATTTTCTGGTGACGCTACGGGGCAGTTTGCAAGGCGTGGAAGCGATTACGGAACATGCGGCGGCTATTCAAATGAATACGTTGTTTGTGTTTGTGGCGGCGGCGTGGCTGTATAAAGCATCTGCGGCTAAACGGTTTGTGCTGCCATTGATGGTACCGGTTGTGTTTCTTACTTACCTGGCCACGCAGCGTCGTGCCGCTTTTCTAACGTTGGCCATTGCCCTGGTCATCATGGCGATTATCCTGTTCCTGGAAAACAGGCGGGCGTTTTGGTTGATTGTGCCGCCCTTGGGCCTGGCGGCAATGGTTTATATCGCTGTTTTTTGGAATGCCAGCGGCGCGCTGGGTTTGCCGGCGCAGGCGGTGAAGTCGGTTGTGGCGCAGGATCAGGCGGACGCGGCGGATTTGTCGTCTAATTTGTATCGGCAGATTGAGAATGTGAACACGAGTTTTACAGTGCATCAACGGCCGTTAACCGGCGTCGGCTTTGGGCAAAAATTTTACGTGATTGTTCCCCTGCCAGACATCAGCTTTTTCTCCTGGTGGCAATACTTTCCCCACAACTCCATCATCTGGATCTGGTTAAAAGCTGGCGTTGGCGGCTTTATCGCCATGCTGTTTTTCGTCGGCACAGCCATTATGGTTGGGGCGCGGGCTTTGTGGCGCATGCCGCGTGATGACATGAGCGCGATAGTCCTGACGGCCGTTCTCTACATCGTCATGCACTTTATTTTTGCCTATGCGGATATTTCTTGGGACATTCAGAGCATGGTTTACGTTGGCATGATGATGGGCTTGCTGAGTGCGGCCGAACATATCGTCAGCCAACCGGTCCCCGCCAAACCCACCCGCTGGCCCTGGCAGCCTGCGCCTGAACCGGCGCCTGGGTTACGGCCGTTTCCCCCATCATCATCGAATACAAAATGAGGCACGTCTTACCCTATGATGCAAAAACTACTCAGTGTCGCCCGTGAAGAAATGTACGGACTGCACCCGCGTTGGCTGCTGGCGCGAATCCTGCTATTTCCCTTACCCCCTTATGTTGGCAGCCGACTCCGCGTTGCCCTCTTGCGCCTGCTTGGCTTCCATATCGGCCAAGGCGCGTCGATGTGGGGACTGCCCAAACTCATCGGCAGCGGCAAACTGCACCAAAAATTAACCATCGGCCATCACTCCCTGTTCAACATCGACTGCTTTATCGATCTGGCGGCGCCCATTTCCATTGGCAGCCAGGTTGTCCTGGGACCGCAAGTCACCCTCATTACCGGCGCACACGAAATTGGCGATGCGTCTTGCCGGCTGGGTTTGTTGGTTCCGCAGCCCATTGTCATCGGAGACGGCGCCTGGTTGGGCGCGCGCTGCACCATTCTTCCCGGCGTTACGGTTGGGTCTGGGTCGGTAGTTGCCGCCGGGGCGGTGGTTACCAAAGATGTGCAGCCGAATACTCTGGTGGGCGGCGTGCCGGCCAAAGTAATGCGTCTTTTGGACGCGGTGCAAGAAGGCGCGGTAGCACCATGAATCTGGCTTTCCTGCACAATGTTTGGGCCAATCTCAGCGCCCGATGGTATTTCCGCTCGGCGGCTTACCTGGGTCCGCGGGTTCGATTATGGGGCCGGGCGGTTGTAAAAAACCAGGGGATCTTGCGCATTGGCAATCGCGTCCGAATTGAGGGGAGAATTGTCCCGTTGGAATTGGGAACAGGCGAGCAGGGGACGCTGGAAATCGGCGAGGGAACTTTTATCAACTATGGTACCTCTATTTCTGCTTTACGCTCAGTATGGATTGGGCCGCATTGCAACATCGGCACGTATGTCATCATCATGGACAACGACTTTCACCGGTTGGAACCGGAACGGCGGGACGAGCGCCCGGAATCGAAACCAATTGTAATAGAAGAAAATGTGTGGCTGGGCGCGCGGGTTATTGTGCTGGGCGGCGTCACGATTGGCGCGGGCAGCGTCATCGGCGCGGGCAGCGTGGTGACGCGCGATATTCCGCCGCGCAGTTTAGCGGTTGGCACACCGGCGAAAGTTATTCGGCAATTATGAGGAAACGGCCGTCATCCCTATGAACATCAGCATCATCATCCCCACCTATAATCGGCTTGCCTCCTTAAAACGGGTGCTTGAGGGCCTGGAAAACCAAACCCTCGCGCCGACCAACTTTGAAGTTGTGGTTGTTTCTGATGGCGCAACCGACGGCACAGATGAATTTCTGGCCAATCTGCAGACGCCCTTAACCCTGAATCCTGTTTTTCAGGTGAATGCCGGAGCGGCTGCGGCGCGAAATGCGGGCATCCAAACGGCCGTTGGCGACCTTGTTGTCTTCCTTGATGATGATGTGGTTCCCGCCCCACAGTTGTTGGCCGAACACCTGCGCACCCATGCCGCCGAAGGCGACAACGTGGTAGTTCTTGGCCCCATGATCACGCCCGCCGATTTTGTGATGGCTCCCTGGGTGCAGTGGGAACAGGCCATGCTGGTGAAGCAGTATACAGCCATGACCCACGGCGATTGGGAACCCACGGCGCGGCAGTTCTACACCGGCAACACCTCCCTGCGCCGGAGCTATCTCCTGGCCTCTGGCGGTTTCGACGCCCAATTTAAGCGCGCTGAAGATGTGGAATTAGCCTACCGGCTGGCCGATTCCGGCTTGCGCTTTGTGTTTAACGCGGAAGCCATCGGCTACCATTATGCCGAGCGCAGTTTTACCTCCTGGATGAATATTGCGTATGCCTACGGCCGTAACGACGTGATTTTTGCGCAGGAAAAAGGGCAGACTTGGCTGCTGACGGCCGTTTGGCGCGAATACCGCCAGCGAAATGTGCTGATTCGGGCAATAACGAGCATGGGTTTGGGACGGCCGTTTATCAGCCAACTCATCCTCAAACTGCTAGAAATCACCGCCTTGGCAGGCTACAAACTCGGTCTGAAAACCTTAGCGGGCCAGGCTTTCAGCGGCATTTTTAACCTGAGGTATTATCAAGGCACAGCCGACCAATTGGGCAGCCGGGCGGCATTTTTTGCCGGCCTAAACGCCCCGAATACGGTTGCGCCAGACCAATCGGGTAATGACACAAGTCGCCCACCCGCGCAAACTTCAATGGTAGACAGGTGAATGGGTCATGAGCAAATTCAAACAAGATGTGCAGCGATGGGTCGTGCCGCAGCAAATCGCCGATCCGTCTGAAATAACCTGGGGGCGCACGCTGCGGCTGCTTTGGCAGTATATGTCCTTACGCGCCATGCTTTGGTATCGTTTTGGTTCCTGGTGCAAGGAACGGCGAATTCCGATGATCCCCGGTCTGGTGCAGCGCTTCCTGCTGCGCTTTTTTGGCTTAGAAATCTGGATAGGGGCCAAAATTGGCGGCGGGTTGTATATTGCGCATCCGGTAGGCACAGTCATTGCCGTGCAAGAAATGGGTGAAAACTGCACCATCGTCGCCAGCGTCACCACCGGGATGCGCAATGAGTGGGCTTTTCCCCGAATTGGGAACAACGTGTTTATTGGCGCAGGCGCGCGCGTGCTGGGCGGCATTCAGGTTGGTGATGGCGCGGTGATTGGCGCGAACGCGGTTGTGATCCATGATGTGCCGCCAGGGGCGACGGCGGTTGGCGTTCCGGCCAAAGTTATCAAGCAAGCGCCCGTGGCGCAAGATGCTTTAAGTGTTGAAGATTCATAAGCCGAGAGCGTTTTGCCCTCGGCTGCGGCAGAGTGCCTTGATAGGAAATTTATGATTCGTGTAACCTTCGTGATGGAGCAACACATTGGCCATCGCGCATATTATCAGAATCTCAGGCAGTTTATTGATCAATCGCAGGAAATTGAAGCCAACTGGGTTCCCATTACCTATGAGGATGACGGATACGTTTGGGCCAGATTGCCCTTTTTGCCACAAGGCGTGCGTGGAACGTTAAACGGCCGTGCCGAAGCCCGCAGCGGACTAAAACAAACTCCGGCCGATGTGGTGATGGCTAATACGCAAGTTCCCGCCGCTCTCGCCGGTCGCCTCATCCACCGCCAACCTTATATTTTGTCCACCGACATCACCCCCAGGCAATACGACGAAATGGCCGAGCTGTACAGGCATCAACCGGACCGATGGAAGCTGCTGCGGGATTATAAGCATCGCGTTAACTGTGCGCTCTTTCGCGGCGCGGCGCGTGTCTTACCCTGGTCCACTTGGGTTAAAGATTCGCTCATTCGGGATTATGGGGTACACTCCGAGCGGATCGAAGTAGTTCCGCCAGGGGTAAACCTGGACATCTGGCGGCCAAAAGCCCGCCAGGCCAATGGAACGTTACGAATTTTATTTGTCGGGGGAGATTTTTACCGCAAGGGCGGCGACGTTTTGCTTGATGCGTTCCGGCGGCTGCCGGATGGTTCGGCCGAATTGCAGTTGGTGACACGGTCGCAAATTCAACCGGAGCGTGGTGTTTGGGTCTACAATCACCTGCAGCCCAATTCTGCGGAACTTATTGATCTCTACCAGACAGCGGATGTATTTGTTTTGCCCACCAAAGCTGAGGCTTTTGGTATTGCGGCAATAGAGGCCAGTGCGATGGGGATGCCAGTCATTGCCACGGCCGTTGGCGGCGTTACCGATATCGTCGTCGATGGTGAAACCGGTTTTCTGGTAAGTCCGGGTAACGTTGAACTGTTGGCCAAACGCCTGCATCAGCTTGCTGCGGACCCCGATTTGCGGAAACGGTTGGGGCAGGCTGCCCGCAGTCGAGCTGAACAAAATTTTGACGCTCGACGAAATGCAGCCCGAATCACTGAAATTTTGCATCAAACGGCCGTATAAGGCAGCATATTCATGAAAACCCGTTTTGCCACTATCTGGGGATTGTTTTTCCTTTGGCTGTTCACCGGTTGCCAATCGACAACATCGGGTACTGTGACAACGCTTGTCCCGCTGCCCACGCCGACGACCTTTTTGTTTTTCACCCAGACGGAAGCGCCAACAGCTTATGAAACGAGAACCAATGCGCAATTAACGGCCGTGCCCACCGTCGCCAGCATCTTCTCCGAACGTAATACCCCGGTTCCCACCCTGACCAAAACCCCTTTTCCCACGTACCCGCCGCTCCGCCCCAATTTTTCGTCCACCGACACCATCACCAAAACCATTTACGATGACGCCTTGAACGAAAACTGGGCTATCTTGGAAGACACTGGCGCAATTTTTGATACCGCCAGCGAAATTCGCGTTCGCAGCGGACAACACTCCATCGCCTTCACGCCTGAAATCGACTTCAGCACACTTTTTTTCACCGTCAAGCCAGAAACCCGCATCTCGTATCCATTCAACGAAGTCGTGGGAATAGATTTTTGGCTAAACAGTGGCGATGATTATCTGCAATTAGACGAATTGGCTGTTGCCGTTGTTGGCAGCAACGATTATTACTATTGGGTCGCCGACGACAAATCGGTGGCTTTTCCCCAAGGCGAATCCTTTTCCGAGACACGTTTGTATTTCTTGGGTCTCAATCGCTCCATTCCACCGGAAACGTGGGTTGAGGTGTATTTGCCCATGGAATCTCTCGTCTACGATCCAGAGTACCAATATGTGACCGGCTTTTACCTGAAAAATGACGCCGGGTTTGCCAACACCATTTATATCGACGACGTAAATTTTTTAATGACGCCCAATTTAGCTGAAACGCCAATTCCATCACGCACGGCGCCCGCTCCAATCGTTACGCCATCACCCGAAAGCGCTTCGCCAGACGGCACATCGACGCCCGCTGCCAATGCGTCCGCCGAGCCGGCAGGTGCGGCTTGCGAGGTTACTCCTCCGCCCGGATGGGTTGGTTACCGTATAAAAACAGGCGATACGATAGCCAATCTTGCGTTTGCCGCCGACGCCTCTTTAGAGTCGGTACTAGACGCCAATTGTCTGAGTGCAGATTCCGTACTCAGCTTAAACAGAGAAATTTGGTTGCCCTCTTTGCCTGTTACGGCCACTCCTACTGGCTGACGGCCACGATTTTCCGATCTACGCCCCTAAATTGACATAACCCACAAAACAATCTGGTTCTATGAAGCGCTTTTAATTGGAGCTGTGCGGGCTGGCAGCCAGATAACCCTCAGCAGATTTTGGTGGTAGATTGCCCCGATTTAACTTTAGGTAGTTTGCAAGGTTCTCGCGCTATTTTAAGAAAGTTGGTTCTGCGGCAATCAACAGAAATTCCCTAAACAAGGGTCTTCATGCTAGAGGCTAATGACACATTAAGCGCACCCAGGGCATCCATTTGTCAATACGATTTAGTTTTGTTTGAGGGTCATGTCTTTGTGCTGCAATATTCACCTGTAAATTTTCAAAGAGGGTTACGATGAAGGTATCTGTTTGTGTACCGACTTCTCGGCCGGATACGATAGCTCTAACGATTCAATCGATTCTCAAGCAAAGCTGGACCGACTGGGAACTTATTGCGGTGGGCCAGGGTGATTTAACTCTTCCCCAGACTCAGGCTACGAGAACGGCCGTAACCAGCGCAACCGACGACCCACGAGTTCGTTATGTCCACACCCCGGAAC
Source organism: Chloroflexota bacterium (assembly GCA_029559155.1). Taxonomy (GTDB): domain Bacteria; phylum Chloroflexota; class Anaerolineae; order Promineifilales; family Promineifilaceae; genus Leptovillus. Next base: position 30,194 of record JAKQCM010000455.1, read on the forward strand.
GAGGCGCCACCCGCGCGCGCAACAAAGCCATGGAAGTGGCTACCGGCGATATTTTTGCCTTCATTGATGATGATTGTGAGGCCGACGAAGCCTGGCTGGCTACGTTCATGACCTATTTTGCGCAAGACCCAACGCTTGGCATGGTTGGCGGCGCGGTGGTGGCTCCCCCGAAAACAAGCCGGGGCATAGCCAAATGCCCCACAGTTACGCCATCCGAATCGGTCTACGATCCGCAGCAGATGGGGTACACCCCACCGGCCGGTTGGGAATGGATCAGCTGTAATGTGGCCATGACCCGTTCAGCGGCTGAGGCGATTGGCCCCTGGGATGCCTATCTCGGTCCCGGCACCGAATTCCCGGCCGCCGATGATTCAGATTATTTACTGCGGGCGGAGGCATTGAACATCAAAATGGCCACGACGCCCAAAGCTGTGGTCTGCCATACCTTTGGGTATCGTTACAATCAACAACTTTGGAAACATGCGCGTAACTATGCCTATGCCAACGGCGGGTTAGCGGCCAAGTTAACGCTGATGGGTGACATCCGGGGTGAAAAATGGTTTGCCGGAACAAGAAATGAGCGTTTGAATGGCTGGAAACGGCCGTTTCGACCCCAACGTATCTTCTCTGGCTTCATCGGCTGGCGATTTTTTTCCAGCGGTTACGCGTCCTGTTTGCGCCATTACCGCGCTCACGCCAACCTGCTCCAGCCTTTCACTGAAGGCGTTCTGGTTGATTAACTTCCGTCCATTTTGGGGCGACTAAAACATTGAAATGAGCATTCGCAAAAAAGCTGGTGGTTTTTAGAATGGTCCAATCGGCGAAGTTGGACCAATCTCACCGGTTCAAGCCAAATTTAAGATGAGAGCGTTGTATGAATAATCCCAAGGTGAGCATCGGCCTGCCTGTTTATAATGGCGAAAAATATGTCAGCCGGGCGATAGAATCCGTGCTGGCACAAACCTACGCCAATTTTGAATTAATCATTTCTGATAATGCCTCCACAGATGCGACCGGCGCGATTTGTCAGGCCTATGCCGCCAACGACTCGCGTATTCGGTATCATCGTCAAGAGCAAAACCTGGGCGCGGCGCCCAACTTCAACTATGTTTTTGAACTGGCGCGCGGCGAATATTTCCAATGGTTAGCCTCCGATGACATGCTGGCCCCGGAATTTCTGAGCCGTTGCGTCCCTACGCTAGACAATGATCCCACCACAGTTTTATGCTTTTGCTGGGCGGAATACATAGACGAACAAGATCGGCCGTTTTCTACCTGTGAGTTAGCGCTTAGGATTGATGACGCCCGCCCTCGGACGCGCTTTCATGAAATTTTGCTGGGCTGGCACAACAGCTTTTATGTGTTTGGGCTTATTCGCGTTTCCGCTCTGAAACAAACAAAACTCATCTTGCCCCACACGCATGGCGACACGATATTGATTGCTCGCCTGATCCTGTTAGGCCGTTTTCAGCAAGTTTCCGAATATTTGTTTAAATCCAGACGGCACGCTGCGCAGTCGAACGAAATCTACAAAGTAGAAGTTCCTTGTGGTTTGGACACAGACGCTTATGCCTCATGGTATGACACCCAGGGCATGTCTCGGCCAAAGTATCCAAACTGGCGCATCTTGTCAGAATTTAATCAGACGCTGAAGGGCGTCAACGTTTCAGTAATGGATCGCTTGATTTGTCGCGTGTACATTGGACGATTTGGGTTGCGCCATATTCATTGCCTGTTGTGGGATTTAGGCGGCCTGCCGCGGCGTTTTGTAGCTGTCATTTCAGCCTTGTTCCTAAAGAAAAAATACACAGTTGAACGGAAAAGCGCCTGAATCGCGTTTACTCCAGTGCATGTCCCGTGTTTGCAGATTAAATCGATAGGGGTCAGTATAAAGAAGCTATGTTAAATGTATTATTCATGCAGTCTCAAACGTATTTTGGCGCTGATTCATATATACATTCTTTGATCATTAAAGAGCTTGACCGTGGTTGGATTAACGTACACATCGCGTGCAATTACGGTGATGGCGAAGGTAAGTCTGCGTCTGCTCAGGCGTTGGAAAAATTACCAGATATTCAGATGCGCCCCACAAAGTTTGGCACGTCGATTAATTTTCGCACCAAGGGAGAAATTGTGCGGGATTCTGTAACGCAAGGCATTCCGGCTGTTATTAGTCTGGCAGGCCTGGCAAAGTATATCCGTGACAATCACATCCAAATTATTCATTGCACGGAAAAGCCCCGTGATGCTTTTTATGGGCAGCTTCTAGCGAATTTGACGGGAGCCAAATGTGTGATTCAACTGCATGTAAAAGCGGAGGACTGGATCAGCAAGAATGTGCAATGGGCGATGAAACGAGCGGATGCGTTGGTTGGTGTGTCTGAATTTGTGGCTGAGTCGATTACGGCGATGGGCTATCCGGCCGAGAAGACCTTTTATGTTTTAAATGCGATTGAAAGTGACCGTTGGAACCCGGCTGTAGACGGCCGTCCCATTCGCCAGGAATTTTGTATTGAACCAGACACACCGTTGTTACTGACCGTTTCCAGGTTGAGCTATTGGAAAGGGCACACCGAACTGTTAAAAGCCCTGGCCGAAGTTAAAAAACAGACTCCAAACTTTAAACTGTTGATTGTAGGCGTAGACGACCCTCGCGCTCATCCGGGGCATGGCAGCTATACGGCCGAATTAAAAGCCCTGGTTGCTGAATTGGAGCTTGCCGATCAGGTTGTTTTCACGGGTTATCGAAGCGACGTTCAGGAGCTAATGGCGGCGTGTGATATGTACACAATGCCGAGTTTTGAGGAACCATTTGGCATGGTCTATTTAGAAGCCATGTGCATGAAGAAACCGGTTATTGCGTTGGATAATGGCGGTTCCCGTGAAGTGGTTGAACAGAATAAAACGGGCCTGTTGTCTGCGCCGCAAGATATTGCCGCGCTGGCAGAAAATATCCTGACCTTGATGAATGATGCGGACCTGCGGCGAACCTTGGGGGAGAACGGCCGTATCCGCGCTCAAGAACTCTTCACACCCCGCCGCATGGCCCAAGATGTCGAAGAAATTTATCGCCAGATTTTAAATCGATAACTTACAAACGAGTTGTTCCCAAGTCCAGATGCGTTTCTCTTGTTAGTTTTGCCAGTTTTTGATCTGAGGAGGTAAACATGCAGAATTTTGTACCCAGAAAAGAGTATCTCGTATTCGGCGCACCTAAAATAGAGGACGATGAAATTGAGGAAGTGGTTGATTCTCTGCGTCGCGGATGGTTAGGAACCGGCCCCAAAGTCGCCCGGTTTCAAGACATGTTCAGCCGTTACGTGGGGGCAGAACACGCGATTGCTCTCAATTCCTGCACTGCAGGCCTTCACCTGTCGCTCCTGGTTGCCGGCCTGAAGCCAAGCGACGAAGTGATCACCACGCCCATGACCTTCTGCGCCACCGTTAACACCATCCTTCATGCCGGCGGCACACCTGTCCTGGTCGACTGCGACAGAGACACCATGCTCATCGATCCACAGCGCATTGAAGACGCCGTCACGCCCCGGACGCGAGTGATTTTGCCGGTTCATTTGTGCGGACGGCCGTGCGACATGGACGCCATCGAAACCATCGCCCAAAAACACGACCTCATCGTTATCGAAGACGCCGCCCACGCCATAGAAAGCGCCTACAAAGGCCAAAAAATCGGCAGCGTCAGCCAGCTCACCGCCTTCTCTTTTTACGTTACCAAAAACATTGTTACCGGCGAAGGCGGCATGGTTACCACCAACAACCCTGATTTTGCCGACAAAATAAAAATGTACGGCTTGCACGGCATGAGCCGCGACGCCTGGAAACGTTTTTCAGACGATGGCTACAAACATTATCAAGTTATCTTCCCCGGTTTCAAATACAACATGATGGACCTACAAGCCGCCATTGGCATGCATCAGCTCACCAGAGTGGACGAATACCTGGAAAGGCGCAATGAAATCTGGTCTCAGTACGATGCCGCTTTTACCGATTTGCCGGTAGGTTTACCCTCTCCCGCCGAACCGGACACCATTCATGCCCGCCATTTATACACCCTCATGATAGATGAACAACAATGCGGCTTGAATCGTGATGTCTTCCTGCAAAAAATGCACGAATTGAATATCGGCACAGGCGTCCATTATGTTGCCGTCCATCTCCACCCTTATTACCGGGAACAATTCGGATATAAAGCACACGATTTTCCCAATGCCGCCTGGATCAGCGAGCGTACAGCCTCATTACCGCTTTCGCCCAAGATGACCGATCAGGACGTTGAAGATGTGATTCATGCAGTCAGATATATTCTGTCGGCATAAAGGTAAACGTTATCATGGAAACAAAACCACCCAAGGTATCGGTTACTGTAACAAGCTATAACTATGCCAAGTATATTGGCCAAACAATCGAATCGATATTAGGGCAAACTTTTGAAGATTTTGAACTGGTTATCATTGATGACGCCTCAACCGATAAATCGGTTGAGGTAATCAAAAAATATGCCGCGCGCGATGGCCGAATTCGCCTGCATGTGAACAAGAAAAACAAGGGCTATGCCCAAACATTGGAAGATGTCGCCGCCATGGCCCAGGGTACTTATCTGGTGCACATGGATTCTGATGATTGGATTAAGTCCTCTACGGCGTTTGAACGCCAGGTGGCCATATTGGAAGCCAACCCCGATGTTGTTTTTGTTTACTCGGTTTTGTCTGAGTACAACAACAAAGGGAAAAAACTGATGAGTATGGAGTCTTTTCCTGCAGACACCATTGTTCCCGGCGTAGAAGCGGTGCAAAAGGCGATGGGCTTTTATATTGGGCACAGCGGACCGATGTTTCGCCGTGATGCCTTTTTGCAATGCGGCGGTTACGATCTTACCTATCACTTTGTCCTAGATTTAAAGCTTTGGTTTGATCTGTGTGTTTTGGGTGATGTCGCTTATATCGCTGATAATTTGTATGCTTACCGCCAGCACAGTCAGAGCATGACGGCCGTTCTCAAACATCGCCGCTTAACAAAAGAAATGCTTCATTCGATAGACACAGTCTTTGATGGTCCGCTAGGCGTCCAGATGGACGATCCGACCGGGGCGAAACGGCAGGCCTATACACATGCGCTCACGGCCGTTCCCATGTCCCTGGTATTTGGCGATAGTTACCGGCAATCTTGGAAAATCATGTGGGAAAGCATTAAACTGCGTCCACGCGAATCGCTGCTTAATAAACGGACCCTCATTATCACGGCTCGTACGGTGTTAGGAGCCAAATGGTATGAAAAGGTTCGACGCTTATTTACATTTTGAGCAGCTAGACACACCCTCAGGGTTTTAACTAAACCCAAGGGTCTTCCCAATTGGTAGAGATCGAGGATTTCATTGGTTAAAATCGGATTCATCATTGAACAGGCTTTAGGCCACATTACCCACGGGCAAAATTTGCAGCAAAACGTCGCTCAAGACCCCACCATCGAGGCTTACTGGGGTTTGCCCGCCTGGGATGCCGGGGGATTGGCCGGCCTCATACCCAACTGGACCTTTAAAGCCGGCTTGCAGGCGCGCCAGCAAATTGCCGCCATGCAGCGGCAGACACAGTTGGACGTGCTGTTTTTTCACACGCAGGTTACGGCCGTTCTCGCCCAGTCCTGGTTAAAACGTATCCCCGCTGTCGTTTCCCTGGATGCCACGCCCCGGCAGTACGACTCTCTCGGCGAATTTTACGCCCACAGTTCCGGCCCGTCCTGGCTGGAAAACTGGAAATGGCGGCAGAACCGGGACTGCCTGGCGGCCGCGCAGCACGTCGTTACCTGGTCGGCCTGGGCCAAAGAGGGCGTGGTTGGGGAATACGAAGTTTCGGCAGACAAAGTGACCGTCATTCCGCCCGGCGTCAATGTGGCGGCCTGGAAACGGCCGTCGCCGCGCCAACTTCACCAGAACCCGCTGAAAATCTTGTTTGTCGGTGGAAATCTGGAGCGTAAGGGCGGGCTGTTACTCTTGGAAGCATGGCGCAACCTGCGGGCGACGGCCGTTCCCAATCTGGAACTCCACCTGGCCACCCGCGACACAGTTCCCGCCGAACCAGGATTGTTCGTCTATAACGATATGCAGCCAAACAGCGAACCCCTCAAACAACTTTATTATGCCGCCGACATCTTTTGCCTGCCCACCTATGGCGACTGCTTGCCGATGGTTTTGTCGGAGGCGGGCGCAGCCGCACTGCCGGTAGTGTCCACGGCCGTTGCCGCCATCCCTGAGATTGTGGCTGAGGGCGAGACCGGTTTTCTCATTCCCACGGGCAGCATAGACGCCCTGACCCACGCCCTGCGCCAGCTGATAGAAAACCCGGCGCTGCGTTTGCAGCAGGGGGAAACGGCCGTTACCCGAATCCAAAACACCTTCGCCGCCGCCGCCAATGCCCGCCGCCTGCTCGATTTGCTCAAAGAAACCAGCCGCGCCCGCAAGGTGATGGCATGAACGACGTCCTTCTCACCGTTTCCGGCGTGATAGACCCCGAAGTAGAAGCCAAGACGGCCCGCGGCGAGCGTCCCGAGGCCGACTACATTGCCATGTCCCGCGCCTTCAACGCCGACCTGATCGATTACGCCAAAGCCCGCCGCCGCGCCGGAAAATTCGGCCGGCTGTTGGGGAAAATTGGCGGTCCTAACCTGCTGCTTGCCTGGGTGTGTTTCACATTGCGCCATCAATACCGCGTCATTTTCACCGATGGCGAACAGGTGGGCTTGCCTCTGGCGGCGCTGCTGAAATTCGCCAATTTCGCCCCGCGCGCCACCCCCCGCCCGCGTCACCTGATGATCGTCCACATTCTCTCAGTCGGCAAAAAAATGATTTTTCTCGATTGGCTCCGGCTGCAAAGCCACATCGACATCTTCTTTGTCTACGCTACCTGGCAAAAAAAGTTCATCGAACACCGCTGGCGCGTACCCGCCAATCGTGTGGTCTTCACCCCATTCATGGTGGACGACGCTTTTTTTGCCCCGGATCAGGCCGGAAAACTGGATAATTTTCTGGGTTTGGATGGCCAGGAGAAGCCGGTGTTTTGCGCCGTCGGCCTGGAATTCCGCGACTACCCGACGTTGATGCAGGCGGTCAGAGGCCTGGATGTGCAGGTGATTATCGCCGCCGCCAGCCCCTGGTCGAAACGCGAAGACAGCACGGCCGATCAGGATGTGCCGGAAAATGTGCTGGTGCGCCGCTTTACGCAGTTTGAACTGCGCGAATTATATGCGCGGAGCGCCTTCCTGGTCATGCCGCTGTACACCGTCAACTTCCAGGCAGGGGTCACGGCGCTGCTGGAAGCGATGGCCATGAGTAGAGCGGTAATCTGCTCGCGCACGCCCGGCCAAACCGACGTGGTGGTGGAGGGCAAAACAGGCATCTACGTGCCGCCCGAAGACCCTGTGGCCTTGCGTGCAGCCATCGAACAACTTTTACAACAGCCGGCCGAAGCGCGGCGTTTGGGCGTGAACGGCCGTCGCCGCATTGTCGCCCACATGAGCCTGACCCATTACACCCGCCGTCTGGCTGCCTTCGTTAAGTAAACAGGGAGTTACTCAAAAGGAAATCGTATGTATCAGCAAGAATTAGATGTTGCCTGCCCGGGTTGTGGCGTGCCCGGCATGAAAGCCTTCTACCGGGTGGAAAACGCTCCCACCAACAGCGTCCTGCTGCTCAACAGCCAGGACGAAGCCCTAAACTTCCCGCGAGGAACCATCACCCTGGCCGTGAGTCCTACCAGCGGCTTCATCGCCAACGTCGATTTTGACCCGGCGCTGACGCAGTACAACGCGCGGTATGAAGCCACTCAGGGTTACTCGCCTACCTTCAACCGGTTTCACCAAAAACTGGCCCAAGACCTGATTGATCGTTTTGATTTGCGCCATAAAACCATCATCGAAATTGGCTGCGACAAGGGCGACTTCATCACCATGCTGTGCGAGATGGGGCCAAATACCGGCATCGGCTTCGACCCGGCCTATGTGCCGGGGCGCCATCCCAGCGCCGCCGCCGACCGGCTGACTTTCATCGCCGATTTTTACTCGGAAAAATACACCGACTACGACGCCGATTTTTTCGCCTGCAAGATGACGCTGGAGCACATCCCCGACACGGGCGATTTTATGCGTACTGTGCGCCGGGCGATTGGCGAGCGCGAGGAGACGGTGGTCTTTTTCCAGATACCCAATGCGTGTTATGTGCTGGATGATCTCGCTTTTTGGGATGTCTATTACGAGCACTGCTCCTATTTTACGAAGGGTTCGCTGGCGCACCTGTTCCGTCACACCGGGTTTACCGTGTTGGATTTGTGGACCGATTACGACGATCAATATCTGATGATTGCGGCCCGGCCCACGGCCGTTCCGGATCCCAACGCGCCCATCCCCTTAGGCGATGACTTGGCCGGCGTAATGGCCGCCGTGGAGCGATTCGCCACGGCCGTGCCGCAAAAAATCGCCGCCTGGCAAGACAAAATCGCCGCCTTCCGCGCTCAGGGGCAAAAAATTACGCTGTGGGGCGGCGGCTCCAAAGCCGTAGCCTTCCTGACGACATTGGGTCTGGGCGTGGCCGACATCCCGTACGTGGTAGACATCAACCCGCACAAGACCGGCACGTTTTTGGCCGGCAGCGGGCAGGAAATCGTCGCGCCGAATTATTTACCCACCAATCCGCCTGATGTTGTCATCATCATGAATCCGATTTACCGCGCCGAAATCGGCCGCGATTTACAGGCAATGGGCCTGAACCCCAGCCTGATGACCGTTGAGGACATCTAACCATGAGCCATTTACCCCTCGTTAACTGCACCGACGCCGCGCCCGTGCCGGTGTTGGTGATGGACCGGCTCCCGGTTCATTGCAACGTGCTGTGGCCCAGCCGCGAAGGCGCGCTGGCCGCGCCGCGCGGCGACATTCACCTGACGTATATGCCGGGATGCGGCCACATCTACAACAACGCCTTCGACCCGGACAAGATGACCTACACGCAGGCGTACGAAAACTCGCTGCATTTTTCGGCCCGTTTTCAGGCGTATGCAACCGCCCTGGCCGAGCGACTGATTGCCACCTATGACCTGCATGATAAGGACATTGTGGAAATTGGCTCCGGGCAGGGGGATTTTTTGAAAATGTTGTGCCGCATGGGCGGCAATCGCGGCGTGGGGTTTGACCCCAGCTATGTGGCGCAGGAGCAGGAAGAGGCGGACACGGCCGTTTCCTTCGTACAAGAATTCTACTCCGAGGAATTCGCCGATTACCCGGCCGATTTTATCTGCTGCCGTCACGTGTTGGAGCACATTCACGAGCCGGTTCCGTTTCTCAAGGCGGTGCGCCGGGCGATTGGTCAGCGCATGGACACGGTGGTGTTTTTTGAAGTGCCCAACGCCCTGTGGACGGTGCGCCAGCTGGGCATCTGGGACATCATCTACGAACATTGTTCCTATTACAGCCCGGTTTCGCTGGCCCATTTGTTTGCGCAGGCTGGTTTTCAGGTGCTGGCGGTTGATGAGACCTTTGGCGGGCAATTTTTGACGATTGAGGCGCGATTGGCCCCGGATACGGCCGTTCCCACCCCCGCCAATCCCCAGGACCTGGCTGCTCTCTCCGCCGATGTGGCCCAATTTGCCGACAACTACCGGCAAAAGGTGGCTTACTGGCATGAAACGCTGCACGACTTGGCGCAGAACGGCCGTCGTGTCGTCGTGTGGGGTTCAGGCTCCAAAGGGGTCATGTTCATGAACACATTCGACCAGGAAGGGTTGATTCGTTACGCGGTGGACATTAACCCCCGGAAACAAGGCATGTTTGTGGCCGGCAGCGGTCAGGAAATCGTGCCGCCGGAATTTTTGCGCGCCTACCAGCCAGACGTGGTCATCATCATGAACCGCAATTACGAAGATGAAATCGGCAGTCAGCTAGCTCAACTGGGCATTCCCGCCAGCATTCTTATTGCCTGAACACCTGCAAATCGCCTGTCAATTGATGATTGATGCCAGATTGGCCTAATCTGCCAGATTAGGCCAATCTTTGGCTTGGTCATCTCCCATCATAACGCCGCACCGCGCGCCCAGCCCGGGCCCTCTCTGTGTAAGGATCAATGTAAGTTTATCACCCTACGATTAACATCATGAAGTCACGCCTGCGCGGTTGTCTGACTGTGAGGAATGGCCCTTCAAATGCTTGAACCACACCATCACACAAGCCGTTATTCAGGTTATCGTGGAATCACTTCCACGATGTAGTAATGACGTTGTGGTCATTGAGTAAGCAAAATTTTAAGTAACTATCCAGATTTACTTAACAAGACCCTAAGGGTTTTCTACTTTTAGGAAGAATTTTGTCGAGTTCAACCCTTAGGGTCTGTATAGTTGCAACTTTTATTGGAATCCATTGTCACTGCGAGATGACCTGACCCCTCAACAATTTGTCCTAATCTGTGAAGGATCACATGGGCAAGCAAAGTAGTATCATTTTTTCTCCCAATAAATTGGTCCACAAGTCTCTTTTTGTTTCTGCATCCGGCGATCTTAGAAAAGCCGGATTGTTATATTCTTGAATGCTGTAATCATGCTCTATTTTTTTTCGTTTGCGCAAATTGTGTTATTGATCATGGAACTGCTGCTTGCCGTTCTGGTTGGGTATTTGCTGGTTCTGACGGTGTCGGCATGGCGTGCCGCCCGGCGGCAGACGCCGGAACCAGGGCAGCCCGCGAAGCGGTTTGCCGTTCTCATCCCTGCGCACAATGAAGAGCGCCTGCTGCCCGACCTGCTGCAAAATTTGGCGCAGTTGGATTATCCTCACGAGTTATTCACGGTGCATGTGGTGGCGGATAATTGTACGGACCAAACGGCCGTGATTGCCCGCCAATTTGGCGCTGTCGCCCACGAGCGATTCAACACGGCCGAAGTAGGCAAAGGCTACGCCTTACAGTGGCTGTTGCAGCGCATCTGGGCAAGCGGCGAACCCCACGATGCAATTGTGATTTTAGACGCCGATACGGTGGTGTCGGCCAATTTTTTGCGGGCGATGTCCGGGCGGCTGGCGCGAGGCGAGCGCGTGATTCAAGCTTATTATGCGGTGCGGAATCCGGGCCGCAGTTGGAGTGTGGGGCTGCGCTATGCGGCGTTGGCGGTGCTGCATTATTTACGGCCGTTAGGCCGCACGGCTCTGGGCGGCTCAGCCGGGCTGAAAGGCAACGGCATGGTGTTTGCCGCCGACGTGATGCGCCAGATCGAATGGACCGCTTCCATTACGGAAGATATCGAGTTCCACATGGCGCTCATTTTGAGCGGCGAGCGGGTAGCCTTTGCTTCAGAGGCAGTGATCGAGGCGGAAATGCCGGAAACGTTGGCCGGCGCCGCATCGCAAAATGTGCGATGGGAACGCGGCCGAATGCAGATGATGCGCCTGTATGTGCCCAAACTGCTGCAAGCAGCCGGGAAAAGTGTGCGCGCCGGGCAATACGGCCGTGCCTATCTGCTGCTCGATGCGGCCATGGAAAATCTTATTCCCCCTTTTTCGGTGATGGCCGCGTTGAGTGGGCTGTTTTTGGCGGTTGGATTGGCGCTGGCTGTGTTGGGGCGTGTGATGGGAATGGAAACGGCCGTGTGGGCTGCCAATCTGGCCAACATCAACTTGTATTTAGCCGTCGCGCTTATCCTCGGGCAGCTCATCTACTTGCTCTCCGGCCTGCGGCTGGTCCACGCGCCCAAAAAAGTCTATATCGCCTTGCTCAACATCCCCGTCTTTGTCACCTGGAAAGTGTGGCATTATGGGCGCGTATTGCTCGGCTTCGATTCACATGGTTGGATACGAACGGCGCGGAACGACGAGGCATAACATGCAACTAGGACAAAAATCACCCGCCAGGTTCAATCAACGACAACCTGAAGAGCGGCAACAGAAAACTATCGTTATGACAGAAAACCAAGCACCAATTGTCAATCAGGCACACCTTGTCCCCACAGACTTGCGCGATGAGCAAAAGCAGGCTGAAAAAGCGGCACGCATGTTAGAAAAATATGCCAGCCAATCCTTCAAAAGCCCGCGCACCATTCAACGGATGCGCCTGCGCCTGATCACCTGGGTTATCCGTAACAAAATTAACAGCAACCTGAAACGAGTTTTTGATTTTATACTCGTTTGTATAGCCCTGCCTTTTGCTCTACCGGTCATGTTGATGATCGCCATTGCCATTAAACTAGATTCTCCTGGCCCCGTGTTTTTCAAGCAAGAACGGGTGGGTAAGTGGGGACAACCGTTTTACTGCTTCAAATTCCGCTCCATGTACATAGACGCCGAGGCCCGCAAAGCCGAATTGATGGCCAACAACGAAGCCGACGAGGTCGTCTTCAAAATTAAAAACGATCCTCGTGTGACGCGTGTGGGAAGGTTGATCCGCAAAGCGAGCATTGACGAGATTCCACAGCTTTTTAACGTTCTAAAAGGAGAGATGAGCTTGGTTGGACCACGGCCACCGGTGCCCTATGAAGTGGCCCAATATCAGTTTGATCAGCTGCGTCGCCTGGATGCGGTGCCCGGGATTACCGGTTTGCAGCAGGTGTCTGGCCGCAGCGAGCTGAGCTTTAAACGTTGGGTCGAACTGGACCTGCAATATATTTCCGAACAGAGCCTTCTGAAAGATATTGAAATTTTATTAAAGACGATTCCGGCAGTCCTGACAGGCCGGGGCGCTTATTAACCCCAGGGGAGATTGGCCATGCGCAGGCTCATTGTAATTTTAGGCGTGCCTATCGACGATTTGAATATGGCAGAAACCCTGGATCGGTTAGACGAATTCGTTGTGACCGGCCGGGAGACGGGCAAAGGGCATCAGGTGGCGACGGTGAATGCTGATTTTGTCGTCAAGTCGATGACCGATCCGGAGCTGCGCTATTTGCTGCAAGAGGCTGACCTTTCGACGGCCGATGGGATGCCGCTGGTGTGGGGTTCGCGTTTGCTGGGCGTAGACTTAGAAGGGCGCGTGGCTGGCGCGGACATGATTCCGGCGCTGGCGCAGCGCGCGGCGGCCAAGGGGTACTCCATTTACTTTTTGGGCGCTGCGCCGGGGATTGCGGCCAAGGCCGCCGAAATCTTGAAAGAGCAAAACCCGGACCTGATTGTGGCGGGCGTCAAATCGCCGCCTTACAGTTCGGTAATCGACATGGACCCGGCCATCATTGCGGAAATCAAGGCCGCGCAGCCGGATATTTTGCTGGTGGCCTTTGGCAACCCGAAACAAGAAAAGTGGATTGGCATGTACGGCCGTGAGCTGGCTATTCCGGTCATGATAGGCGTGGGTGGAACATTCGATTTTATTGCCGGCAATACCAAACGCGCGCCGAAATGGATGCAGCGGTATGGCTTGGAATGGCTCCATCGGCTGCTGCAGGAGCCGCGCCGCTTGTGGCGTCGGTATGCTGTAGACATGGTGGGGTTTGGCGCGTTCTTCTTGCGCCAATGGTGGGTGATGCGCCGCGGCAATGTGCCGACGCCGGTGCTGCCCAAAACCGACCTGGTTTTGATTCATGACACGGCCGTGTTACACGTCGAGGGGCATCTGACCGTTAGCAATTACGACGGCTTTAACAAAAAAGCCCAGCAAGCCTTAGCCATCACGCCCTACATCATCATCGACCTGGCCGACGCCGTTTTCTTAGACAGTTCGGTGATTGGCGCCCTGGTTGGTCTGACCAAACAGGCGCGAGATGCCAATGGCGAGTTGTGGCTGGCTTCTGTGCCGCCCAATATCTTGCAAACCCTGTCGCTGCTGCGGTTGGATCGTTTTTTTGTGATTGTAGACGACGCGAAAACCGCGCTGGCGGCCAGCAATACGCCCTCGCTCAAGGCAACCGAAAACGCGCCTGCTGCTGTTGTGGCTGATGATTTGGGGAATGATGGAGAAACGGCCGTTCCGGTTCTCGAAACCGCCTGGACAATCTTAAAGGGTCCTCGTCGCCTGGATGCGGCGTCAGCGCCAGAAATGGTTAAAACATGCACCTCGCTGCTAGACGCCAATCCGCGTGTGGTTCTCGATTTATCCGAAACCGTGCTTTTGGCCAGCGCCGGTCTGGCCGCCCTGGCCCAACTCAACCGCATCGCCGATGAGCACGATGGGCAACTGCGAGTGGCTAACTGCTCTAAAGACGTCATGCGGGTTATCGAAATGGTACGTTTCGATAAAGTATTGGCTTTATATAACGATGTACCGGCGGCAGTCGCCTGACATCGCTTGCAACAACAGATGTATTACCATGGATAATGTTCAGGCAATTTTATTGGCCACCGGCGAAACAAATAAATTAAGACCACTTACCGAGACTGTCCCGGCGCCGATGCTGCCAGTGGCTGACCGCCCGGTTATGCTGTACGCCGTTGAATTGTTGGCGCGCCAGGGGATTAAGCAGATTTTGGTCAGTTTGTACCATCTGGCGGGAGACGTGGAGGCGTACCTGGGCAGCGGCAAACGCTGGGGCGTATCGCTAAATTATTTGCTGCAACGCGATGCGTTGGGTACGGCCGGGGCGTTAAAATGGGCCCAATCGGCCATTACGCAGACGGTTGTGGTGCTGCCCGGCGACGCGATTGTGGATGTGGATTTAACGGCCGTATTGTCCCAACATCGCCAGCGACAAAGCCGGGCCACCGTCGTCGTCCATCGCCGCAGCCTGAATGGAGCAACGGCCGTCGCCCTGAACGCCAACGGCCAGCTGGTAGACGAGACACACCCCGACGGCCGTGACATGGCTTACCTCACCGGCGTTTGCGTTTTTGAGCCGGAAGTTTTGGCCCATATCCCGCCGCGAACGACCTTTGATATGCATACACAACTGCTGCCGGCGCTGATGGCCGCAGGCATAACCGTTGATGCCTACGAGATGCCCGGTTACTGGAACCCGCTGGCGACGTTTGCGGATTACCACGCGGCGCAGCAGCATGTGTTATACAGCGCCTGGGGACATTTGGACGGCCTGAACGGGCAGCCGGCGCTGCACTATCCCTCAATTGAAGGCCGGCAGATTTCAGAAGGGATTTGGGTGGGGCGCAACCACATGATTCACCCCAGCGCGCGGTTATCGCCGCCGGTTTTCATTGGGCAAAATTGCCAGATTGGGCCAGATGTGGAACTGGGGCCGGAAGTGGTGATTGGCTCGAATGTGGTAATTGATGACGATGCCACCATCAGCCGCAGCACCATTTTAGACCGCACGTATGTCGGCCAATTGGTGAACATTGACGGCCGTTTCGTGAATAAAAATCTGGTTGTTGATAAACTTACCGCCGAGAGTACCCAGGTTGTCGACCAATTTTTATTGGGTCAGGTCACAACACTGCTCGACGACCGGTTTTTGCGGTTGGGAGACGCTATTCTGGCAAGCCTGGTCTTGATCCTGACGCTGATTGTGACAATTCCGATCGCTTTGCTGCTGCTGGTGGTAAACGGCCGTGTCTTTGAAAAATTAGAGCGGTTTGGCGGTTGGCCGGATCCGGCCGGCCGGCAGGCGCCGGTCGCTCTGCAAAAATTCTCCCTGTGGCGGTTTACTACGGAGAGAAAGAGCGGGGGAGAAACGGCCGTTGGCCGCATGCTGCAGCGGCTAGAACTGCACCGCCTGCCTGAACTTTGGAACGTCTTGCGCGGTGATATGCGCCTGGTGGGCGTTAAGCCGTTGACGGCCGTAGAAATCAACCAAATCAGCGAAGCCTGGCAGCAAAAAAGGCACGAGTGCCCTGCCGGATTTACCGGATTATGGTACATCCAGACCAGACCGGGCAGCAGCCTGGATGAAATCCTGATAACCGATGCCTACTACGTAGCCACACGTTCCTGGCGCGCAAATTTGCGATTGCTAGGACAAACACCCCTCGCATGGGGGCGCCGACTCAAACAAAATACCAGATAAAAAATTATTTGAGAGTCGTTCGCCAAACAGTTTATACTGCAAAGGAGTTGGTAGCTAATGGAGATCAATGTGCGATCTGCCGAAAACGTAAAGATCCTGGAACTTACAGGGCGTTTTGATACTTATACCGCCGAAACCGCGCGGCAGTCGATAGAACAGGCCATGGTCGAAGAACCCGCCAACATTGTTGTTAATTTAGAAAAGGTGGATTTTGTCGATTCGACCGCCCTGGCCACACTCGTCCATGGGCTCAAGCGTTCACGCGAATTACAAGGCGACCTGCGTCTTTGTCATTTGCAGCAGTCTGTACGCATGGTTTTTGAACTAACTCGTCTAGATAGATTCTTCGAGATTTTCGCCCGCGAAGACGAAGCGGTCCAGGCGTTCGCTCGTTGAATAATCTGGCAGGAATAGATTCCAAATGATCCTACCGGCAATTTTGGCTGCCCAAAAGCCCGATTTTGACATATTAGCCAAAGATTGGTTAGATGCAGGGGCCTCAACTTTTTCCATTTGGGCTGATGGCGTCGCATTGGCCACCTGGCCGGCAGGCAACAGCCCGCAGCCAGCCGCACTCGTAGAACCGATCACTGTCAATTCGGTCAAAATAGGCGAGCTTCATCTGGCCGGCCTTTGCCAGCCAGCGCATCGTTTGCGCCTTCAGGCTCAAGCCGGGTTCATCGCTCAGATCGCCCGCCTGGAAAGAGACCTGAACAGCATGGCCGCCGACCTGATTGATACACAAGACCAATTATTAGCATTGTATGATCTGACCCAGGCGACGCGGAATTATTTAAACCCCGAGGAAACGTTAGCGCGTTTGGCGTTTGAGACAGCCCGGCTGGTCAAAGCGGAAGCGGCGTTCTTTTGGGTTCATATGAAGGGCAGGCTGCCAATTTTCCAGCAGTATCCACGGCCGATATTGACCGAGGAAGCCCTTCAGAATTACATGAACTTGATGAAAGAGTCCCGGCGGGAGTTTTTGTTTAGCCGGGGCAATGCCGATGAGCAGGCATTGGGCGTACGCAATATGTTGATTGTGCCGATTAAGGTGCGAGATGCGGGCACGGCCGTTATGGGCATGCTCAACAAATTCGACGGCGACTTCAACTCCCCAGACATCAAACTTGCCGGAGCCATCGCCGAATTTACCGGCGCCCAAATTGAAAACGTCATCATGTATCAGGTAAACGTCGAGCAAGCCAGGTTGGAAACAGAAATGGACCTGGCCCAACGCATCCAGGTCCATCTGCTGCCACAAAAACCGCCTGGCATTGTCGGCCTGGACCTGTGGGCCGCTTCCTGGCCTGCCTCACGCGTCGGCGGCGATTTCTACGATTTTATCATCGGCACCAACCAACCATTCACATTCACGGTGGGCGACATCTCCGGCAAAGGCGTCCCCGCTGCCCTGCTGATGGCCATGACCCGCACAGTAATCCGTACCAAATCAAATGTCAAACCCATGCCCACACCCCAGGTTGTCATGGGGCGTTCCAATCAAGAACTCTACGATGACTTTACAAAGCTGAGTATGTTTGCTACTGTATTTGTAGGTCAGTACGACTCATCGAATCGCAAATTACTCTACGCCAATGCCGGCCATTCACCTGTCATCTATTGTCCGGCCGGTGGAAAAGCACATCTGCTGCGCGCCGATGGCACACCCATGGGAATCTTGCCGAATAGTTTATCCAAAGATCAGGGCATAGATTTTCAACCAGGCGATGTCCTCGTTGTGGCCACCGACGGGTTTAGTGAAGCCAGAAATACTCAGGATAACGAATTTGGTTACGATCGGTTGGTATCTTTAGTTGAATCAATAGCCGACCAATCAGCGCGTGGAATTGCTGAGACTTTATACCGCACAGTAGCCAATTTTAGCAATGGCACTGCGCAAAGTGACGACCAAACCCTTGTGGTGTTAAAGGGCATAGGCGCGTGAAATCGACCGTAAATCAACAAGAGGCAGTTGTGAATCCGTTACCCCTCACCAATACTGTCCGGCTGGAACTGCCGGCTATCCATAAATATTTAAACGTCATTGGCGCCTGTATTCGGGCGATGCTTGATCGTGAGCAGGGCCTGCCAGAGCAGGAATCCCTGTTTTACAATATCGAACTAGCAGTTCATGAAGCGTGTACCAATATCGTTGAACATGCGTATGCCGGTATTTCTGGTCGGATTGACATCGCATTTACGCTGGATGAGAATCTGCGTCAATTTATCATCGAACTGAATGATCGCGGGCAGTCGTTTAGCTTGTCTGATGTGGTAGCCCCAGATTTAAGCAAGCCACAAACCAGTGGGTATGGGCTGTTTCTGGTGAACCAACTGATGGATGAAGTGGCTTATTTTCCGCAACCGGGCAATAATCGCTGGCGGCTGGTCAAAAATATCTAACCGATGTGTGCCTGATGCCCCTCGTCATGTCCCAATAAAAAATAAAAGAGCGTGCGCCAGAGTGTGGCTGGAACGTTGTGTATGTCTCTAAACTTGCGTTTTAGGCAGGTTTTGTTGTGCTTCCTGCCGGGCTTAGCTCGTAAGGCGGATTGACAGAGAATTTCGGTATATTGAGGGTTGTGGATTTACCTTGACATACCAGGAGCGTCTGACAGGATATTGTGCCTGAGCATGACGTAACTGGTAGAAGATAAGGAGTTGTGAAATGGCCAGAATTCTAATTGTCGATGATGCGCCGCATACACACCGACTCTTGACCCTGATGCTAGAAAGAATTAATCATACAACGGTTACGGCCGATAATGGACCGCAGGCTTTAGAGCAGCTAGAAAAAATGCCGGTGGATTTGATGATTACCGACCTGAATATGCCGATTATGAACGGGTTCACGCTCATGGAGCAAGTCCGTTCGCAAGAAAAGTTCAAGAACTTACCCATCATTATGTTGACTGCCAGTGGGCAGCAGCAGGCGCCCATGGAAGCGGCCCAAAAAGGGGCCAACCGTTTTCTGACGCAGCCGATTAGCTCGTGGGAACTGAATCGGGTTGTGACGGAGTGTTTATCCATTGCCGAGGCTCAATCAATCTGATTAGATTCTCCCTTTGGTTTTGGCAGGTAAAAGTGAGACCCGTAGACCATGTCTACGGGTTTTTTTGTGGTGGCTAAGGAGCTGAAGGGCAAGTCGTGTCGTTCTCGTTCCTAAAAATAGGCAAATTGGGCTAAACTTACTGGCTATGATACGAGCACTTGTTTTTGATTTTGACGGGCTGATCCTGGATTCGGAAATGCCGGATTACCTGTCTTGGAAAGAAACCTATCAATCCTTTGGCGTCGAGCTGCCAGTGGATTTGTGGGTGCAAAATATTGGGTCGGTTACATTTTTTGATCCCTACACTCATTTGGAGTTGTTGGTGGGGCGGGCATTGGACAGGGATGCGGTAAAGGCCGCCCGCCGTCGTCGTGACGATGAGCTGATGGCGCAGCAAGAGATGATGCCCGGCGTGGCCGATTACCTGGTTGAAGCGCGGCAGTTGGGGTTGAAAACGGCCGTTGCCTCCAGTTCGCGCCATGCCTGGGTGGATCCTCTACTCAAACGCCTGGGGCTTACCGATCAATTCGACGCCGTTTGTTGCCGTGACGATGTCGGGGACCGGGCCAAACCAGACCCGGCCGTTTATCAGGCGGCGCTGGCGGCGCTGAACGTTAGGCCAGACGAGGCGCTGGCCTTTGAAGATTCACCGCATGGCGCGGCTGCGGCGCGAGCCGCCGGCATTTTCTGTGTGATCGTGCCGAACGAGATGACCAGCCAATTACCCTTTTCTCAATCCGATTACCGGCTGACTTCGCTGGCCGATATGCCGCTAAAGCAGTTGTTGGGGCATGTGGCGGCCAATGGCGCGCCGTTTCTCAACAGCAATGCGCGGCGGATCCGTGAATTTCATGCGGCCATTGGTTCGCCGCTGCCGGCCGCGCCGCGATTGCGCGACGCCGACCACCTGGCGATGCGCCATAAGCTGATTCAGGAAGAATATGAAGAGGTAACGGCCGTTTTCCAAGCCATCATTCCCGCTTTGCAAGCCGGTGAACAGCCGGACACCGTGGAGGCCTTAACGCCGCTGGTCCATGAACTGGCCGATCTGCTTTATGTGGTCTACGGGGCGATTGAAGCGTGTGGCGTGGACGCCGATGCGGTATTCCAAGAAGTCCATCGCGCCAATTTGCAAAAAGCGGGCGGTCCGCGCCGCGCCGACGGCAAACTGCTTAAGCCGGCCGGTTGGCAGCCGGCTGATGTTCGTTCGGTTTTGTTGCGGCAGCAGGGGAACGGCCGTTAACATTGGCCCCATTACAGAGGGGATTCAGGCAGATCCAGCAATTGGCATACCAGTTGGCGTAAATCAGTTGGCGAAAAAGGCTTGGGCATAAATCGGTCCACGTCTTGGAAATGGGCGATCAGGCGGTGGGTGGGTTCGGAGTAAGCCGTCAGGACGATAATCCTGGGCGGTTTCATGTGTCGCTCGCACACGGTTTTTAAAACATCCCAACCGTTCATATCTGGCAGAGCAATATCCAGCAGCAGCAGGTCAGGTCTGGCCTCAGCGATCAGTTCCACGGCGCTGTAGCCGTCACTGGCGCGCTGCAGCTGGATGGGTAATCGGTCCAGGGTGATCTGGAGCAGCTCAAAAATGCCGTCGTCGTCCTCAACGCTTACAACATGTGGAATCCGGTTCACAAGAAATCCTCAGAGGGTTAATGGTGGAACAGTCGTTCCCCGGTCATGACCATCGCCATGCCATATTCGTCACAAGCTTCTATGACGGCGTCATCCCTGACTGAGCCGCCGGGCTGTACGACATAGCTTACACCACTTTGTTGCGCGCGGTCGATGCTGTCGCGGAACGGGAAGAAGGCGTCGGAACCAAGGGTGACGCCGGATAATTGATCCAGCCAGGCGCGTTTTTCGACGGCCGTTAACCGCTGCGGCGGCGTGGCAAAACTTTTTTCCCAGACAGTTTCTTCGGCAGGCGTTAAATGGTCCAGCAGGAATTGGTCGATGGCGTTGTCTCGTTCGGTGCGGCCGATTTTTTCACGGAAAGGTAAATTGAGCACGCGTGGATGCTGGCGCAAAAACCAGGTGTCGGCTTTGCTGCCGGCCAGCCGGGTGCAGTGGATGCGCGATTGCTGCCCTGCGCCCACGCCGATAACCTGGCCATCCAGCGCGTAACACACCGAGTTAGACTGCGTGTATTTCAGGGTGAGCAAGGCCACGATCATGTCTCGTTTGGCGGCGTCGGGGATGGTTTGCACGGCCGTTACCACATCCACCAGGTCGCCATAGGTCGGTAAAGCGTCATTACGCTTTTGCGCCAGGGTCAGACCAAATAGTTCGCGCTGCTCCATTTCTGGCGGCTCATAATCCGGGTCTACCTGGATAATGCGGTAGCCGCCTTTTTTCTTATCCTGCAAAATTTCCAGCGCTTCCGGCTCATACCCAGGGGCGATAACGCCATCGGAAACTTCGTGTTTGAGCAGTTGAGCCGTGGGCGCGTCGACCACGTCGCTCAGGGCGGCCCAATCGCCAAACGATGAGATGCGATCGGCGCCGCGCGCACGGGCATAGGCCGCTGCCAGCGGCGACAGCTGTTCGGATTCTACAAAATAGGCTTGTTTCAAGGTGTCATTGAGCGGCACGCCAACGGCCGCTCCGGCCGGGCTGACATGTTTAAAGGAAGCGGCGGCCGGAAGATTCAGAGCGCGTTTAAGTTCGCGGACCAACTGCCAGGAGTTTAAGGCATCGAGCAAATTGATGAAACCCGGCGCGCCGTTGAGCATCTGAATGGGCAGCGCGCCCTGGTTGACATAAATCCGCGCCGGTTGTTGGTGAGGGTTCATCCCATATCGCAGGATAATTTCTGATTTCATGACATCCTTCCAGAGTTAATTTTGGTGGAAACGGCCGTGTCCCAAAAGCCAATCGCTACCCGGCAGCGCCTGCCAGATAGGCGGTGATGGCCGTGTCGTAGTCGCGCGTGTGGGCAAAGGCTTTAATCGCCAGGGATTGTCGGCTGGCCGGGCTGACTTGCCCATCAACGCGCAGTTGGGCCAGAACCAATGCATAATCCTGTGGGTCGCAGACCACAGTCACGCGGGCGAAATTTTTGGCGGCTGCTCGCAGCAGCGTAACGCCACCGATGTCGATTTGTTCGATGGCCTCGGCCAGGCTTACGCCGGGTTGGGCGATGGTTTTTTCGAAGGGGTAAAGATTGCACACGACGAGATCGATGGGGTTTATGCCTTGCGCCCCCAGGTCGGCGCGATCTTCAGGCAGGTCGCGGGCCAGGATGCCGCCGTGCACGGCCGGGTGCAGCGTTTTTACCCGGCCGCCTAACATTTCCGGCGCGCCGGTGATCTCGGATACATCCAAAACGGGTAGTCCCGCTTCTCTAAGCTGCCGGGCGGTGCCCCCGCTGGCGATCAATTCCCAATTCATGGCGGCCAGGGCAGCGGCAAATTCCAACAACCCTGCCTTATCGTATACGGAGAGAATGGCTCGTTGCATCATAGTCAGAAATTTACCACAGCGGGGGGCGAAAGGCCATTCGATTGAGGATGAAATGCAGGTCACCGGCCGGGGGTGGGGGATGATGAGTTCCGCAGAAGTTTTTTGCCTATACGGGGCCGGGGTCATTTCAGGTGGTTGTGGCTGTGTGGTACACTACGGACCCTTGTTGATTGTAAATGAGTAGAAGAATGAGCATGGATGACACACACGCACGGCCACGGCCGTTTCCCCTTTCGGTGATTATCGTCTCGTATAATACGAAGCAGCTGTTGGATGATTGCCTCGGCTCGCTTCTGGCCGCCGACGCGCCGCCGGGCGGGCTGGAAATAATCGTTGTCGACAACGCCTCGGCCGATGGCAGCCCGGCGATGGTGCGCGAAAAATACCCGACCGTGCGTTTGATCGCCAGCCAGGAAAACAAGGGGTTTGCGGCGGCAAATAATGCGGGCACGGCCGTTTCCCAAGGCGATTACGTCCTCTTCCTCAACTCCGACACCCGCGTCGATCCCGATGCGCTAACCAAGCCATTGGCCTACATGCAAGCCAATCCGGACGTAGGCGCCCTCACTGTGCAGCTTATCTACCCCAATGGCCAGCGCGACCCCGACAATCATCGCGGATTTCCGACGCCCTGGAATGCCCTGTGCCATTTCTCCGGCCTCAGCCGCCTTTTTCCCAACACGCCCCGCTTCAACGGCTACTTCCAATCCTACGCCGACTTCAGCCAGACTCACACGGTGGAGGTTACCGCCGGATCGTACATGTTGATGCCGCGCTCTCTGTTCGACCTGTTGCGCGGTTGGGATGAAACCTACTTTTTTTACGGCGAAGACATTGATTTTTGTTATCGGATTAACGAGGCCGGTTATAAAATTGTCTACTATCCGCAGACGCAGGTGCTGCATTACAAAGGAGCCAGCTCCGGATTGCGCAAAGAGTCGGCGGACATTGCCCGCCCACCCAAAGAGACGCGGGTGAAGGTGGCGCAAGAATCAGTGCGGGCGATGCAGGTGTTTTACCGCAAATTTTACAGCCGCCAGTACCCTTCTTGGGTCACCGGTCTGGTGCTTGCGGGCATACGCGTGCGCGGCTGGTTTCGCATCATGAAACACAAACTAACGTAACCGCTCACCAATTCGCCAGCGAGCCGGCCAATCACCCTTACCTAAATCGCTCTCAGCAGCAAAAATAGTTATTGACTGATTAGTCAATCTGTTATATAGTAACACCCATGAACGAGAAAGAAATGCAGCTTATCGAAGCGTCCATTGACCTTTTTGCCCAGGAAGGGTTTTGGAACACGCCGACGTCGCGCATTGCCAAACATGCGGGCGTGGCTACCGGTACGCTGTTCAATTACTTTGAATCCAAAGACGTGTTGATTGACGCGGTGTACAGGCAGCTCAAGCAAGAGTGGCGGGCGCACGTGCTGGCTGGCTTTCCCCAGGATGGCGCGCTCAAGGCCCGCGTGGGGCATATCTGGTTTCGTCATATTGATTGGGGGCGGCGCTTTCCCCTTCGGTACAGGCTGATGATGCAGCTCAAGCTGTCTGATTTGGTCAGCCACGAGATGCAGCAGAGCCAGGAGGCGGAGCTAGCATTTGCTTACGAGATGATTGTGCAGGGCATTGCCGCCGGAGAGTTGGTTGACGTGGATCCGGCGTATCTTGGCCGCATTTTTTATGCGCAGTTGGAAGCGGCCGTTTCCTATGCCACCGAACACAGTCTGGCCGACATGCCGTTGACCCGGCACATTACCCAGGGGTTCGAAATTTTCTGGAAGGGCGTGACGCGCTAAAATTTTTTTTGACAAAAATTGACTGACTAATCAATCTGAATCCACAGAATTAGGAGAATTTTCATGAGTGATAAATGGACCCAAGCCGATATTCCCGACCTGGCCGGCAAGGTGGTTGTAATTACCGGCGCCAACAGCGGGCTGGGGCTGGAATCGACCAAAGCGTTGGCGGCCAAGGGGGCGACGGTGGTGATGGCCTGCCGCAATCTGGACAAGGCGCAACAAGCCCAGGCTGCGGTGCAGCAAAGGGTACCCCAGGCCAAACTGGAGGTGATGGCACTGGATAATGCCAGCCTGGCTTCGGTGCGGGCGTTTGCCGGGGCGTTTCAGGAAAAGTATAGTCGTTTGGACATTCTGCTCAACAACGCCGGCGTCATGGCCATTCCGCGCGCGGAAACGGAAGACGGGTTTGAGATGCAGTTGGGGGTGAATCATCTGGCGCATTTTGCCCTGACGGGGCTGCTTTTGGACCGGCTGATGAGCACACCGGGGGCGCGCGTCCACAGCACCGCCAGCAGCGCCGCCTTCAACGGATCAATCAATTTTAATGATTTGATGGGGGAGAAGGCATACGGCCGTTGGACGGCCTATGGACAAAGCAAACTGGCCAATGCCGCGTTTGCCACCGAACTGAACCGGCGGCTCCAGGCTGCCGGTCACGACACGATAGCCAACGCATCGCACCCCGGGTTTGTGCGAACCAATTTACAAACCAACAGCCTGAATCAATCAGGAGCGCCATTTTTAGAGCGGCTACTGTATGGCATGACAGGGCCGCTGCTGGCCCACGATATCAGCATGGGCGTTTTACCGCCGTTATACGCGGCGACCGCGCCCAGAGCTAAAGGCGGGGTGTTTTATGGGCCGAAGACATTCCGCATGCGCGGATATCCGGCGGAGCAACGCTGTAATGATGCCCTTGAGGATACGGCCGTTCTCCAACGCCTCTGGGCAATATCGGAAGAACTCACAGGTATTCCCTATTCATTTTAACGCCCACTTGACTGGGGCTGAACACATACACAAAAAGGATGATGACATGAACAAGAAACTCATTGGTGGCGTAACGGCCGTTCTGGCCGGCATTGGTTTATATCGATTGATCAGCGCCCGACAACATGACGAGACGCCCGCGGCGGGCCAGTGGACAACGGCCGATATGCCCGACCTGACGGGCAAAGTGATCATTGTGACGGGGGCTAACAGCGGCATTGGTCTGGAAGCGGCGAAAGAATTTGCGCGCCACGGGGCCAGCGCCGTTTTGGCCTGCCGCAGCCTGGACAAGGCCGAAGCCGCGCTGGCGGAAATCCAGGCCGAAATTCCTGGCGCACAGGCGGAAATCATGCCGTTAGACCTCGCCAGTTTGGCGTCGGTGCGGCAGTTTGCGGCGGCATTTCAGGCCAGGTATGACCGTCTGGACGTGCTGGTCAACAATGCGGGCATTATGATGGTCCCTTATGGCACAACGGCAGACGGGTTTGAACGGCA
>JAKQCM010000464.1 GCA_029559155.1 Chloroflexota bacterium
TTATAGATTTTGGTCGCCAGCGTGGTGGACACACCGTGCGATTGCAGGAAGATCATCACGTCCTTGATGGCCCGCTGCTGCTCCCAGGACTTAATGATGCTCTCCACCCGCTTATCGCCGATGCCCAACACCTTGCGCAGCTCCGTGGGTTGGTAGTCGATGATGTCCAGCGTCTCTTCGCCAAAGCGGTCGACGATGCGCTCGGCCATCACCCGGCCCACACCGCGAATAAGGCCGGAGCCGAGGTAGCGTTTGATGCCCTCGGTGGTGGCGGGCAGCGATTGTTCGCAAAATTCGGCCTGAAATTGACGGCCGTGTTTCGCATGACTGGTCCATTTGCCGCCTAATTTCAGCCACTCGCCGGGCTGCACCTCCGGCAAATTGCCCACCACAGTGATCAGCGCATCCGCGCCGCTGGCATACTTAAACGGCAGCATCCCCCGCGTGTCCGGCTTCAGGCGAATAACCGAATAGCCGTTTTCCTCGTTGTAATAGGTGATGCGCTCCACAGAGCCGCTGATCTGGTCTTGATCGGTCATGGTGGTATTGTACCGGAAATCTCGCGGCGCAGACCCCAAGGGTTTTAGAAAACTGGCTTTTCAGGAATTCAGGGGGTAAACCGTAAATGATGCGTGATGCGTGAAGCCTCTCTGGTCACGTATCACGCTTCACGCTTCATTGCGCGTCAATCCCCTGAATTCTTAAAGAGCCATTTTTAATACTTTGTTTACTTGACATCAAAATCGCCTTTGTTATACTGGCAATTGTACTTTTTTATCAAGAAATTGATAATAATTATCATGAAGGCTAAGGATATGAACCGGAACCATTGCAGGTGTATGAAGCGAGGGAGCTAACTGACCATCGTTTCAGCCTAAAGTAACTGACAAACGAACGGCGGTAGCTGCCCTCGCAAAGCAACGCGATTTGCTTTGTCGTGGTTGCATTGGTAGCTACGGCCGTTTTTGTTGTCCGGGGTCCGCTGCGATCCCATTTCACCAAAAAAGGTTACTTTAGGAACATACTGAAATGTTATCACCTGTCTATCAACCTGTTTATCATCCCAAGCCTGCCCCTGTCAGGCCCCAAACCCAGGCGCAACGCCTAGAAGAACTGATCGGAAATACGCCTTTGCTCGATTTGTCGCGCACGGCCGTGGCCCATGGCCTGTCGCCGCGCGTCTCCCTGTTCGCCAAAGCGGAATGGTTTAACCCCGGCGGCTCGGTTAAAGACCGGGCGGCATTGAACATTATACGCACGGCGGAGAAGGACGGCCGTTTGCGCCCCGGCATGACCCTCATCGACTCCACCTCCGGCAACACCGGCATCGCCTACGCCATGCTCGGCGCGGCGCGCGGCTACCGCGTGAAGCTGGTTGTGCCGCAAAACATCAGCCCGGAACGGCTGGCAATTTTGCGGGCCTACGGCGCGGAACTCATCTTCACCGACCCGATGGACGGGTCGGATGGGGCGCTGGAAGAAGCGCGGCGGCTGGCCGCCGCCGACCCCAGTCTGTTTTACGCCCGCCAATACGACAACCCGGCCAACTGGCGCGCCCACTACCTGACCACGGCCAACGAAATCTGGCAGCAAACCGACGGGACCATCACCCACTTTGTGGCCGGGATGGGCACGTCGGGCACGTTTATGGGCACGATGCGCCGCCTGAAAGAGCTGAATCCGGCGATTTTGGGCCACGCCGTGCAGCCGGACAGCCCCTTCAACGGCCTGGAAGGTCTGAAGCACATGCCCACAGCCATTAAGCCGGGCATTTATGACGAGACTTTAGCCGATGATATTCGCGCCGTGCGCACAGAAGATGCTTACCAAATGGCCCGTTTCTTGGCGCGGCAGGAAGGCGTGTTTGTGGGCATTTCGGCGGCGGCGGCGGTTTGGGCGGCAACGGCCGTGGGCCAAACCCTGGAAGCCGGCACCATCGTTACCATTTTGCCCGACAGCGGGCTTAAATATCTGAGCGAACGTTTTTGGAACGAGTAGAACCGTATGCTCCAGCTACCCACTCAACTGCACGAACAAATTAAGGCCCATGGCGCAAAATCGTACCCGTTTGAAGGATGCGGCCTGCTGCTGGGCCACACGGAAAACGGCGCCAACGTGGTAGAAGCCATCATGCCGGCGGCCAACACCTGGCCGGTGGAAGCCGAAAAGCCGGTGCGCTTCCAGATTTCCGCCGACGACATGCTGAAGGCGGAGATGGAAGCCATGCGCCGCGATTTGGACATTATTGGCGTCTTTCACAGCCATCCCGACCACCCGCCGGTCGCCTCGCCGCGCGACCTGGCCTGGGCGACCTGGCCGGGCTATTCCTACATCATCACCCAGGTGTGGGAGGGCGAGGCCACGTACAGCCAATCCTGGCAGTTGTTGGCGGATAGGTCGGGGTTTGTGGAGGAAGAGATTGTGGAGAGTGGAGACTAGAGACTGGAGATTGGAGATTGGGGACTGGAGATTGAAAGTCTCCAGTCTCCAGTCTCCAGTTCTCCTCTACCGCTAACAGACAAACCTTATCATTCTGGAGGATTTAATTTCATGGCAACGATTCGTATTCCGACGCCGTTACGGCCGTATACCGGCAACAATGGCAAAATTACCGTCAATGGCGGCACGGTCGGCTCGGCGCTGGCCGATTTGACGACGCAGTTCCCCGATTTGCGCCCGCACCTGTTTGAAGGCGACACGCTGCGCAGTTTTGTGAACGTGTACCTGAACGAAGAGGACGTGCGCCATTTGCAGGGGCCGGAAACGGCCGTGTCCCCCACCGACACGCTGATGATTATCCCCTCGATTGCCGGCGGGCAGTGATTCGCGGTTACGTGGAGAAAAAATGGACCGAAAAGTCGATCAATCCGCTTTAAGAGTGAATCAGGCGTTTATCATTGGCCTGCTGCTGCTGGCGTATGTGCTGGACAGCGTGTGGCTGGCGGCGTTTGTGGGCGTGGTGATGCTGCTGGGAACGGCCGTGCCCGGCCTCTCCCTCTTCAAACGCCTCTACCAACACGTACTTAAACCGGCCGGTCTGGTAAAACCCCAGGTCATCACCGACAACCCGGAGCCGCACCGCTTTGCTCAGGGCTTTGGCGGCGTGGTGGTGGCCTTGGCCGTCATCGCCCTGCTCGCCGGACAATCGGTTGTCGGCTGGGCGCTGGTGGGTCTGGTGATTGTTCTGGC
>JAKQCM010000482.1 GCA_029559155.1 Chloroflexota bacterium
AACTGGCACGAGAGAAACGCGACTGGAACACCTGAATCAAGCTTAGGGTAATGTTTCCTCTCCCTCAACCCTTGGCATTGCCCGTTAGCCCATGCACCGCCCTCCTGGTGTATGGGCCCTGATTACGAAACCGCCCTCTTAACTGAGGGCGGTTTTTTTATTTACGGGTGTTCACAGCCATGTCGCCAGACACGGCCGTCACGAGCCAACAGAGCATCTGCGGCATCCGGCCCCCGGCTGCCCGGCGTATACTCTGTCACCGGCGGCATTCCCGTCGCCTGCCAACCAGATAATATCGGGTCCACAAGCTGCCAGGCGGCCTCAATGCCGTCACTGCGGGTAAACAGCGACGCGTCACCTCGAATGGCATCCAGCAGCAGCCGCTCGTAAGCATCGGGCAGCGAATTGCCTTTGAACGAAGATTGGTAATGAAACTCCATATCCACAGAATCCGTCACTCGCGCATCGGGCACTTTTGCTTCAAACTTCAGATGTATGCCCTCATCCGGCTGAATACAAATCGATAGGATATTGGAAGTGAAATCTCCATCATCCAACCCCTCAAACATCAAGTGCGGCGGTTTTTGAAACTGGATGACAATCTCCGAATTTTTACGTACCAGCGCCTTGCCAGAGCGCAGATAAAAAGGCACGCCTTGCCAACGCCAATTATCGACGTACAGCTTGAGCGCCGCATAGGTTGGCGTTTGCGAGCCTTCGGCCACGCCTTCTGCATCACGATAGCCAGCATATTGGGCACGCACCGTATCGGCCAGGGCAATTGGGCGCACTGAATTTAACAATTTCACTTTCTCGTTGCGCACTGCATCAGCGGCAAACGATGCGGGCGGCTCCATGGCCACCAGGGCCAGCAACTGCATCAGGTGGTTTTGAAACATATCGCGCACGACGCCGGCCTCGTCATAATATCCGGCGCGATGCCCGACATCCACGCTTTCTGTCACTGTAATTTGCACGTTATCGATGTAATTGCGGTTCCATATGGGTTCGAAGATGGTGTTGGCAAAACGAAAATACAGAATGTTTTGCGCGGTTTCCTTGCCCAGGTAATGATCGATGCGGTAAACCTGATGTTCCAGAAATACGCCGTGAACCGCTTCGTTCAATTCCTTGGCCGAGGCCAGATCGTGGCCGAACGGCTTTTCGATAACGATGTGCCGCCAGCCGTGGTCTGGTTCGCGGGCCATGCCTGCGCCGCCCAGGTTTTTGATGATCGGCACAAAGAAATTGGGCGCTGTCGCCAGATAATACAGTCGGTTGGAAGGTCCAGATTCCAGGTTGCCGAGATAGCCGCGTAAATTTTCAAAATCTACCGGATTATCCAGGTTGCCCCGAAAATACCAGACGCGTGATTTGAATATTTCCCAGGTGTCAGGCGTATACGAATCGGCGGCAAACTCTTCTACGCCAGATTGTAATTGATCGCGGAAATAGTCGTGGGTCCAATCGCGGCGCGCAAAACCGACGATGTTGAAGGGCGGCAGCCGATCTTTGCGGAACGAGCTAAAAAGCGCCGGGATGAGTTTTCGTTGGGTCAGGTCACCCGTAGCCCCGAAAATGATAATGGTAATCGAATCGTTTTTGTCCATTGTGTGAGTTTCCTAAGATGTCGTGGCGTAGGTTGCGGCGTGGGGTAACGGCCGTTACGCATTATAAGTCGTCGCGGTGATATTGCCGCCCTCACCTGTCCAGTTCGTGTGGAAGAATTGACCGCGCGGCTGATCGACCCGCTCGTAAGTGTGCGCGCCAAAATAATCACGCTGCGCCTGAATCAAATTGGCCGGCAGCCGTTCGCGGCGGTAGCCATCAAAAAAGGAAAGCGCGCTGGACAAAGCCGGAACAGGCACGCCATATTGCGCGGCCTGGGCCACAACACGACGCCAGGCGGCCTGCGCAGCCAGAATTTGCTCTTTGAAATAAGGATCGAGCAAGAGATTGGTCAATTCAGGGTTGTTATCGTAGGCGGCTTTTATTTTATCTAGAAAAGCGGCGCGGATGATGCAGCCCTCGCGCCACATCAGAGCGATGCCGCCGTAGTTCAGGCTCCAGCCGTATTCCTGAGACGCATTGCGGAAAAGCATGTACCCCTGAGTGTAGGAGATGATTTTCGCGGCATAGAGGGCTTCGCTGAGGTCGCTGATGAAGGCGGCCCGGTCGCCGCTGAAGGTTGTTTGCGGTCCATGAAGTTCGGCGGCGGCGGCGACACGCTCGTCTTTGAGCGCGGAGAGGAAGCGGGCGAAGACGGCTTCGCCGATCAGCGTCAGCGGGATGGCGTGATCCAGAGCAGCCACGGCCGTCCACTTTCCCGTCCCCTTTTGCCCGGCCGAATCCACAATTTTGTCCACCATCGGCGCGCCATCTTCTGCCTGAAAGGCCAGAATGTCGGCCGTGATCTCAATGAGATAGGAATCGAGCTTGCCCTGGTTCCAGCCGGCAAAAATACGGCTCATTTCAGCCGGCGACACGCCCACCACAGTGCGTAACAGATCATACGCTTCGCTGATGAGCTGCATGTCGCCATATTCGATGCCATTGTGAACCATTTTTACAAAATGACCGGCGCCATCTTCGCCCACCCAATCGCAGCACGGCGTGCCATCGGCCACTTTGGCGGCAATTGCCTGGAAAATATCTTTGATGTGTAGCCATGCAGCCGATGAACCACCGGGCATGAGCGAAGGACCGTGGCGGGCGCCTTCTTCGCCGCCGGAAACGCCGCTGCCAACAAACAAGAACCCTTTGGCTTCCAATTCACGGGTACGGCGAGTGGTGTCCTGGTAATTGGAATTACCGCCGTCAATGATGATGTCGCCCGGCTCAAGGTAGGGCAAGACCTGGTCGATCACGGCGTCTACCGGGCCGCCTGCTTTAACCATGAGCATGACACGTCGTGGTCTTTTTAGCATCGTTACCAATTCGGCAATAGAATAGGCACCGAGAACTGCGCTGTCTTTGGCATTGCCCTTTAAGAATTCATCGGTAACGGCCGTTGTGCGATTATACACAGCCACCGTAAACCCATGATCCGTCATATTCAGAACCAGATTTTGGCCCATCACCGCCAGACCAATCAACCCAATATCGGCAGCGCCTTTACGATCATCGTCCATTTTTTAATCTCCTTGTATTCGCTTCGCT
Organism: Chloroflexota bacterium; assembly: GCA_029559155.1. Taxonomy (GTDB): domain Bacteria; phylum Chloroflexota; class Anaerolineae; order Promineifilales; family Promineifilaceae; genus Leptovillus. The sequence goes on from JAKQCM010000482.1 coordinate 3,160, forward strand.
CAAGTTGAACACTTTTGTAGTGACATACGCTTAAAAATAAACCTCAGCGCCGCTTAGAGAAACCCTTCGCAGCGCCAATCAAGGTATCGGTCGTACCCTTCTGTTTATAGATGTGCCGGGTCTGGTGGTTTTTACAACCACCCGATCAGATGAGCAACATATCCGGGCTGGATATGAGAAACGGGTGAACAACGTTACGGGTAAACATGTGATTTATGACGTTTACGGAACCATGACTTTGTAGTACTCTAGGGTAAATTTCGTCATAGTAATCAACTTCATTTACAGATTTACCCCAAGATAAGTTTTTTTGACGACAACGCATACTTTCCAGACTAAACTGCAATGATACTACCATCTATCCATAGGCTGCACTGCCAAAGCTAAGGGCTACATCATCTCTGGTCTGTAGGATGAGAGAAATTGCAACAAGAACGTAGGAGTGACAAATGGTGATTGAATTTGGACGCGACGTTTGTGGTGATTTGACCAATACGGAACGACGTGAATGGCTTGTTACCAATGGCATCGGCGGCTTTGCCTCCGGTACCATTGCTGGCTTGTTGACCCGTCGTTATCATGGCTTGTTGTTTGTGCCCATGCAGCCGCCGGTCGGCCGCATGTTGTTTGTGTCTAAGATTGAGGAAACGGCCGTTTACGCCAAACACACCTATCCCCTTCACGTCGATCGCTGGACAGGCGGCCTGCTGGAGCCTAACGGCTACCAACAACTGGAACAATTCCAACTCGTCGGCACAACCCCGGTGTGGACCTTCGCCTTCGCCGACGCCCAGTTGGAAAAACGCATCTGGATGCAGCAAGGCGCCAACACCACCTACGTCCAGTACCATTTTCGTCGAGGCACAGAACCCCTTACCCTCAATACGCGGGTGCTGGTCAACTACCGCAACGCCCACAACAACTCCCATGTCGATACCTGGGAGATGAAAATCGAAACCATTAAAAAAGGGCTAAAAGTAACCGCCTACGATGGGGCTATGCCCTATTACCTGCTCAGCGACCGGGCTGTCGCCACAGCCCAACACGATTGGTACCGTCGCTTCTTCCTCATGCGCGAAGCCAATCGCGGCCTGGACGCCATCGAAGATCATTTACATGCCGGTGATTTTGAAGTTACGCTTCAGCCGGGCGAATCCGTTACCTTCGTCTTCAGCACCGAAGCCAGACCTAACATGGATGGCGCTGCGGCTTTTGCCGAACGCCAACAATACGAAGCTTCCTTGCTGGCCAAAGCCCAATACACCTGCTCCGATCCTGCTTACAAACCATACATCGATCAACTCATCCTGGCGGCCGACCAGTTTGTCGTCAAACGGCCGTTACCCACCCGCCCCAACGGCCGTTCCATTCTTGCCGGCTACCACTGGTTCAGCGATTGGAGCCGCGACACCATGATCGCCCTGCCCGGCCTGCTGCTCACCACCGGTCGGTTTGAAGACGCCGCCACCATCCTGCGCACCTACGCCTACTTCATCGACCAGGGCATGCTGCCCAACCGCTTCCCCGATGGCGCCGACAAACCCGAATACCACGCCGTTGACGCCACCCTCTGGTATTTCCTGGCCATCCACGCCTACTACACAGCCACCAAAGACACCCAACTCGTCCGCGAACTATTTCCTGCCCTCCAGGACATCATCGCCTGGCACCAGCGCGGCACCCGCTACAACATCGGCGTCGATCCGCAAGATGGGCTGCTGTTCGCCGGCGAAGAAGGCCACCGCCTCACCTGGATGAACGCCGAAACTGCAGAATGGGTCGTCACCCCGCGCATCGGCAAACCGGTGGAAGTCAACGCCCTCTGGTTCAACGCCCTCTCCATCATGGCTGAATTTGCCGCCATGTTCGGTTACGAAAGCCCCAATTACCAGGAAATGGCCCAAAAAGCCAAAACCGGCTTCGCTCGCTTTTGGGACACCGAACACAACTACTGCTACGACATCATCGACGTGCCCGGGGCAGACGGCAGCAAAACCCACGACGGCCGTCTCCGACCCAACCAACTCTTCGCCGTCTCCCTCCCCTACAGCCCCCTGCCGCCCGAACAACAAAAACGAGTCGTCGATGTATGCAGCCGTCACCTGCTCACCTCCCACGGGCTGCGCACCCTCACCCGCAGCGACCCCGGCTACATCGGCAGCTACGGCGGCAACGATTGGCAGCGGGCAGCCGCTTACCACCAGGGCACCGTTTGGAGTTGGCTCCTGGGACCATTTGTCCAGGCGCATCTGCGCGTTTATAATGACCTGGAACAGGCGCAAACCTTCCTGGTTCCCCTGTTTCATCACCTTTCCGACTATGGCGTTGGCAGTATCGCCGACGTTTTCGATGGCGATCCGCCCTTTACACCCCGCGGCTGCATCGCCAAAGCCTGGAGTGTGGGCGAATTCCTCCGCATATGTCAGATCGCCTTCATGACCCAGGAGACGCAACAGTAGGTCCCAATTCGCAAAAAGCATTCGCCGATTGGCAGAGATCGGCCGTACGTAACCGGACAGCGGTAACAAACCAGATCTAAACTCTTACTTAAGGAATTTACATGCAGCAGTTTTTTCTTAACCAACTCGAACAAAGATTTGTCCGTTACGTGCAGATCGATACGCAAAGCGACGAAAAGGGAACGGCCGTTCCCAGCACCGCCAAACAGCTCGATTTATTACGCTTGCTGGCCGATGAGATGCGCGCCCTGGGCCTAGAAGATGTCCTCCTGACCGATTACGCCTGCGTGATGGGCACGATTCCGGCCACCATTCCCGCCGACACGCTCCCCACGGTCGCTTTTTTGGCCCACGTGGATACCGCTCCGGCGTTTAGCGGCACGGCCGTTAAACCCCTCATTCACCGCAATTACGACGGCCGTCCGATCACCCTACCCGACGACCCCACCCAGGTCCTAAACGCCGCCAACTCGCCCGAACTGGCCGGTAAAATCGGCGAAGACGTCATCACCGCCAGCGGCGCGACGCTGCTGGGCGCCGACGACAAGGCCGGTGTCGCCATCATCATGACCATGGCCGAGCATTTGCTGGCCCACCCGGAGATTCCGCACGGCCGTATCCGCCTCTGTTTCACCCCCGACGAAGAAATCGGCAAAGGCGTGGCCCGCATGAACCTGGCCGATTTAGGCGCCGACGTGGCCTACACCCTGGACGGCGGCGACGCGGGCGAAGTGACCTACGAAACCTTCTCCGCCGACAAGGCCGTGGTGACGATTACCGGCGTTTCCACCCATCCCGGCACGGCCAAAGACGTGCTGGTGAACGCCCTGCTGCTGGCTTCCAACCTGATCCAGCAGCTGCCGCAGGACACGGACACGCCGGAAACGACCGACGGCCGTCAGGGGTTCATCTTCCTCTACAGCCTGAAGGGCACGGCCGCCGCCGCCGAACTGCAATTCATCCTGCGCGATTTTGAGGTGGAAGGCTTGCAGGCCTACAGCGACCAGATTCGCGCCGCCGCTGCCCGCATCCAGGCCGCCGAACCCCGCGCCCGGGTCGAAGTGACCGTCACGCCGCAGTACCGCAACATGCGCTACTGGCTGGAAAAAGACAAAACGCCGGTGGAAATGGCCGAAAAAGCGCTGGAACAGACCGGCATCCCCCTCATCTCCCGGCCCATTCGCGGCGGCACAGATGGCTCCTGGCTGACGGCCAAAGGGCTACCCACGCCCAACCTGTTCACCGGCATGCACAACTGCCACGGTCCGCTGGAGTGGGTGACGCTGCAAGACATGGCCCGCGCCACGGAAATGTGCGTCCATCTGGCCCAGGTCTGGGCCGAACCCCGCTAAACACCCCCCTCTCCCCAGCCCTCTCCCAAAGGGCGACGGAGCCGGACTTCCCCTCCCTTCGGGAGGGGATTGAGGGGAGGGAAAACGCAAACACGATTATTTTTTACCGCCAAGGAGATTGGACCCATCTCCGTTTATCCCCCAAGAATCTGAGCCAAAGCCCCAGACTGAAAACGACGCCCCGAGACCAGGGCTAAACGCATGAACCCAGGATTTACCCGGCGGCGTCAGGCTGCCAGGGTCTTCGCGCCCCGGCGGCAAATCCTGCACCTGCCAGTTTGCCCCCGTTAGCGGTATAATCCGCCGATAACGAGACCCAACTAAACGAGGGAACCGACCATGAGCATGTCCATCGATTCAACTTACGCTGTCCAGACGTTAACCGATCTGGTGCAGATCAACTCCGTCAACCCAGAACTGTCGCCCAATGGCGCCGGCGAAACGGCCGTCGCCGCCTACGTCGCCCAGGCGCTGCAAGCCATGGGCCTGGAAGTGACCACCTACGACCTCGGCCCCAGGCGAATGAACGTGGTGGGTCTGCTGAAAGGGACGGGCAACGGCCGTTCCCTCCTCCTGAACGCCCATATGGACACGGTGGGCGTGGGCGGCATGGCCGACCCATTTGGCGCGGTAGTGCGCGACGGCCGTTTGTACGGCCGTGGGTCGCAAGACATGAAAGGCAGTCTGGCGGCCATGATGGCCGCCGTCAAAGCGCTGGTTGATGGCGGGGTGCAGTTGGCCGGGGACGTGCTGCTAACGGCCGTGGCCGACGAAGAATACGCCAGCATCGGCACAGACGATCTCGTGCGCCACGTCACCGCCGACGCCGCCATCGTCACCGAACCGACCGACATGAGCCTTTGCCGCGCCCATCGCGGCTTCATCTGGTATGAGGTGGCAGTGACCGGCCGCGCCGCCCACGGCAGCCGCTACAACGAGGGCGTGGACGCCATCAGCCACATGGGCCGCTTCCTGGTGGAACTGGAAGCCTTGGGCCAGGAACTGCTGCAGCGCCTGCCGCACCCGCTGGCCGGGCCGCCCTCCATCCATGCCTCGTTGGTGCAGGGCGGCAGCGAATTGAGCGTCTATCCAGCGCGCTGCATCCTGAAGCTGGAGCGGCGCACCATCCCCGGCGAGACGGTAGCCCAGGCCACAGCTGAACTCCAGGCGATCATCGACCGGCTGGCGGCGACTGATCCGGCGTTTCGGGCCACGGTACGGCCGTTTTTCGACCGCGAGCCGTTTGAGGTTGCCGCCGACGCGCCGATTGTGCAGGCGCTGGCACAGGCAAGCACGGCCGTTTTGCGCCAGCCGCCCGCCCACACCGGAGCCACCTTCTGGACCGACGCTGCCATCCTGGCGGCCGCGGGCATCGACACTGTGCTGATGGGACCTGTCGGGGCCGGGCTGCATAGTGATGAAGAGTGGGTTGAGGTACAATCCGTGCTGGATCTGGCGCAGATTTTGGCGGAAACGGCCGTCGAATTTTGTCAATAACCTGAGGCGAGAGGCTAAGACTGGAGGCTGGAGACTTGCCAAATCTCCAATCTCCAATCTCTAGTCTCCACATTCATCGAACTATGACGCAACAAAGCCGAATGAAAGAACAAAAAACAGCCCGCCGGCGGCAAGAAATGCGCGCCAGCTTGCTGCTGCCTGTGGGCATCACCTTCGTCGTCTGGCTGGCGGGGCTGGTGGCCTATTTGCTGCTGCCGGGGCAGTTTTATGCCGTCGTTACCCTGCTCGTTGGGCTGGGGATGTTCATTTTTCTGTTTATCTGGACGCGCAACGCCACGCGGCGGGTGCGCCGTTTGGCCATTTTGCTGGCTGTTCCGGCGCTGATTGGCATCGCCCTGGGCATGGTTTACGGCAGCGCCACCTACACGCTGCTGGGCGTGGGGGTGTCGATGATTTTGTTGGTCCTGCAGCGGGTCATCGAAACCCCGATTTCGTTCCGCTTTGCGCTGCGCCATTTCCAGAACGGCCGTATCGAAGCCGCCCTCGATCTCGTCAACCGCGCCATCAATGCCCGGCCGGAATACTGGCAGTCTTACCAGCTGCGCGCCATGATTTACCTCACCAAATTAGACTTTTTGCGCGCCGAAAAAGACGCCTTGGCAGCCATCGAGCGCAACCCCAAAGCCCACCCCGCCCTGAACACCCTCGGCCAAACCTACCTGGCCGAAGAACGGTTTGCCGAAGCCGCCGACGTATACGGCCGTGCCCTCGACCTGGCTCCCAGTTACGCCCTCTACTACTATCACCTGGGACTGGCGCAGTATCGCCTGGGGCAGTTTGACGCCGCCGCCGATTCGTTGGCCTCGGCCACCCAAAGCACACTGCCCATCGTCGAATACGATCTGCAAACCTATTATTACCTGGGGCGCAGCCTGGAAAATCTCGGCGAAACGGATCTGGCGGCGGAAGCCTTCACGGAAATGGCCAAATTTGCCGCCGGAATCTGGCCCCTCCAACGGCAGATGGCCAACCAACCCGATTACCCCCACCTGGCTCAGATGCGCGCCGATCTGGCTGATCTGACCCAACGTCTGCCCGCAGAACCGTCAGACCAACCAAAGCCAACCAGACCCTAAGGGTTGGCTCCTGAACAATTAGACCTTTTGGCACTCAAACCCTTAGGGTCTTCCCGGACCCTAAGGGTTTTGCTCCTGAATAACCAGACCTTTTGGCGCTCAAACCCTTAGGGTCTTACCAGAGAATCTTAAACATTTACCAGGAATTTATTATGCAACTCTACATGATTCGTCACGGTCAAAGCTATGTCAATCTACCGGATTGGGACAAGGGCAACATGGACGCCGGGCTGACCGACCTGGGCCAACAACAGGCGGCCGCCCTGGCAAAATGGCTGCCCGACCACCTGACCCACGTGGACGCCCTCTATGCCAGCACCATGAAACGGGCGCAAGAAACGGCCGCGCCGCTGGCCGCCGCCTACGGCCTGACCATTCAGCCGGATGATCGCCTGCGCGAGATTGGCAACAACCGCCTGGACCACACCCCCTGGCCGAGTGATGGTTTGCCGGAATACAGCGATTATTGGGGATCGGAACGGCCGTTTTCTTCCATCACCCCCGACTACGACAACGGCGAAAGCCTGATGCACTTCCGCGTGCGCGTCGGCATGTTCATCGAAAGCCTCATCGAAAAACACCGCAGCGAAATCGTCGTGGCTGTCTGCCACGGCGGCGTCATCGAACTAACCTATGACCACGTTTTCAACATTGGTCCCTGGCGGCGCTGCGAAGTATGGACCAAAAACACCGGCATCACCCGCTTCGAACTGGTGGAACACCCCACCCGCGAAACCTGGCGGCTGCACTATCACAGCCGCGCCGAACATCTTGCCAACTTAACCATGCCGGCCAGTAAGACGACAAATTAATCTCGACAGCGTTTCACCTGAAATCCGAATTGCGTTATACTGATAAGGGGACTGGAAAATTCCTTCCTTCAATCTTCATCCTACAAAACATACCGGAGAAGCTGCATGGCAAAAAGCGAACCATTATCCAATGTAGACGCCGCCTGGCTGGGCATGGAAGACCCAACCAACCTCATGATGGTAACCGGCATCCTGACCTTCAAAGAGGTCGTGGAACTGGAAGTCATCAAAGAGGTGCTGCGAAAACGTTTCCTGAAATTTGATCGCTTCACCCAACGCATCGTGCAAAATCGCCTGCCGCTGGCAGCGCCCTACTGGGAAGATGATGAAGATTTCGACCTCAATGCCCATATCCATCGCATTGCTCTGCCCGCCCCTGGCAACCAGGCTGCGCTTCAAGAACTGGTCAGCGACCTGATGAGCACGCCGCTGGATTTCACCAAACCGCCCTGGCAAATGCATCTGGTGGAAAATTTTGGCGAAGGCTGCGCGGTGATTGTGCGCCTGCACCATGCCGTGGCCGACGGGATGGCTCTGATCTACGTGCTGCTCTCGCTGACCGATATGACACCAGAAGCTTCGCTGAACCATCCTGCAGTCGTTGAGGAGCCAAAAGCGGCAGGCGCGCGCGGCGGGATGGTGGGCGCGCTGTTTAAGCAGGCGGGTTCGACCCTGAGGACGACACGCCGTCTGACCGGCCGCGTGGTCAACGAAGGGCTGGAAACCTTGAGCAATCCTTCTCGAGCTATGGATCTGGCCATTCAGGGAACGGACGCGGCCGTTGCCGCCGGCCGCCTGGTCTTTCGCACGCCCGATCCGCCGACCATTTTCCGGGGCGAATTAGGCGTCTCCAAACGCGCTGCCTGGTCTAAGCCCCTGCGCTTAAAAGAAGTCAAAGCCATCAAAAGCATCACCGGCACGACGGTGAACGACGTGTTGATTGCCGCCATGGTGGGCGGGTTACGGCGCTATATGCTGGCGCGAAATCAGACAGTCGACGGCCTCAATTTCCGCGCGGCCGTACCGGTAAATCTGCGTAAACAAGAAGAGATGGGCACGCTGGGCAACAAATTTGGCATTGTGTATCTGTCCTTGCCGGTGGGCATAGCCGATCCGTTTGATCGCTTGCAGGTGATACACAAGCGCATGGATGAGCTGAAAAACACGCCGGAAGCGGCAGTGGCTATTGGCATCTTGAACGCGATTGGCATGTCGCCGCCGGAGGTGCAGGCGCAGTCGGTGTCTATGTTTGCCAGCAAGGCAACGGCCGTTATGACCAACGTCCCCGGCCCGCCCATCCCACTCTATCTGGCCGGTAAAAAGATTGAAAACCTGATGTTCTGGGTTCCGCAAGCCGGCCGCGTGGCGTTGGGCATTTCCATTCTCAGCTACGCCGGCAAAGTGTATCTAGGCGTGAACACCGACACCGGTCTGGTTCCAAACCCGGATGAAATTATCAATTATTTTTATGAAGAGTTTGAGGCGCTGTTAGACCTGGTGCGTCAGATCGAAGAAGAAGCGGCCGCCAAAGCGCCCATCACGGCCCAGATTAATATCAATCTGGCCAGCGCCGCCGACCTGGACGTTTTGCCGGGCATCGGCCGGACGATGGCGGAGCGGATTGTGGCCTACCGTGAGGAAAACGGCCGTTTCACCACCGTTCAGGATCTCACCCACGTCACCGGCATCAACGAATCCAAATTAGCGCTCATTAAGGACCACATCACAATTTAAAGACGACTGGCATATGATCATCTTCAGGAGAGGAGCAAATGGCTAAACGAGAAGCGCTTTCCAGTGTAGACGCCGCCTGGTTGGGAATGGAAGACCCCACCAACCTCATGATGGTTTCCGGCATTTTGACCTTTGATGAGGTGTTGGATTTTGATGAATTTATTCAGGTCGTGGTACACCGCTGGCTGCGATTTGACCGCTTTCGGCAGCGCGTGGTGCATCCGAAACGGCCGTTAGCCGGCCCACAGTGGGAATTCGACCCCAACTTCAACATCAACGCCCACATTCACCGCGTCGCCTTGCCGGCCCCCGGCGACTACCACACGCTGCAAAACATGATCAGCGACCTGATGAGTACGCCCCTCGACTACACCAAACCGTTGTGGCAGTGTCACTTCATCGAAGGCTACGAACAAGGTACGGTCATTATGTCCCGGCTGCATCACGCCATCGCCGATGGCATTGCCCTGATGTACGTGCTGCTGTCCATGGCCGACACGTCCCCCGAGGCCTCCCGGCAGCACCCCACCGTGCAAACCGACGAAACCCGGCGTGAGCGAAGCGGCCGTTTCGGTTTATTGGGGTCGTTGGCGCGGCAGGCGTCGACGGCCGTGCACACCGCCCGCGACGTCACCGGCCTGCTGGTCCATGAAGGGCTGGAAACCGTCAATAACCCCTCTCATGCCGTGGATAGGGCCGTGCAAGGCACCGAAGCGGCGCTGGCCGCCGGCCGCCTCATCTTCCGTACGCCTGATCCCAAGACATTGTTCAAGGGCGAGTTGGGCGTTTCCAAACGCGCATCCTGGTCCAGACCGCTGTCCCTGGCCGAAGTGAAAGCCATCAAAAACGTCACCGGCGGCACAGTCAACGACGTATTGGTCTCGGCGATGACCGGCGCAGTGCGCGCCTACATGCAACAGCGCGGCGCACCCGTGGACGGGGTAAGCTTCCGGGCAGCCATGCCTGTCAATATCCGGCCGCCGGAAAAAATGGAAGAGCTGGGCAACCAGTTTGGCATCATTTATCTGACGCTGCCCGTGAACATAGGCGATCCATTGGACCGTCTGGTTGAGGTGCGGCGGCGGATGGAAGAATTGAAAAATACGCCTGAAGCAGTGGTCGCCTTTGGCATTCTGAAGGGGATTGGCATGTCGCCGGCGGAAGCACAGACCCGGATGGTAGATATGTTTGGCAGCAAGGCGACGGTGGTAATGACCAACGTGCCAGGACCGCAAATGCCTCTGTACATTGCCGGGAAAGAATTGGCTGGAATCATGGCCTGGGTGCCGCAGTCTGGCCGAGTGGCGTTAGGACTGAGCATCATCAGCTACAATGGCAAAGTGTTTGTCGGCGTCAACACCGACGAAGGGCTGGTCCCGGACCCGGATGCCATCATGGATGCTTTTTATGCGGAATTTGACAACTTGCTGGAGTTGGCGCGGCAGGTAGAGGCCTTGCCCAAGCCGGCGGCTGCGGCGAAACAGGCAGATGGTGCGCTGGTGAATGTGAACACGGCCGTTCTGGCCGACCTGGAAATCTTACCGGGGGTAGGAACCAGCATTGCGCAGCGAATCATCGCCTATCGGGAAGAACATGGCCCCTTCCCCACCGTCGAATCGCTGACCCAGGTTACCGGCATTGGGAGCAAAAAATTGCAGCTTTTTGCCGACCAGATTACTGTGTAAGCAGTGTGATGCGTGATGCGTGATGCGCTTTTGGGCACGCATCACGCATCACGCATCAAAGACCAGACATATCGCGCAGGTAGCGGCGGGCGCCGGCGCGACCCAGTTCTTCTTCCAGTCGCAGTTTGTAGATCTCCAGATTTTCTAACGGCCGTTTCAAATTATAACTTTCCACCTGCTTATTAATCTGCGCCGCTTTCTCGTCCAATTTCCGCACTTCATCATCCCAACCAATAATCAGCCCACTGCGAATCCCTTCGTCCAGAGCAAACCGATATTCCTGTTCATAACGCCGCCAGACGCGGATTACCTGCACGCGAAAAGCGTCGATTTGCTCCTGAATGCCGTTGCGTTGGGCCAACCAGGCGGGCACCATCTGGTTATCTTTCAACAGGCTGTTGGCTATTTCATTGTTGGCGCTGTAAGGATTTTGGTTCAGGTTTAGCGGCTTGCCTTTGCCGGGGAGATTATCGAACAAACCTTGCTGACGGCCGTCTTCAATCAAATCCTCAATCAAATTTGGCCGGTCAAAACGCAGCCGCAGGCGGTGTTCAATCAGCCGCTCACGCTCCTCTTGCTGCGCCTGCAATTCTTCCGGTGTTTCCTTGCGTTCGTCGTCCATCGTTCATCCTCGCTGCCTGGGTTTAAACTGGCCTAATTGTAACGGCACGGCCGTTTGTGCCCGCCAGATACTAATCCGATTTTTAGCGAATTCAAAACAGGATTGGACGGATCGTAAAAAAAAGGGAAAATTACCCGCCACTTTCGCGGGTGAACACAAACCACCCTTTTGAATCGGAGAATAACTTTGCAGAAAACAAAATGGCACGCTTACGAAACGATCTATCACGGATATCACACCGTTACAGGAACCCTAAAGGTAACCCAAGGCATTCTCAGCCCGCGCCTGCGTAACCGGCGCGATATTTTTGTCTATTTGCCGCCGTCTTACGCCCACAGCGACCGGCGCTATCCGGTGCTCTACATGCACGACGGCCAAAATCTATTTGATAACGCCCTTAGTTTTGCCGGTGAATGGCGCGTTGATGAAACCATGGAACGGCTGGCCTATGAACAACAATTAGAAGCCATTGTTGTGGGCATTCCCAACATGGGCCAGCACCGCATGGACGAATACAGCCCATTTCATCACGCCGGGTACGGCGGCGGCAAAGGGGATGAATACCTGGGTTTTATCGTCCACACGCTCAAACCGCAGATCGACCAGGATTTTCGCACCTTGCCAGACAAGCGGCATACCGGCATCATGGGGTCGTCCATGGGCGGGCTGATTAGTTTGTACGCCTTTTTTGCTCATACGGCCGTCTTCGGTTTCGCCGGAGTGATGAGTCCATCGCTCTGGTTTGCCGATTACGCCATGCTGGCCTACGTGGGCGAAGCCGAGTTTAACCCCGGCCGCCTTTATCTGGATGCCGGCACGCGCGAATACGGCGACGCCAACCACGAAACCACTCGCCCACGCACCCAATCGCGGCGCTACTATGCCAGCGTGCGCCGCCTGAAACGGATATTGGTCAACAAAGGCTACCGGCCGCAGCGCGACTTGCTGCATGTGGAAGAAAAGTGGGCGGCGCACAACGAAGCCGCCTGGGAACGCCGCCTGCCATCCGCGCTGGAGTTTTTTTTACGCGACAAAGATTATACAAACGGAACCGGCGAACTGTTGTCGAATTGAGGCTTGCTGGGCAATAAACTAAGAGAATCGAGAATCTTATGGCCGCTTCGACAAATTCCAAGTTTAATATGCAGATGCTTCGGCAACAATTAAACCAGCTTTTCACCGCAATTTTGCCTGTTTCGCCGCCAGGAAGAGATAAACCTGCGCGGGTAACGGCCGTTACCCGCCGCCGATTTCTCCTTGGCCTGGCCATTCTCCTTACCGGCATCTTACTCTGGCAAATCCGCCAGCCCGCCCTGGAGCTGTTATCCCTGGTCGGCGACCAGGAAGCAGTCAGCGCCTACCTGAAAAGTTACGGCGCACTCGGTCCATTGGTCCTGGCTGTGGCTCAACTGGTGCAAGTCATCATCGCATTTATCCCCGGCCACGTTTTTCTCATCGCCGCCGGATACGTGTATGGCTTCTGGCCTGCCCTGGTTTTGAATATGGTGTGCATTGTCGCCGCCAGTCAACTGGCGTTTGCCCTGGCGCGGTGGATGGGACGGCCGTTAGTCGAACGTCTTGTCGATAAAGAACTGCTCGATCGCTGGTATCGCATCGGCGAAAAACAAGGTTTCTTCTTTTTCACCATCGCCTTCGTCCTGCCTGTCTTCCCCACCGATGCGATGAACTTTGTCGGCGGATTATCCGGCATCTCCGGCGCAAAATTCCTGGCCGCCAGCATTTTGGGCCGGCTCCCCAGCGCCATCATCCTCACCATGATCGGCGCTTACGGCCTGGAATTCAGCCGATCGACTTGGGGAACCATTGGGGCGTTAGCCGGAATCGCCTTAATCACAGGCCGGATTCTCGTCGCCCGCATCGAAGCCCGCCACACCACCGCCAACCAAACTGAAGAAAACGAGCAGTCCTAGGCTGTTAGCCGCTTGTTTTTTGCGCCTGGCCTAGCAAGGAGTCCGATCCTAACGCCGCCCGTGCGCTGACCACCACCGTATCCAGCGACAAATCCAACATTGCGTTTAAGGCCAACGCCAATTCCTCCGGCGGCAACTCCTGGCTTTTTTCCGCCAGCCATGCCTTAATCCACTCTCTCGCCTCCCAAAATGTCGCCAGATGCGAGCGTACATAAGCGGCCAGGGCAATGGCTTCCGGACGCTGCCCTTCTGCGTAACGCAATTCAACCATGCCCGCCAATACAAACAGCGTTAAGCCCTTGTCGCCCTGCATCATTGCCTGCTCCATGGCCTGCGCAAACAGCCCGCCTGCCTGGGTTAAATCTCCCCGCCGCACCCAAACGCGAGCCAGTTGGCACAACACATAAGCCCTGATCCACGGATTATGGGCATCGGTCAGATACGTCAAACTCTTTTCATACTGGCTTTGCGCCGCCGGCCAATCCTGCCGGCCAAAGGCCAACTCCCCCAAACCGCGATAGTAATAGCCCAGACCAACCGCCATATGTTGGGCCTGGAAAATAGCGTGAGCCTTGTCATATGCTTCCCTGGCAGCGGCCAAATCCCCCAGAATACGCTGTAGTTCGCCCCATTCCCAATGCGCCCAGGCCAGGCCGCCCTCATCTTTGATCTTGGCGAAGCCGTCTAGGCTTTTTTGCCGTAAGGCCAGCGATAGATCGAAATCGCCCAAACGGGAAGCTGCGATGCTTTGCCAGGAGTACATGCTGGCCACCATCTTTTGTTCGCCGACCGTTTCGTACAGCTCGGCCGATGCCCGGTACTGCTGGATGCTTTGGCGATACTGGCCGGCGGAGATGCTGGTGTCGCCCATGTTATACAGGACGGAAGCTGCGCCGCGCGGCACATTGAGCGCCTGGTAGATGCCCTGGCACTCCTCCAGCAGGCGAAAGGCTTCGTCGTAATTGCGGCGGATGGCTTCCAGATAGCCCATCGTTTGCAGATTTTGGGCCAACTGCAGCCGGTTGCCAATCTGACGGCTGAGGTTGATGGATTCGCCCAGGTATTGGCGCGCTTCGTCCCAGCGGGTGAGGTCGATGAGCGAGCCGCCGTAAATGTTGAGGGCCACGGCCGTTTCCCACGCATCTCCTTTTTCACGCAGCAGAGCCAGACACCGGGTAAACATGGCCAGCCCGGCTTCCATGTCCAGATGCCAGGCGCTGATGAGCGCCAGGTAGGCATAAGGCAGCGTGGCCTGCACAGATTCCTCGATTTTGGGCAAAAGCGCCAGGGCGCGCTGGCATAAGGCGCGTGTTTTCTGGCTGGTGAGTTCATAATTCAGCGACCAGGTACTCAGCACCAGGAGGTAAAACAGCGTGCGCCAGGTTTCGGGCGTATCGTCGCCGCCGGCCACGGCCGTATCCAACCGCTCCACGCCCACACTCAACAATGCGTGAAAATCGCTCATCAGGGCGCGCGCCGAGTAAAAAATCAGCAGGCCGTCCAACGAAGCATTCACGCGGGCAAAATCCCCCTGCGCCAGCGCCCACAACCAGGCGGCGCGGATGTTGTCTTCCTCCAATTCCACCAGGTCAAAGGTTTCTTTTTGGTTGGGGCCTTTCATGGCCTCGCCCTGCTCGCGCAGAAACTGGTTGAAATAGGCGCTGTGCCGGTCGCAGACGGCCTGGAGCGTTGCGGGCACGGCCGTTAACCGTTCGTGGGCATATTGGCGCAGCAGTTCGTGAATCTGGAAACGGCCGTTTTCCTCCCGCCACAGCAGCGACTTGGTTACCAGACCCATCAGGTCACGCAGCGAAGCGCCGGTAACGGCCTGCGCCGCCTGCCGCGAAAAACTGCCATAAAACACCGAGCAGGCCGCAAAAATTTGCTGTTCCGGCGGCGTCAACAGCCGCCAGGAATAATCAAACACCGCCCGCAAACTGCGCTGCCGTTCCGGCACGTCGTGTTGCGTCGTTTCCAGAAAATCCAGGCTGGACGCCATCTCCGCCACAATCTCGTCCGGCGACAGCAGGGCCAGCCAGCCGGCGGCCAGTTCGATTCCCAGAGGCAGGCCATTCACTAACTGGCAAATGCGAATAATCGCCATCTGATTATCCGGTGTCAGGGCAAAATCGGGCGAGACGCGGCGCGCACTCTGCACAAACAGCCTGACAGCGCTGTAATCGGCGGCGCTGGCCTGGGCGGCCAGTTCTGGCGGCGGCGTTTTCATACCGGCTACCTGGTACACCTGTTCGCCGCGCACGTTCAGGCGCAGGCGCGAGGTGGCCAGGATTTTTACGCCGGGCGCGGCCGTCAGAATGTCGGCCGGCAGCTGGACGCCTTCGCCGGACAGCAAATGCTCGAAATTGTCCAGCACCAGCAGCAGCGATTGGTGGCGCAAAATGTCTAGCAGCTGCTGGCGGGGGATTTCGCTTTCAGCAAAGAAGTTCAGGCGCAGGGCAGAGGTAAGCGCCGCCAGGATGAAATCAGGCGCGGTGAGGGGAGCCAGGGGCACAAAATAGACGCCATCGGGAAAAACGGCGCGCTCACCATTCACGTAGCGTCTGGCCAACTGCAAGGCCAGGCGCGTTTTGCCGCTGCCGCCAGGACCAACCAGGGTCAGCAGGCGGCAGGCGGGGTCGGCAAAGAGGCGGCTAATTTCCGCCAGTTCGTCTTGCCGCCCGACAAAGGGGGTCAGTTGGGCGGGCAGATAGGAGCGCGATGGTTTGGGCGGCACGGCCGTTTCCCCTTCTACCACCGCATTTCGTGCGCCAGAAGGTGGTTGGGTTGGCGTGGCGGCCCATTGACCCGCTTTAATCTGGCCCAGCAATGTCGTCGTTTCCGGTTCCGGTGCGATGCCCAGCTCCTCAGCCAGGGTTTGCACGCAGAAATCGTACTGGCGAATCGCCTCGGCGCGCTGGCCCATTTGCGCGTAGAGGCGCATCAGCAGCCGGTGGGCGGCTTCGTTCAACAGGTCCAACGAGAGCCAGCGCCGGGCGTGGGACACGGCCGTTTCCCAGGCCCCCTTTTCCCCTGCTCCCTGCGCCAGTCGCTGCAAAGCGTCGCCGAATTGGCGGCGCAACCGTTCTGCCTGATCGTACTGCCAGGCGTCAAAATCGGGCGCGTCGCGCAGGGTAAACCCGGCCATAAAGTCGCCCCGGTAGAGGGCAACGGCCGTTTCCAACCCTGTCTCGTCCCCGGCGGCGCAGCCGGATTGAAAAGCGGCCACATCAACCCAGGCGTCAGGTTGGGGCAAAAAAGTGACCTGATCGCGCTCTACCAGCAGCCAGCCTTCGCCGATCATCTGGTTGATTTCCCACAAGGTGCGGCGCAGGTAGGCCAATGCGCGCGATTGGTCGGCTTCCGGCCAGAAGCGGGCCGCCAGGGATTCGCGGCTGTGGGGCAAGGCCGTTACCGCCAGGTAGGCCAACAGCGCCACCGCTTTTCGCCGATCGGTTCCCGCCGCCTGTCCATCCAGGTTGATTTGTGCCGCGCCAAGAAAACAAAGCCGTAGTTGAGCCAATTTTCACCTCGTTCCAGGGCAAATTATAACGCAAAAGGCAGGCAACTGACCGAGTTGGGCAAAGTCGCTCGCCGAAACGTTTTCCGAAACGGCCGGCGCAACGAAGGGCAAACGGCCGTCGCCTAAACTGTCAATATCGATAACAAACACATCGAAAACTGACAAAAGGAGCGAGAACATCATGTTAGGTAATCTACAAATCAATCCCCAAGGGATCATTCATTCGCAAGCCACCGCCTACGAAGCCACTCGTTCCCACTACGCCAAGGTCTTCTCGCGGCTGGCGATGACGGCCAAGTGGCGTCAATTTTGCGCCTGGCTCAAGGGCAGCCGCCGCGAACTGCTCAATTTGAATGCTTACGGGCAGGTGAACGGCCGTCATTACCTGGGTGTGCGTCTGGTCCCGCTGGCGCAAATCACCGGCAGCGAAGGGCGCGCCGCCGACTACGACATCGACTTTTTGCCCCGCCAACAGCACGACGAAGACCGCTGGGTCGGCGTCGCCACCGCCCGCAGAATGGGCAAGCCGATTCCGCCGGTAGAGCTGGTGCAAATCGGCAGCAACTACTTTGTCCGCGATGGTCACCATCGCATCTCCATCGCTCGCGCCCTGGGCGAGCTGGAAATTGAAGCCGAAGTAACTCGTTGGGAAACCAACTAACATCTTTTGGCAATCCATAAGCGAAACCGCATCTCTGAGCAATCCGGGGTGCGGTTTTTTGATTTGAGGACTGTCCCAACAGTCCTGTATGTCCTTTCAGGATTGACATCTTCCGTGATTGGGGTAGCATTTGCCCATTAACCACACTGATTCAGCATATGTTTAGGAGAATTCCCATGGAAAAGAAGCTCGCAGAATTAAAGCGACGCCTGCTAGAAATTGACGATTTGAATGGCGCGACGGCCGTTTTGAATTGGGATCAGGCAACCTACATGCCCCCAGCCGGAGCGGCTGCCCGTGGCCGCCAGCTCGCCACCCTCAGCCAGTTGGCGCACGAAAAGTTTATCGACCCGGAAATTGGCAAGCTGTTGGATGATTTACGGCCGTATGCCGAATCCCTGCCCTACGACAGCGACGACGCCAGCCTCATTCGTGTCACCCGCCGCCAATACGACAAATCCACCAAAGTTCCCGCCGCCCTGCTCGGCGCGTTTTTCCAACATTCAGCGGCGACTTACCAGGCGTGGACTCAGGCGCGGCCGGCCAATGATTTTACGGCCGTGCAGCCCTACCTGGAAAAAACCCTCGACTTCAGCCGCCAGATCGCCAATTGTTTCCCCGGCTACGACCACATCGCCGATCCCCTCATCGACTTTTCCGATGAAGGCATGAAAGCCGAATCGGTCCGCGCCCTGTTCAGCGAACTGCGCACCCAACTGGTTCCTATTGTCCAGGCCATCATCGCCCAACCAGAAGCCGATAACAGCTGCCTGCACCATTCCTTCCCTGAAGCCGACCAGTTGGCGTTTGGCAAAAAGGTCATCGAGGCCTACGGCTTCGACTTCAAAGGCGGGCGGCAAGACAAAACCCATCACCCCTTCATGACCAAATTCGCCCTGGGCGACATCCGCATCACCACCCGCGTGAAAACCAATGATCTGAGCGAAGCGCTGTTCAGCACCCTGCACGAAGCGGGCCACGCCATGTACGAAATGGGCGTTAGCGAAAATCTGGATGGCACCCCACTGGCAAGCGGCGCATCTTCCGGCGTTCATGAAAGCCAGAGCCGCTTGTGGGAAAATCTGGTTGGGCGCAGCCTGCCCTTCTGGCAGCATTATTACCCCGAACTTCAAGCTGCTTTCCCAGAGCAATTGGGCATTGTCTCGCTCGACACCTTCTACCGGGCCATCAACCGCGTCGAACGCTCGCTCATCCGCACCGATGCCGACGAGGTGACCTACAACCTGCACGTGATGATTCGCTTTGACCTGGAACTGGCGCTGCTGGAAGGCAGCCTGGCCGTTAAAGATCTGCCGGATGCCTGGCAGGCGCGTTACCAATCGGATTTGGGCCTGCAAGCGCCGGATAACCGCGACGGCGTGCTGCAAGACGTTCATTGGTACAGCGGCACAATTGGCGGGGCTTTCCAGGGCTACACGCTGGGCAACATCATGAGCGCCGCCTTTTTTGATCGGGCGCTGGCCGCTCAACCTGCCATTATGGCCGAAATTGGCCGGGGCGAATTTGCCACGCTGCATGGCTGGCTGAAGGAAAACATCTACCAGCACGGCGCCAAATTCACGGCCAACGAATTGATTGAGCGCGTCACGGGTGGAGAATTGTCTATTGACCCGTATATTCGTTATTTGCGGACCAAATTTGGCGCTCTCTATAATCTTTCCTGATAATTCTTAGCTAGCGGCTATTTCAACTTAATTTTTGTTCACCAAGGCCGATCGGATTCCACGATCGGTCTTGTTTTTTGCCTTCAAGGTGTGCAACAATTCAGGAATCGTTTGCGTATTATTTCACAAATCGTTTATTACCAACCTGGAGGGTTATGATGAAGTACATGAAACAAGCGTGGATATTTGTGGGGGTAACGGCCGTTCTCCTCTTCCTCACCAGCTGCATCAACCGGTTCAACGTGGGTCCAACCGAAACCATCAGCAAAAGCATTGAACTGGGCGGCGCAGAAACCGCTCAGGCGACCATTAAAATGGGCGTGGGCGAACTATCCATTCAAGGCGGCGCAGCCAACTTGATGGACGCTGACTTCACTTCGAACGTTGCCGATTGGCAGCCAGAAGTGACCTATGACGTGAACGGCAGCAAAGGCCAACTGATGGTACAGCAGCCAGAAGGCGTCACCAGCATCAACGGCCTGCCCGACGGCGACATGAACTACAAATGGGACATCCGTTTTGCCAACGACGTACCGCTAAACCTGGAAATCGATTTGGGCGCGGGCCAAAGCACGCTGGTTTTGGGTGATATCTGGCTGACGAACCTGGACGTGAACATGGGTGTGGGCGAAACAACGATCGATCTGACCGGCAATTGGCGTGAAAGCGCCGACATTAGGGTGCAAGGCGGCGTGGGTGAAACGACGGTAAAGCTGCCGAACAACGTCGGGATACGGGTGGTTACGTCTACCGGGCTTGGCTCTGTGGATGTGTATGGCCTGGTACGCAACGGCGATGTGTACACCAACGCCCTGTATGATCAATCCGAGGTGCAGCTAGACCTGAACGTAACCGGCGGCATCGGCTCGATTCGGCTGGAAGTAGAAGAATAAACCTTATCGACCCTGCTCCACAATGGCCTGGTTCTGGGGCAAATGGTAGCTGTTTTGCCAAACTGATCTTACCATTGCGCCCATCATGGATGTTTCATTATTCTGGCAAGGGCTGATTTTTGGTCTGGCAATTGCTGCGCCGGTGGGGCCAATTGGCGTTCTGACCATTCGGCGCACGCTGGTGGGCGGGTTGTTGGTGGGATTGTTGTCCGGGTTGGGCGCGGCCACGGCCGATGCGTTTTATGGCAGCGTGGCGGCTTTGGGGTTAACGGCCGTGTCCACCTTCCTCATCGAACAACAACTCTGGCTGCGCCTCTTCGGCGGCTTATTCCTGGTCTATCTCGGTCTCAGAGCCATGCGCCAGCCGGCGATGGCCAACGGCCTGGCTGACGCGCCTCAATCGGATATGGGCTACCTGGCTGCCTACACTTCCACCTTTTTGCTCACGCTCTCCAATCCGGTGACGATATTGTCGTTTACGGCCGTTTTTGCCGGTTTTGGTCTGGGCAGTCAGGCAAGTGGGGCTGGGGCAGGTTTGCAGCTGGTAGCCGGGGTTTTTCTTGGCTCGGCGTTGTGGTGGCTGACGTTGTGCGGGGTGGTAACGGCCGTGCGCGCCCGCCTTTCCCCGACCATTCTGCGTCTCATCAATCTGGCCTCCGGCCTGATTTTGGCCGGCTTCGGGTTGGCGCTGCTCATTTCCCTGCTTCGAAAATAGGACACGGATTGACACGGATAAACGCGGATATAAATCCGCGAAAATTCGTGTTCATCCGTGTCCTTTTGATGGCTGGCGATGAGCCAGCGCTCATGCAGCCTCTTCACAAATTGGGCCAATTCAGGCAAATCGGACTCAAAAGCGACGCGTTTTCACAAACTGCTATCCCAACCTGGCAATCCAATTACCGCTGCCCCATTCCTGCCAGCAGCAGGGAAATTTCCCTCTTGCTTCAGTCTGGCCGAATTATTGTTGACAAAACCGATGGTCAACTGTTTATAATAAAAAAACAATTGCCCAATTTAAGAAGTATTCCCTCCGCATCACATTCGCATTCTTGGGGAGCAGCTCGTTAGTCCGTAGAAAATATTTGTATCAGTCCAATTCTTGTTCAACCATAAGGAGAAAAGATGAAAACCCGCTCTGTTCAATCCATGTTGATTTTGGGGATCACGGCCGTTTTCAGTCTGGTCATTCTGTGGGTGGCCGCCGGGCGGCTGGCACAGGTGACAGCCCAGGAAGCCGATGGATCCGACGATCTTTGGAATTCCAGCGCCGAAGCACCCGCCGGGACCTCCCCGGCCCAATTCTCCTCTACCGATGATCCCGCTTCGTTGGATCGGGACGATGTGCCGGACAGCCCAGACGCCCCGGATGCGCTGATATCCTGGCGCGTAACCGGTTCCGCCCTGAAACCGCGCGAAAATGACGTTTCCTATACCGTCAACGGTAGTGGCAGTTGTGTGCACATAAGCGCCGGTGACGCATCAACCGTGTGGAATATTACCCCTATACTGCCCCAGGGCGCAGTTGTCGATACGCTGCGTATGTACTATTACGATACCAGCGGCAGCGACAGCAGCGCCTGGTTTACCATTTATGATCTGTACGGGACACTGGTTGATGAGTTTAGCGTGAGTACTTCTGGCACCAGCGGCAATAGTTTTAACGATTCAGCGCAGATCAACCACACCATCGACTATTCGGTCTACTCGTATTTGCTGAACTGGCGTCCCAGTGTGACCGGGCCTACCATGCAACTATGCGGATTCCGAATTTTTTACACGCCGCCGTTTTTTACGGCGGGATTTTTGCCGGCTGTCACCAAGGATTAGGCACAGAAGCGATTTGATTTAAGGAGTGGCCGTTGGTATAGGCGTGGCACTGGGCGTGCTGGTCGGCGTTGGCGTGGGCACGGCCCCTTCCCAAGTAAAGAAGCCATCCTGGCTGCTCTGGCCGCCGAAGGTGTAAATCGGCAGGCCGTCCGCGCGCCAATCAGTTACCCGAACAATGCTCACCCGCCAGCGCAGTTGGTGCGGTTCGGCCACCGGCGGCCGCCAGGAAGAGGGAACCTGGAAGGCATTGTCGCGCGTAAACCCGCGATACGGCGCCGAATCTAAGGCATCCAGATCAGTCAATTCCACCATATACCACTCGTCGTCGGCCAAATCTTTCACCGCCACCCATTGCAAGGTGACCAAACTATCGGGCGGGTTGATAGTGGCATGCTGAATGGGATATAGCAGGCGAGGTCCGGCCGGAGCCGGCGTTAATGAAGGTGTGGGGGATGGGCCGGGCGTGGGCGGCAGCGTGGCGTTGTAGATGATGGTGGGAATACAAACTGTATCGCCGGGCTGCATGACAGAATCGCTCGTTAAGCGATTCACCAGCAAAAAGAGATCATAATCCACGTCGAAACGGGCAGAAATGGCCGACAGTGAATCGCCGGAAACCACCTGATACCGCTGGCAGTTGGTCGGATCGGCAATGACGAGGTCGCCATTGACATCGACGCCCACCGGAATCAGCGGCGGCGTGGGGGTGGGCCAGGGAATTTGCAAGGCCTGGCCAGACAAAATGGGTGATTCCGGCGCAAAGCCATTGGCTTCGGCGATGGCTTGAGCCGATACGCGGTATTGCAGCGCCAGCCCGAACAGGGTGTCGCCGCTGGTGACAGTGTGCTGGCGCGGCGGCTGTGGCGTTTCGGTTGGCGCTGGGGTCAGGGTGATGGTCGGTGTGGCGGATGGCGGGAGGGTCTCGGTAGGCAGGGGCGTCCAGGTGGGCGTGTGGCTGGGTGTGGGCGGAATAGGCGTAGTCGTGGGGACCAGAGCCAGGATGAGGTTGGGATCGCGGTACTGCCAGAAAAGGCTGCCCAGCACCACGATAATGACGGCGAACACGGCCGTCAACCAAAACACCGCCGACGACTGTCGCTCACGCAAGACCGATTCAAACACATCGGGCAGAATGGCGGGGGTAGATACGGCCGTTTCCGGCGCAGGTTGGGTCGGCTTAACGGCCGTTTGCTTGCCTGCCGGGGTGGAAATTGGGGCGGCCGGTGGCGCGTCGGCGACGGCCGTTTGGGCGGAGGTCTGCGGCGGAATAGCCGCACCGCACATGATGCAAACCGTCGCTTCAAAGGCCACCACACTATCACACCGGGGACAGCGAACCACAGGTTGGCTCACCTGACCCTCGTTTTCATCACTCATGTTGATCCTTTTCTCTCTCAAAACGGGGCATTATACCCAAATGTCAGATGGGTCACAATAACGTCCGTTCGATGCTTATGAGAACCTTATGAAGCGATGAAGAACCGGTAAGCAAGTGACACCTGGCGGCTTCCTTTTTCCTCGCCTGCCTTTATACTTAGGGCAGTGGTAAGTTGCCTAGCAAAACCGGGAAAGGAATAAACAATGCGCGAAAAAACATTAAACGGCCGTGCAGACCAAACCATCACCTACGTCGGACACGCCACCGTCCTCATTGAGATAGATGGCGTGCGCTTGCTGACCGATCCCATTCTACGCCGCTATATTGCCCACCTGTCGCACCGCCAACGGCGTATTGCGCCCGCCCATTTTCAGGACATCGACGCCGTGCTCATTTCCCATCTGCACTGGGACCACGTCGATTGGCCCTCGCTGCGCCGTTTGGGAAAACAAACCCGGCTCATTGTGCCGTTTGGCAGCGCAGCTTTTTTTTCACAGCAGGGATTCATCCATTTGGAAGAATTAAGCGCGGGCGACGAAACCAGTATTCATGGCGTATCTGTGCGGGCGACCAAAGCTGTGCATGACGGCCGTCGCTACCCCAGAGGCCCCTTTGCCCAGCCTGTAGGTTATCTGGTGAACGGCCGTCAATCCGTTTATTTCGCCGGCGACACCGACCTGTTTCCAGAAATGGCTGATCTGGCCGACGATTTGGATGTGGCCCTGCTGCCCGTTTGGGGCTGGGGTCCGACATTGGGAACCGGGCACATGACGCCAACACGAGCTGCTCAGGCGTTAACCATGCTGCAGCCGCAACTGGCCATCCCCATCCATTGGGGCACGCTGCATCCCATTGGCATGGGAGTACTCAATCCGGCATTTCTCACCCAACCGCCAGTTGCTTTTGTCAAAGAGGCCGCCGACTTAGCGCCAACCGTGCAGACGCATATTTTGCCGGTGGGAGATACGCTGTCTATATCCGGCTTTCTTGGGGCAAATAACGAAGTGCAGGCAGGCTGATAAAAGCCGCCAAACCGCTGACTAAAAACGCGGTTGGCAAGCCATACTGATCGGCCAACAGGCCGACAACCCAGATGGCGGCGGCGCGAATGAGGAAGTTAACTGCCAGATAACTGCCATTTGCCAGGGCGCGGTGATGGGGAAACTGGTCCTGGACGATCGCCAAAAACACCGGCTGCGGAGACAAAACCGTCAGACCAAGCGCCAGCAGCAGGGGCACAGCCAACCAGGAAGGGCCATACAAAAAAGCCAGCAGCAGCAGGGGAGCTACTACCAATACAATGAACAGGATGCGCTGACGGCCGTACTTATCGCTCACCGTGCCGGAAATCAACGCCCCAACCACCCCGGCCGCCTGCAAAATAGTCAGCGAAGCCGCCGCCAGCCATAAATTTACCTGCAAGACGTCGCTCATAAACAAAGGTAAATAGGTCGTCAGGGCGACCTGCAGCAGCATTCCGCCCGTCATAATCCACACAAGCGGCAGGAAAACCCGCCGCGCCGTCGGCCACATGGTCGCCAGCGCAGTTTGCGCCGGGTCACGCGCGGGAGTTGCCGCCACGTGGCGCAGCCGGAAATACAAAATCACCGAAACCGCCCAGCCGACAAACATCAGCCGCCACATGCCTTCCAGCCCCCACCAGGCCACGCCAGCGGCGGCCACAACCGGCCCCACCGTGCGGCCCAATTCGCCGCTGGCCATAAAAATGCTCATGCCTTTGCCCACGCGTTTGCCAGAAATATTGGCGACCATTGCCGGAGCCGGCGCGTGGAAACAGGCGATGCTTATGCCGGAAGCCAGCAGCAGCAGCGCCAGGCTCAGATACGTCGGCGTAAGGCCCATGCTGCTCATCAGGGTAGCGGTTACGGCGGGAGCCAGAATGATGAACCAGCGCAGGTTGGCTTTATCGGCCAGATAGCCGATGAAGGGGTTAAACAGGCTGGGCAGTTGGGCAAAAATCGCCAGACTGCCGGCCATGGCATACCCTACGCTTAATCGTTCTTGCAGCACCGGCAGCAACGGCGAGATGAAAGCGGTATAGGTGTCATGAACAAAATGACCACCGGCAATAGTCATGACCTGGTTGGTCTGGAAGGCGTCGGCAACGGCCGTTTCCGCCCCCACTCTCTCTTCTACGGGCACATCCAATTCCATACAAAACCTCATCAACCTTTAGACTTCAAAACACAATACGGGCACAATCCCTAATACCCCAAACTACTGCCGCCAATAAACTCCCGCAGAACCGAATCCGAAGGCACGGGCGAATCGTCGGCGACCGGCGTGATGGCCTCGAGCATCTGGCGTACCCGGCTGGCGCGTAAAAACGCATCGTCATGCAGCGGGTCATCTCGATATTCGGCTTCCCATCGGGCAAAATCGGCTAATAAACGTTTCGCATACAAAGGCAGCTCGTAGGGCATGGCGCTGTTGACAATGAAATCGGCCGTGCCCATATGGGGGATGATGTGACGCAGTTCGCTGGAGCGGACATAATGCCAATGCGTCAGCGTCATCTGAGGATTATACGCCCGATGCGTCGCATCGCGTAACATGCGCCGGATCAGGCGCAAATCTGTCCAGCGAATGTAGCCATCCGGGCCGCGCATTTGCAGCAGTGGCTCCAGGTAGAGCTTGAATTTCTTCTCAAACGGGATGCCCTCGGTCATTGGCGGGTAGAGTCCGTGCAGGCTGTCGATCAGCAAAATTTCGTTGGCGGCCAGGCGCAGCGGGGTTTGATCAGGGTGGCGCGTGCCGGTTTTAAAGTCGTAATAGGGGATTAGGACTTCTTCACCGGCGATGAGCCGCTGTAAGTGGTTGTTGATGAGCGGCAAATCCAACGCCTGGGGCGTCTCGAAATCATAATCGCCAAATTCGTCTTTGGGATGCATTTCCAGGTCGAAAAAGTAGTTGTCTACGTTGAGGGTGACAAATTTC
>JAKQCM010000007.1 GCA_029559155.1 Chloroflexota bacterium
TGCCGGTTACCTCGCAAGACGAACTGGGGGAACTGGCCGAATCGTTCAACAAGATGACAGGCGAATTGAACCGCCGCACGCACGAGCTGTCGCAAACCAGCAGCGAACTGGAAATAAAAAAAGCCCAGCTCAAAGTCGCCGCACTCGAAGAACGGCAGCGGCTGGCCCGCGAACTGCATGATTCTGTGTCTCAGGCTTTGTATGGCATTGCTCTGGGCGCGCGCACCGCACGCACGCTGCTGGACCGTGATCCGGCCAAAGCCGCCGAACCGATTGACTATGTTCTTTCCTTGGCCGACGCCGGGCTTTCGGAAATGCGCGCCTTAATCTTTGAACTGCGCCCTGAATCGCTGCAAAACGAAGGGCTGGTAGCTGCCCTGACGAAACTCGGCGAGGCGTTACACGCGCGCCATAAACTGGCAGTCGTCACCGACTTTTGTGCCGAACCGGCTATTTCGCTGGATGCCAAGGAAGTGCTGTACCGCGTGGCCCAGGAGGCCTTGCACAACACCGCCAAACATGCCAGCGCCGCCCGCGTTGAAATGGCGCTGCGCTGCAAGGATCAACAAATCCAGCTGACTATTGACGATAACGGCCAGGGGTTTAATCCCGAAGGCGATTTTCCCGGCCATCTCGGGCTGCAATCCATGCGCGAGCGTGTGGCGGCCTTAGACGGCGATCTGCAAATTATCAGCCAGCCCGGCCAGGGCACGACCATTATGGTGCAGTTGCCCTTGTAGTATCCGCAGTCCGTAAGCCGAAAGTGGGGGAGCCTCTCCGCCTAAAGATGGAGGACGGCCGTTTCACATATCCTTAGAATGAGTTTCATGTTAACCAAAATTATTTGCCTATGGAGCGTGAAATGAAAACTCAAATGACCGTTTCTTCTGTACCACACCGTCAAACAACCCGCGAAAGATTAATTGCCTACTTTGCCCAACATCCCATCCGATCTGCCCTGATTATTTTCCTGATCTTTTTGGCAACCTCAACGTCGCTTGGCCTGGCGGCCAAGGCGTTTTTGCCCCAATTTCAGCCTGAATTTGTGGCGCTGATCATCCTATCAGGGCTGGTGGCGCTGGCCCTCACCGGGTTGGGCTGGTGGCGCATTGCCGGCTTCAACCGCGCCTCTGAATGGCGCGATGTGGGTCTTGTTGTTATCCCGTTTTTGATTGTGATTGGCCTGCCGTTTCTTAAGGGGATCAATTTGGGAAACGGCCGTTCCTTCTGGTATCTGGTTGTGGGCTATGCTCTAACCGGCTTTATGGAAGAAGGGCTGATGCGTGGGATTGTTTTGCGGGTGCTGGCGCCAACGGGGATTACCCGCAGCGTAATCATTTCGTCGCTGCTTTTTGGCCTGCTGCACATTGGCAATATGCTTTATCGCAACCCGTTCATTGTGCTGGCCCAGATGCTTGGCGCGTTTGTCCAGGGCATTGGGCTGGGGGCCATCCGCCTGCGCACAAATACCATCTGGTTTGTGATCATTTTGCACGGCCTGCATGATTTGTTCTTGAAATACACCAATTTTCCGCCCATCCCGCTGGATGTGGTGCAGGTGACGCTGACGATGTTGTACGGGATTTATATTTTGCGCACCTGGAAACGAGAGGGGGAAACGACCGTAACTGCCCAATAGCCCTGAGAATCCAACTATTCCTCGCCCTGAGGGCTGAAGATTGGAGATTGAAAGCAGTTCAATCTCCAATCTGTCCCTCACCTGGCGAAGCTGTCACTTTCCTGCGCCAATTGTGCCCCAACTTTTGTGATGTCGAGTGCCTGACTGCGCTGCCGAACGGCCGTTACCTGTTCCGGTGGCAACACAAGGCGCAATCGTTCAATCGCTTCCTGGGCATCCCGTTTGTGCTCAGCAACCGCCGCCGCCGACTGCGTGATCCAATAAAACAGTTCCAACGCCCGCTCGTGCTGCCCTTCGGCCTCATACAAACGCCCCAGCTCAAAGAGAGCATGGGGCACTAAATGATCCAAATGCTGATCAAAGGCCTGCTTTAAAGCGTCGTGCAGCCCTTGCCGCGCTTCACCCAATTTCCCCAAGGCGCGCTGCGCGCCACTTAACATGGCTGTGGCCTGAATGATAGATTGAGGCGAGCTGATTTCCTGAAAAATGGCAACCCCTTGCTGCAACAGGCGTTCGGCGGTGATGAAATCGGCCGTTTCGTAAGCAATGGCTCCCAAGTTACTCAGAATAATTCCTTCAGACTCCCGATCGCCTGACTTTTGGCAAAGCAATAGCACTTCCTGGTAATAGCGGTTGGCTTCGGGCAAATCCCCGGTGAGGTAATAGATATTGCCCAGGTTGGTCAACGAGGAGATAAGCCCATTTTCATCCTGAACGGCCCGGGCGATGGCGACGCTTTGCTGCAAATGCTCTTTGGCTTCGTCCCAATTGCCCGTCAAATTATACAAAGCGCCCAACGCACTCAAGGCATCGGCCACGCCCTTGTCCCATTCTGCCTGCCGGTAATGCCCCAGACTTTGGCTGAACTGCTTTTCGGCCAGGCCGTAATCGGCGCTGGTCATCACCGTTAAGTAGCCCCAGTTGAGCAGAATAAAGCCCAGCTCTTCGCTTTCGGCCAATTGTTGTGCCAAAGGCAGCGCCTGCTGATACAACCTTTCGGCGGTGGCTGTTTGCCCCGATCTGGCGCAAAAAGAGGCCCAGCGCGCCAAAAGTTTGGCTTGCAATGGCCGGGCATCAGGGTGAACGGCCGTTGACAAAGCCGCCGCCGTCTGTTCCAGCCACTCCCGCCCTTCGACAAACCGGCTTTGTGTATCGTAAAAATTCCGCAGCG
Source organism: Chloroflexota bacterium (assembly GCA_029559155.1). Taxonomy (GTDB): domain Bacteria; phylum Chloroflexota; class Anaerolineae; order Promineifilales; family Promineifilaceae; genus Leptovillus. The sequence continues at coordinate 2,811 of JAKQCM010000007.1, forward strand.
TGACAAGCCCCAGCTTTAATAAGGTGACGTTCGCCTCACGGACCGCCCACTGCCAGTAGGCGCGCACATTGTCATGTTCGTCGTGCAAAGCGGCCACAATCTCTGGCTGCTGCGGGGTAAAAAAGTGTTTTTCTTGCTGGTGCAGCCAGTTGGCAAAATAGTGCGCGTGGGCGGCGTGCAGCTCGGTTGCGCTGGCTTCATTCAGCTTTTCCTGGGCGTATTGGCGCAGTGTGTGGTGGAGATGGTAATGGCCGTTTTGCTCATCCCGGCGCAGCAAAGAGCGCTCCTGAAGCACGGTGAGCACGGGGCGTGAAACGTGGGTGATGGCGGCCGCTGCCGCCAGCGTAAAACCACCGCGAAACACAGACAGGGCCGCAAAAAAAGATTGCTCGGTTGGCGACAG
>JAKQCM010000027.1 GCA_029559155.1 Chloroflexota bacterium
TTCATGTGGATAAAACCGGGGTTCTGGTTCAGGGAGACTGGGGAGTGAAGATTTAGCGTTCCCCACGCCTCGACCTCCCTCGCCAAACTCATTCCAACCCAATCGAGAACATCGCCGCCAAATCATGCTCCGAAAACACACGGAATGCGATCAACGTCTCTGAATTGGTGATGCCCGGCACACTGTGCATCCGCTCCGTCACCAGTTGGGCCATCGTGTCGTTATCCTGCACCCGAATAATGGCCACCAAATCAAACCGCCCGCCCACGGAGAACACTTCACTAATGCCCTTTAACTCGGCCAACCGCGCCCCGACCTCGTTCACCTGACCAGGCTCCACATTCAACAAAACCACCGCACTAACCATAACTTACCTTCCTTGCTGCTATTCAGACCCTGAAAGACCTGAACTGTTGCCAATTATTTACCAACTGCACCGTTGACTGTCTGTTCCCTCATTATAACCCTATAAACGGCCGTTTCCCCAATCTCCATTTTGGCTATAATAAAGCCTGCAAGGGGCAGCCCCCTGATATTTGACATGATTTCCCAGGAAAGCGACAACACACCGTTTAACCCGCAATCCGCAATTTCACAACGAGGTGACTTATGACCCAACAATTCGATCACTTTGGCGCGCGCGCCAAACTCCCCGGGACCAACGTCCACTACTATCGTCTCGACAAACTAGGCGACGTCAGCCGCCTGCCTTTCTCCATCAAAGTCCTGCTGGAAGCCCTCCTTCGCACCTGCGACGGCTACCAGGTCATGCCCGCAGACGTCGAAAAACTCGCCCGTTGGCATGCTCCCGCCCCGGCCAAAGATGAAATCCCCTTCAAACCCGGCCGCGTCATCCTGCAAGATTTCACCGGCGTACCGGCCGTTGTCGATTTGGCCGCCCTGCGCTCCGCGATGGCCCGCCTCGGCGGCGACCCCAAAAAAATCAATCCTCACGTACCGGTCGATCTGGTCATCGACCACTCCGTACAGGTGGACCAGTTCGGCTCCCAGGCCGCCCTTTTCTTCAACGTCGAACGTGAATTCGTGCGCAACCGCGAACGCTACGAATTCTTGAAATGGGGCAAAGAAGCCTTCAAAAACTTCCGCGTCGTGCCGCCGGCCACCGGTATCGTTCATCAGGTTAATCTGGAATACCTGGCCGACGTCGTCATGACCAAACCAGAGGGCGATGGCCTTGTCGCCTTCCCCGACAGCCTCGTCGGCACCGATTCACACACGACGATGATCAATGGCTTGGGCGTGGTCGCCTGGGGCGTCGGCGGCATCGAAGCCGAGGCGGTGATGCTGGGCCAGCCCATCTACATGCTCACCCCGGATGTTGTCGGGGTTAAGCTGACCGGCAGCCTGCTCGAAGGAGCCACAGCCACCGACCTCGTTCTGGTCGTCACCCAAATGCTGCGCCAAAAGGGTGTCGTGGGCAAATTTGTGGAATTTTTCGGTCCCGGCCTCAGCAACATGACCCTGGCCGACCGGGCAACCATTGCCAACATGTGCCCGGAATACGGCGCAACGGTCGGTTTCTTCCCGGTGGACGCGGAAACGCTGAACTACATGCGCAATACAGGCCGCCCTGAAGAGCTGGTCCAGCTTGTGGAAACCTACACCAAAGCGCAGGGCCTCTTCCGCACCGACGACATGCCCGACCCGCTGTACACCGATGTTGTCGAGCTGGATTTGGGCACAGTGGTCCCCAGTCTGGCCGGACCCAAACGGCCGCAAGACCGCATTGCCCTCACCGACATGAAAAAGCAGTACCGCGAAACTTTGCTCGCGCCCATGGGACCAAAAGGTCTGGGGTTGAAAGAGGAGGAATTGGGGAAAACGGCCGTTGTCGAAGGCACGCCGACCGCCATCGGACACGGAGCAGTCGTCATCGCCGCCATCACCTCCTGCACCAACACCTCTAACCCCAGCGTCATGATTGGCGCCGGTCTGGTCGCCCAAAAAGCCGTCGAGAAAGGGCTGACTGTGCCGCCCTACGTCAAAACCAGTCTCGCCCCCGGCTCACGCGTCGTCGAAGATTACCTCAACAAAGCCAATCTCATGCCCGCCCTTGAAGCGTTAGGCTTCAACATCGTCGGCTTCGGCTGCACCACCTGCATCGGCAACTCCGGCCCGCTGCCGGAAGCCGTCGCCAAAGCCATCAAAGAGGGCGATATTGTGGCCTCCGCCGTACTCAGCGGCAACCGCAACTTCGAAGGGCGCGTCAGCCCACTGACCAAAACCAACTACCTGGCCTCGCCGCCCCTGGTTGTGGCCTACGCCCTGGCCGGCACCACCGACATCGACCTCGTCAACGACCCCATCGGCACAGGCAACGATGGCGCGCCGGTTTACCTGCGCGATATCTGGCCAACCAGTGAAGAAATCCAGGCCACGATGGCCGCGTCTTTGTCACCGCAAATGTTTAACGCCCAATACGCCAACGTGTGGGATGGCAACGACCAGTGGAACGAAATCCCCGTGAGCGGCGGCGAAATTTATAACTGGAACGAAGAATCCACTTACATTCAGGAACCCCCGTTCTTCACCGAACTGACGCCGGAAGTGAAACCGATCAGCAACATTCAGGCCGCGCGCGTCCTGGTGAAAGCAGGCGATTCGGTCACAACCGATCACATCTCCCCGGCGGGCAACATCGCCCAAAACAGTCCGGCGGGTAAATTCTTGCTGGAGCATGATGTCGCGCCGCAGTATTTCAATTCCTACGGTTCGCGGCGCGGCAACGACCGCATCATGACACGCGGCACCTACGCCAATGTGCGGATGCGCAACCAGATGGCTCCCGGCACCGAAGGCGGCTGGACCACCTATCTGCCGACGAACGAAGTGATGACGATGTTTGACGCTTCCCTGCGCTATAAGGACGATGGCACGCCGCTGGTAGTTCTGGCAGGCAAGGATTATGGCATGGGCAGTTCCCGCGACTGGGCGGCCAAGGGCGTGTATCTGTTGGGCGTCCGGCTGGTTATTGCCGAAAGTTACGAGCGCATTCACCGCAGCAATCTGGTGGGTATGGGCGTGCTGCCGCTGCAATATATGGCCGGCGACACGGCCGTTTCCCTCGGTTTAGACGGCACAGAAACGTACTCCACACTCAACCTGACCGACGAATTGAAACCGGGCCAGGAGATCACGGTCCAGGCGGTGAAGGCCGACGGCACGGCCGTTACCTTCCAAACCATCTGCCGCGTCGATACGCCTGTCGAAGTGGATTACTACCGCAACGGCGGCATCCTGCACACGGTGCTGCGCAATTTTTTGAAAGAATAACAGGCCGCTTCTAGCGGCGTACGGTGCAATCAAGACCCCAAGGGTTTCAGAAACCCTTGGGGTCTCATTATGAGGACTATATGCGTAAATGGAGTTTGGTTTTTCTTCTCAGCTTACTGGTTTTAGCCGCTTGTGGGCGCAACCGCGACGGCGCGCCGCCAGAAACGGGGCCTGAAGCTTTTTTTAGCGCCAATCTGCTGCGCAACGGCGTGTATGAGACAACGGCCGTTAAAAATCCTGCCCTCCCCAAATGGCAGTTTGCCGCCGGGGAATGGGTCTTCACCGCTCCCGCCGTTGTGGAAAACACCGTCTACTTTGGCAGCTACGATGGCAATTTATTCGCCGCTGACGCCGCCACCGGCGCGGAGACATGGCGCACGGCCGTCGGCACACCCGGCGAACCGATCATTTCCTCGCCGGCCGTCTCCGGCGGCGTCGTATATGTCGGCGGCATGGATGGCAACTTGTACGCCATCAACCGCGCCGATGGCCAGGAACTGTGGCGCTTTGCCACCCAGGGCAGCATCACCGCGTCGCCGGCCATCGCCAATGGGTTGGCTTATATCGGCAGCGAAGACGGCAACCTGTACGCCATCAACGTGAACGACGGGCAGGAAGCGTGGCATGTGGAAACCGGCAGCCCGATTTCCTTCGAGGCGGCCATCGCCGACAATGTGGTTTATTTTGGCAACGGCGCGGGGGTGCTGACGGCCGTTAAAGCCATCAACGGCGAAAAAGCATGGGAGTTTTCCTTGCCCAACACCAGCTTTACGGCCGGTCCGGCCCTGGGCGACGGGGTGATCTATTACCCGGTTACCACCGAAATGCTTACCGGCGAATTAATTGCCGTGGACCTGGCCAGCCAGCAACTGCGCTGGCGTTTTGCCATGACCTCTGAAGCGTATTCTTCGCCGGCCATCTGGAATGGCCTGGTCTATCTGACCAATCTGGACGGCAAGTTATATGCCATAGAAGAAAATACCGGCGTGGAACGATGGAATTTCCCCACGTCGGGCAGCGTTTTTTCCTCTCCGGCCATTGCCGATGGCATCGTCTATTTTGGCAGTTGGGACCAGAATTTGTACGCGGTAAACGGCCGTAACGGCCAACAAACCTGGCTCTTCACCACCGGCGGCGGCGTCTCGTCGCCCACCATCGCCGACGGCGTGGTCTACGTGGGCAGCGACAACGGCGCGTTGTACGCCATCCCGGAAGCGGAGAAGTAGGAAGTGAGGCGTGAAGCGTGATGCGTGATGCGTGAAGCAGGAGAATCACGCATCACGCATCAAGAAAAATCCCTATGTCAAAACTACTCTCAGCCATCGAACAGGCAGCCGCGGGCTTTAACGGCCGTTTCGCCCTCTCCGCCCTGGATCTGCAAACCAACGACGCCATCCACCTGCGCGCCGACGACATTTACCCCACCGCCAGCGTTATCAAGCTGCCCGTGCTGCTTACCCTCATGCAGCAAGTCGAAGACGGTCTTTACGACCTGGACGCGCCGCTCATGCTGCGCCGCGCCGACAAAATCGGCGGCAGCGGCGTGCTGCAGCACCTCTCGCCCGGCCTGACCATGCCCATCCGCGACTGGGCGTTTTTGATGATGAGCATCAGCGACAATCTGGCGACCAACGTCCTCATCGACCACGTGGGCGTAACGGCCGTAAACAATTGGCTGCAAACAAATGGCTACCTCGACGTGCATCTCCAGCGCAAAATCGACTTCGACGAAATCGCCAAAGACCAGCGGAACCTGGGCACAGCCTCGCCGGAGAGCCTGACGCGAATGATTACGGCCGTTTTCCGCCGCCAACACGTCTCTCCCGCCGCCTGCGACGAAATGCTGCGCCTGATGGACGGCGTCGGCTCCGACCGCGTGGGCCGCTATCTGCCTCTGTCGCTCTACGGCACAGACGAACCGGAAGCGGATAAACTGCATCTGGCGGGCAAAACGGGATCGTTTTCCGGGCTGCGGGCACAAACGGCCGTCGTCTGGCGCGGCTCCTGGCAAACACAACAAGGCTTCGCCCTCACCGTCATGACCGCCGACGATCCCTCCCCCGAACACTGGTCCCCCGACGCCCCCGGCGTGCTGCTCATCGGCCGCATCGCCAAAATCCTCTACGACGACCTGCTTGGGAAATGAGAATGATGCGTGATGCGTGACCCTCTTGACCACGCATCACGCATCAAAAACTCCCGCCCCAACTCAAAAACCCACCAACCAATCCATCTGCTCGCGGATTTTTTCCACGCCGGGCACAACGGCCGTCATCAAGCCCGTGTTAAACGGCACCGGGCAGGATGGCGCAGTCACCCGCCGGATGGGCGCGTCCAGGTCCAGCAGCGCCTCCTGGGCAATCGTCGCCGCGATCTCCGCGCCAAAGCCGCCCAGGCCAATATCCTCGTGGACGATGAGCACTTTGGACGTTTTGCGCACCGACGCCAGCACCAGTTCCTGGTCCCAGGGAACCAGCGTGCGCAGGTCGATGATTTCTATCGCCGCCGCCAATTCCTGCGCCGCCAATTCGCAGCGCTCCACCATCGCCCCCCACGTCACCACCGTCAGATCGTCGCCCTCCGTGACCAGCCGCCCCTGGCCAAAGGGCAGCACAAAGTCGTCGCCGGGATACGGCCGTCTGCCCCAGGCCGCGTCCAGCAAATAGCGATGCTCAAAAAAGATGACCGGATCGTTGCCGCGCAGCGCCGCCCGCAGCAGCCCCACCGTGTCTTCGGCGTTGGACGGAGCGGCAAGCAGCCAACCTGGCTGGTGGGCAAACGTCACCTCGCTGGTCACGCTGTGCCAGGGATCGCCAATTTTGCGGTAGCCGCCGGGGATACGCACCACGATGGGCGCGGCGAACTTGTTGGCGCTGCGCCAGCGAATGGTGCCACAGTTGTTGATCTGCTCCGTGGCCGGATCGGCGTATTTGCGGAACTGAATCTCCGGCACGGGGATCAGCCCGGCCAGGGCCAGGCCCACCGCCCGCCCGATGATGCCTTCTTCGGACAGGCTGGTGTCGAACACGCGATTGGGGCCGTATTTGG
>JAKQCM010000046.1 GCA_029559155.1 Chloroflexota bacterium
TCCGCCAATTCCACCAGTTCCAACCGCTGCCCAACTGGACCACCCACGAAATGGGCGGCACCCTCGGCCAGCGCGTCACGCCCATCCAACGCGTCGGCGTCTACGTGCCCGGCGGCACTGCGCCGCTGCCCTCCAGCCTGCTGATGGCCGTCATTCCGGCGCAGGTGGCCGGCGTGGCCGAAATCGTCGTGGCCACGCCGCCCGGCAAAGACGGCAAGGTAGCCGACGTAATCCTGGCGGCCGCGCAGATTTGCGGCGTCGAGACGATTTACACGCTGGGCGGGGCGCAAGCCATCGCGGCGATGGCGTTTGGCACGGAAAGCGTGCCGCGCGTGGACAAAATTGTGGGCGCGGGCGGCCTGTTTACCACGCTGGCCAAGCGGCAGGTGTATGGGATTGTGGGCATTGATGGCTTGTATGGACCGACGGAAACGGCCGTTGTCGCCGACGACTCGGCCGACCCGGCCTGGGTCGCCGCCGACCTGCTGGCTCAGGCGGAACATGACATTCTGGCGACGGCGATTTTGTTTACGCCGTCAATGGCATTGGCCACGGCCGTTCAGGTGGAAATCGGCCGTCAAATGGAAACCTTGAGCCGCGCCAACACCATTGCGACCTCCCTCAACGGCCAGGGCGGCATCGTCCTCACCGCCGATGTGGACGAAGCGTGCCGACTCGCCAGCCAATTCGCCGCCGAGCACACGTGCCTGGCGGTCGCCAACCCGGCGGCCTACGCCGCCAAGATTCCCAACGCCGGCGGCCTGTTCATCGGCGAACGCAGCTTCGAGGTGTTGGGCGATTACGTGGCCGGTCCCAGCCACGTCATGCCCACCAGCGGCACCGCCCGCTTCGCTTCGCCGCTAAATGTGGCCGACTTTGTCAAAATCACCAGCATCATCCAGCTCGACGACGCCACTTCGGCCCGCCTCAGCCCCATCGCCGCCCAAATCGCCCACGCCGAAGGACTGACGGCCCACGCCAACGCGGCGAAGAAGCGAGTTTAACCGCAAAGGACGCAAAGAGCGCAAAGTTTTTAAAGGAGGGAGGAAATGGGAAACGAAAATCTGCTGTCTAACGGGATTATTGGCGCAGCGATAGAAGTCCATAAACAGTTGGGGCCCGGATTGTTGGAATCGGCTTACGAGGGCTGTCTGGCGCATGAATTTACATTGCGCGAGATTCCATTTGAACGGCAAAAAGCGCTGCCGGTTATCTATAAAGGCGTGAAGTTGGATTGTGGCTATCGTCTGGACTTACTCGTCGGCGGGTTGGTTGTGGTAGAACTCAAAGCCGTTGAGCAATTAACGCCAATCCACGATGCACAAATGATCACCTACTTAAAGCTGGCGAATTGCAAGTTGGGACTGCTGCTCAATTTCAACGTCAAAATGATGAAGCAGGGCATAAAACGCATCGCTTTAAATCTGTAACCCTTTGCGTGCTTTGCGCCCTTTGCGGTTAACCTCTTGGAGGCAATATGACTATAGACCAGTTTGTCAGGCCGGATGTGGCGGCGATGGAGGCGTACACGCCGATTGTGCCGTTTGAGGTCTTGTCGCGGCGGCTAGGCCGCGCGCCGGAAGAAATTACCAAGCTGGACGCTAACGAGAACCCTTATGGGCCGTCGCCCAAAGCGCTGGCGGCGCTGGCGGCGGGCAAGTATTACCACATCTACCCGGACCCGGAGGCGCTGGAACTGCGGGAGGCGCTGGGTGAGTATACGGCCGTTTCCCCCGCACACCTCATGGCCGGCATGGGCGCGGACGAACTCATCGATCTCGTCTTGCGCGTGGTCTTGTCGCCGGGCGACGTGGTGGTGGACTGCCCGCCGAGTTTTGGCATGTATCCGTTTAGCACGGCCGTTAACAGCGGCCAATACGTCCCGGTGCGGCGGGGGGCAGATTTCAGCCTGGATGTGGCCGGTATCGAGACGGCCGTACGCGCCCACAAGGCCAAAATTCTCATCCTCTGCTCGCCCAACAACCCCGACGGCAGCACCATCGACGACGACACCCTGCGCCGCCTGCTCAAACTGCCTGTCCTGGTGCTGCTGGATGAGGCGTATGTGGATTTTGTGGGGGAGGTTAACCGCCAAGAGCGCAAAGAACGCGAAGAAGGCAAAGAAAAAAACTTTGCGCCCTTTGCGGTTCAATCCCGGCTGTCCTGGGTGACGGCGTATGAAAACCTGGCAGTTCTGCGCACGTTTAGCAAGCTGGCCGGGCTGGCCGGACTGCGCGTGGGCTATGGCGCGTTCCCCGCCTGGCTGCTGCCGCACATGTGGAAAATCAAGCAGCCCTACAACGTCAACGTCGCCGCGTCACTGGCGGCGCTGGCCTCGTTGGAAGACCGGGAATGGCTGCGCGAAAAAGTGGGGCTGATTGTGCAGGAGCGGGAGCGCATGGTGGCGGAATTGGCGCGGTTTGCATGGTTACGGCCGTTTCCCAGCCAGTCTAATTTCGTCCTCTTTCGCGTTTTGAGCCGAGATGCGCGACAATTGAAGCTAGCGTTGGAGCAGCAGGGCGTCCTGGTGCGCTACTTCAACAAACCCGGCCTGGACAACTGCATTCGGATTAGCGCGGGACGGCCGTCGGATACGGACCGGTTGGTGGCCGCGCTGGCAGAGATTGGAGACTAGAGATTGGAGATCAAACCGATGATTGCGTCTGATGCTTTATTGGCCTTGCTGTCAAAAGTTTTAGGCGCGCGAGTGACGCAAATACGGCCGATTGAATACGGGCAGATTGCCAAGGCGTTTTTCTTTCAGGCTCAGGGACAGGATTTTGTCGTGCGGTTTACGCAGCCAAACATGGCCATTGGGCTGCACAAAGACCTTTATGCGTACACGCACTTTACGTCGCCCCAGGTGCCGGTTCCGCCTGTTGTCTGTGTAGACGAATATCAGGGCATCACCTACGCCATCACGCGCAAAATGCCCGGAAAAACTCTGGATTCCTTTTCTGGAGAAGCGTTTGAAGCGCTGATCCCGTCGCTCATCGTCACACTGGATAACATCCACCAGATTGATGTCCGCAGCGCAGCCGGATTCGGTTCCTTTGACGGAGAGGGAGTGGGCTTGTTCAAGAGTTGGCCGGACTTTTTGCGTCTTGTAAGCGAAGAGGAAGACGAACGCTGGTTTTATGGTAAATGGCATACGCTGTTCGAAACGACATTCCTTGACCGCGGCCTCTTCAATAGCATTTTTGCCGAAATGGCCGCGCTGCTGCCCTTTTGTCCGGCTGAGCGGCATCTGGTTCACGCAGATTATGGTTTTAGCAATGTGTTGGCGGACAGTGGGCAGATTACGGCCGTTCTCGATTGGGCCAACGCCAGTTACGGTGATTTCCTCTTCGACGTAGCCTGGCTGGACATTGGGCTGCCTGGGCTGGACTTTAACGGCCGTTTCCAGCACTTCTACCACATCAACAACCGCGCCATCCCCCATTACCACGAGCGCCTGCGCTGTTATCATTGCTACATCGCCCTGGACAGCTTCCGATTTTATGCCAAAACAGGGCAAGAGACGGCCTACCAGACGATGCGGAACCGCATTTTAACGATTTTGGAGCAATCATGAGAACGGCAACCATCTACCGCCAGACCGGCGAAACCGACATCACGATAACCCTGAACCTGGATGGTACAGGGCGGCATGAGATCAGCACGGGCGTGGGCTTTCTGGACCACATGCTCACGGCCGTTGCCGTCCACGGCCTCTTCGATCTGCAAGTGCAGGCCACCGGCGACCTGCACATCGACAGCCACCATACCATCGAAGACGTGGGCATCGTGCTGGGGCAGGCGCTCAATCAAGCGGTCGGCGACCGCAAGGGCATTAACCGCGTCGGCCACGCCTACGTGCCGATGGACGAGGCGTTGGGCTTTGTGGCGCTGGATTTTAGCGGACGGCCGTATACCATCTTCGACGCCACTTGGGCTACGCCGGCCATCGGCCAGTTCCCTACAGACCTGGTGCAGCACTTTTTTGAGTCGGTGGCCGTGCATGGGCGCATCACGCTGCACGCGAAGGTGGACGGCCGTAACGACCATCACAAAGCGGAAGCGTTGTTTAAGGCATTGGCGCGGGCGTTGAGAACGGCCGTTGAGCTTGATCCCCGCCGCACCGGCATCGCCAGCACCAAAGGAACGCTCACGCGCTAATTTCAGCCTATTTCTGTATAATAAAACCATCGAGGTGGTTGAGATATGTTAATGACTTACGAAGCAATTCTCGAAGGGAATAAATTAAAGTGGATAGGCGCTGCACCACGGCAAACGGCCGACAAAAAGGAAGTGGCCGTCTACGTCACCATTTTAGAGACACCGCCCCATGAGGAGCCAAACGTGCAGCCGCAGGGGCGCAAAATGGCTGACGCCCTGGCTGCGTTAGCCGCGCTTGATAATCGCTCCATAACCGATCCGCTTGCCTGGCAAGAAGAAGTGCGCCAGGACAGACCACTGCCACGGGATTGAAGCCATGCTGCTGGATAGTAACATCATCATTTATGCCTCTCAGCCCCAATTTGCCAGCCTGCGTGAATTTATTGCGGAAACCTCCCCCTTTGTTTCCGCCATCAGCTACGTCGAGGTTCTTGGTTATCATCGCTTAACAGAAGACGAACAAACTTATTTTCAAGCATTCTTCCAGGCCGCATCCATTTTGCCGCTGTCACATGACATCCTGGAACAGGCTGTGAAACTGCGCCAGCTTCGGAAAATGTCGTTGGCTGACGCCATGATCGCCGGGACGGCCCTCATCCATCGCCTGACCCTCGTCACGCGCAACCAAAAAGATTTTGACTGGATTCCAAATCTTGCCGTCGCCAATCCAATTGACCTCTAGCCCATCATTTTTGGCAAAAACCATGAATATTACCATGATTGACTATGGCGCCAGCAACATCCGCTCGGCGCAAAAAGCGTTTGAATTTATCGGCGCCACAGTTGAACTGACCGAAGACCCGGATGTGGTGCGTAAAGCCGACAAGCTGGTGCTGCCCGGCGTCGGCGCGTTTGGCTCCGGCATGGCCGGATTAAACCGCCGCGACCTCCCCGCCGCTATCCACGAAGCCGTGGGGCGCGGCATCCCCTTCCTGGGCATCTGCGTCGGCATGCAGCTCATGTTCACCGAAGGCCACGAAATGGGCGTCCATGAGGGATTGGGCTTAATGGCGGGCAAAGTCATCCGCTTCCCCGAAAAACTCCGCAATCCGAAATCCGCAATCCGAAATCTAAAAATTCCCCACATGGGCTGGAACCAGCTTGAGCCGGCCTGGGAAAACCCGCTGCTGGCGGGCGTAAAAATGGGCGATTACGCCTATTTTGTCCATTCGTATTACTGCGATCCGGAAGACGCCACGGCCGTTCTCGCCTGGACCGATTATGGCCTGCCCTTCGCCTCCGTGGTCGCGAAGGACAACCTGTACGGCCTGCAATTCCACCCGGAGAAAAGCCAGAGCGTGGGGCTTAGAATCTTGCGAAACTTTGTAGAAATGGGTGAAACGTGATGCGTGATGCGTGATGCGTCATTTCACGAATCACGTATCACGCATCACGAATCACATCTCAAGGAAAAATGATGAAATTTACCATTTATCCGGCCATCGACCTTAGAAACGGCCGTGTCGTCCGCCTCCAACTTGGCGACCCCAACAAACAAACCATCTTCGGCGATGATCCGGCGGCGATGGGGCGGCAGTGGCTTGCCGCCGGAGCCGAGTGGCTGCACGTGGTTAATCTAGACGGCGCGTTTGACGAAGCGGGCGCGGCCAACTGGGCCGCCCTGCCCCAACTGACCCAACTGGGCGCGCAGGTGCAGTTCGGCGGCGGCATACGCACCCTGGCCGACGTGGCGCGGGCGCTGGACGCGGGCGCGACGCGGGTGATTTTGGGCACGACGGCCGTCGAAAACCCGCAGTTGGTGGCCGAGGCCATCGCCCAATTTGGCGCGGAGCGCATTGTGGTGGGCATTGATGCCCGCGACGGCCGTGTCAAAACCCGGGGCTGGCTGCACGATACGGCCGTTACCCCCGCCCAGCTTGGTCAACAAATGAAGGCATCAGGCGTGCAAACCATCATCTACACCGACATCAGCCGCGACGGCGTGCTAACCGGCGTCAACGCCGCGGCCACCGCCCAACTGGCCCAGGTCACCGGCCTGCGCGTCATCGCCTCCGGCGGCGTCGCCGCCCTGGACGACATCACCCGCTGCGCCGCCCTGGCCGACCAGGGTGTGGTGGGCGTGATTACCGGGCGGGCGATTTATGACGGCCGTCTGGACCTCCACACCGCTTTCCAAACCATCCATCGGTAAGCCTGATTTATGCTACAATCAATCAGAAAGGTGCTGTTATGTTATCCATCCCTAGAAAATATATCGTTGACGATGCCGGTAATCGCAAAGAGGTCATCATTGCCTATGAGGACTTTCGCCTGATCGAAGAGCTTTTGGGTCTCGATCTGGAGGAAGAAGTGATCACAATCCTCAAGGAAGCCAGCCAGGACCGCGCCTACAAAGCAAACGAAACTTATGTCGCCCTGGACGACCTTTCATGAGCAAAGTAGTCGTTCATCATCGCGCCGCCAACTATGTTCGCAAATTACCCAATCCACAAAAATCCCGCTTAAAACAACTGCTTAAAGACCTGGAAAACAAGCCATTGGCCCATCCTCAAGTGCGCCAAATGGTAGGTGATTGGGCTGGTTACTATCGCATTCGATTGGGCGATGTGCGTGTTATCTTCTGGTATGAAGCAGAAACGGATACCGTTTTTGTGGATTACATCGGCGCCAGAGGAGATATTTACAAGTCTGGAGATTGAGGCAAAGCTCACATGAACTATCGATGGCTGCTTTTTGACGCGGATAACACCCTGTTTGATTACGACAAAGCGGAAGCCGCTGCCCTGGCCAACAGCTTCCAGCAGTTCGGGCTGGATTTTGACCAGGCGACGGGCGCGCAGTACCGCACCATCAACGCCCAAATCTGGCACGATTACGAGTTGGGCCACATCACCCAGCAGGACTTACGCGCCGAACGGTTCCGGCGATTGTTTACGGCCGTTCACCTCACCGTCGACGCCGAAGCCTTCAGCCGCCAATACCTGGTCAACCTTTCCCAGGCCGGCCACCTGCTGGATGGGGCCGAAACACTGCTGCGGCGGCTGGCCGCCAGCTACCACATCGCCATCATTACCAACGGCATCGCCAGCGTGCAGCGCCCGCGCCTGACCGCCTCGCCCATCCATGACCTGGTGGAGGCGTTTGTCATCTCGGAAGAGGTGGGCGTGGCTAAGCCGGACCCGGCGATTTTTGACGTGGCCTTCGCCCGTATGGGCCAGCCCGCCAAGGCCAAGGTCCTCATCATCGGCGACAGCCTGAGTTCGGACATGCAAGGCGGCCTCAATTATGGCATCGACACCTGCTGGTATAATCCGGCGGGCAAACCGGCCAGCCTGCCGGTGACGTACACGATTCGAAGGTTGGATGAGCTACTTAATATTTTGACTGAGAAGGAAGCGTGATGCGTGATGCGTAAAGTCACGTATCACGCATCACGCATCCCAAACCACCTATGAAAATCGACCACATCGCCATCTGGACCCGCCAATTAGAACCTATGCGGGCGTTTTATGAGCGGTATTTAGACGGCCGTTCCTCCCTCCTCTACACCAACCCGCGCACCGGCTTCCAATCCTATTTCGTCAGCTTTGGCGACGGGGCGCGGCTGGAGCTGATGCAGAT
>JAKQCM010000477.1 GCA_029559155.1 Chloroflexota bacterium
GGCCGTTGCCTACCTGTTCCCGAACGGCCGTTACCTGCTCTTCAATAAAACTGGCGGGGGTCCAATCGCCGGCGCAGCCGCAAACATGATGGACAAAATTACTCAAGACCAATCGACCTTGCGGCGTGTGCACCACTTCCGGGTGGAACTGCACCGCGTAATACCGGCGGTCAACGTCCGCCGCCGCCGCGAAGGGTGAATTGTCGGTGTGCGCCAGCGGCCGAAAACCGGGCGGAAGGTGTTCTACCTTGTCGCCGTGGCTCATCCAGACCTGTTGCAGATTGGTGATTGGAGGTTGGAGACTATCAGACGGGTCAGTCTCCAGTCTCCAGTCTCTAAACAAGGGATTCTCCGGTTCGTTGAGGGTAAGGATGGCCGGGCCGTATTCGCGTTTGAGGCTGGAAGCGACTCGTCCGCCACGGCCGTGCGCCAGCAGCTGCATGCCATAACAAATTCCCAGCACCGGCAGTCCGCTGGCCAACACATAATCGGGCAAAGTTGGCGCGCCGTGGTCATAGACACTGTTCGGCCCGCCGCTTAAAATGAAGCCCCTGGGTTTCAGCGCCAGGATCGTTTCGGCCGGCGTCGACCAGGAAAAGAGTTCGCAAAACACGTTGGCTTCCCGCACGCGCCTGGCGATGAGTTGGGAATATTGCGACCCGTAATCTAAAACGACAATCGTATCGTGATTGGGAGTTGTCATAAAGTTATCCTGGTCAGGCCAAAATAATACGGCCGTCGTCCATGTTTACGATGGTGGCTGTGGCTTCGATGGGAACATTCCAGTGCGCCAGCGCCTCGCGGCCGCCTTCAAACGTTTTTTCCACGACGGCGGCAATGCCGACCAGCGTGGCGCCACTGCTCTGCACAATGCGGCTCAATGCGTCGATGGTGCGCCCAGAGGCCAAAAAATCGTCCACGATCAACACGCGATCGGCGGTGTGCAAAAATTCAGGCGAAACCATCAGCAGCACTTCGCCGCCTTTGGTGTGGCTGGGGGCGGTGTCTACAAACACCGGTTCCTGCATGGTGATGGGTTTGTGTTTGCGTGCGTACACGATGGGGATATTGCCGAGCGCTTTGGCTGTCATGACGGCCGGGATGATGCCGCTGACTTCGGCGGTGAGGATGCGGGTGGGGCTTGTATGGCGAAAGCGATCGGCGATGTTTTCGCCAATGGCTTCCATAAGCGCGGCGTCTAATTGGTGGTTCAGGAAACTATCAATTTTAAGGATGCCACGGCCGAGGTTTTGCCCTTCATTTAAAATACGTTCTTTTAATGCGTTCATAGGTGATGGGTTCGGCTTATTTGGGTAAGCAGATTGCTCCTTTTGCAGATATTATTCGGCTAAATTGGGCGACTAATTTGTTGAAAGAGCAGGTTCGTGGGTTGAAGGTGCGCTTTATTATGCTTCAAAGTGTGGCCGGTCGGCAACCTTAGACATTTGGGATAGGTTTCACAATTTTCTTGACGCCCCTTGTGGCCTATTCTATAATCCACTAGAGCGTTCAAAAAAAATTGAAAGTTGTGAACAAGGTTAATATTATGGTAAATGAATTAGTGCAACAGGGGATGACGGCCGTTGAAAGAAAGCTGGAGTCTGTTGTCGCCAGTGACATCCAATTATTGGAAGATGCAAGTTTGCACATTGTCACATCTGGCGGCAAACGTGTACGGCCGCGTGTCGTGTTGCTGGCGTACCTGGCGGCCGGCGGCCAGGATTTGGACTCTGTGGTGCCGGTGGCGGCAGCTGTGGAGATGGTTCACACGGCCACCCTGGTTCACGACGACATCAACGATCACAGCCTGACGCGGCGCGGTAAGGTGACTGTTCATGCCCGGTGGGGGCGTACCTTCGCTTTGCTGACCGGGGATTATCTTTTCACCAAAGTGTATGAATTGATGGCTCCGTATGGGGTGGAGCCCAACGTGATGATTGCCACCGCCTGTACCCGCCTGGTGGAAGGGGAAACCTTGCAAGCGGCCGCGGCCAAATCTGGCGAGATGGATCGGGAAACCTATAAACAAATCATCAGCTTAAAAACGGCCAGTTTGTTTGAGGCATCGGCCATATTAGGCGCCTGGCTGGCCGGCGCAGACGAGAAAGTGATACAGGCTTTGGGCGATTATGCCTATAACCTGGGGCTGACGTTCCAAATTGTGGATGATATTTTGGACATTATTGGCGACCCGGAGGCGATGGGCAAGCCGGTGGGTCTGGACCTGACGCAGGGGCGCGGCGTGCTTTCAGTGGCTCAGAATGGCGGGAAGAATGAAGAAGATGGGCTAACGGCCGTTGCTGAGCTGGAAGAACCAGACCCCATCCAACAGATGATGGCCGGGCTGCGCGCATCCGGGGCAGTGGAAATTGCCAAGATGCAGGCGCAGGAAACGGCCGTGCGCGCCCGCAAAGCGCTAGAATTTGTGCCAGACACACCCGCCCGCGATGAATTATTTGGCCTGATTGAAGCCGTCCTAAACCGCGATCATTAGCCGGCAGCAGCGCCATGGCCCAGATGCATTTGTCCTGACAAATTATGAACGCCTCGCAGAAAAACGATACCGATCCTCTGCGAGGCGTTTTTGTTAGCCAATGCAAACCCATGGTGTGCGGCGGGCAAAAATTGCCATGAATTGACAGTTAGGCAACTGGCAGGATTAAGGGGTGGGGGATAGAATTGGTCGATCTTTGCACGCTTAGAACAAGCAAGGCAAGGTATCTGGGAATAATGAATTTATCCGTCATGAAATTGTGCGAAATCAAATGTTAGGAGATGAGAATGGAACAGGTTACATCTACCGATAGACTGGCTTTAACGCCGGATATGCTCTGGAATATTGACCATTACCGCGAACAAGGCCTTTATTTTTATTTGGAGGCCACCCAAGAGCTGCTGCCAAACGGCCGTGTCAACGTCATCAATTATGGCGAAATGATCATGTTAGGTGGGTATTCTTACCTCGGCTTGATCGGACATCCCAAAATCAATGCCGCCGCCAAAGCCGCCATCGACCATTACGGCACAGGCACCTATGGCGTGCGCCTGCTGGCCGGTTCGTTGCAGCTGCACAACGAATTGGAAGCGCGCATCGCTGAATTCAAACATGCTGACGCGGCCATCACCATGTCCAGTGGCTACGTTACCAACCTGGCGACTATTTCCAGTTTGCTGCGCAAGGGCGATACCGTTATCTGCGACAAACTGAATCATGCGAGTATTGTCGATGGCTGCCTGCTGTCGATGGCCAAGTTCGTCCGTTTCCGGCACAACGATATGGAACACCTGGAACTGCGTTTGCAGCAAGCCGACAAAAACGGCCGTGTCCTGGTCATCGCCGACTCCGTATTTAGCATGGACGGCGACATCATCAACCTGCCGGAAGTCTCGCGCCTGTGCAAAAAATATGGCGCGTACCTCATGATCGACGAAGCCCACTCTGTTGGCGTTATCGGCGAAACCGGGCATGGCATCGAAGAACATTTTGGCATGCCCGCCGACACCATCGACATCAAAATGGGAACCTTGAGCAAAACAATCCCCAGCGCCGGCGGTTATGTGGCCGGTAACCACAAATTGATCGACTTCCTGAAGCACGAAGCGCGCGCCTTTATATTCTCGGCCGCTGTGCCACCGGCGTCGGCCGCCGCCGCCAAAGCGGCCTTCGACGTCATCGAAGAAGAACCCTGGCGCGTGCAAAAAATTCAAAACAACTACCTGCGCTTTGCCAACAAATTAAAAGAGGCCGGGTACAATCTGTTGTTTACCGAAACGGCGATCGTGCCGGTGGTGTGCGGCTCCACGGATTCGGCCGCCAGATTGGCGAAATATTGTCGTGACAACGGCATTTTTGTGCAGGCAATTGTTGCGCCGGTTGTGCCGGAAGGGCTGGCCCGGCTGCGGGCGTGCATTTCGGCGGCGCATACCATCGAAGATATTGATTACTGCGCCGATGTGATTATTGAAGGCGGGAAGAAACTCGGCATCATCTAATCACAGGCGTTATTATGGGGTAAAGGGCCGCGTCAATTTTATTGGCGCGGTTTTTTTATACCTTGCGAGAGGTAACAAAGAATCGGAATCGAGCTATGAATGATCGCGCTATTACCCAGGTTGTAAAAGGTAAAGTCATCTATTTGCTGGGGCTGGTGCTGCTGGTGCAGACGATTTACCCTGTTACGGCAAACGGCCGTGTCGCGGCGCTAATTGGGTATCAACTGGTGTACGCGTGCCTGATGGTTGTGGGCATTTTGCTCGCGCGGGATACGGTTTTCCATACCCGCCTCTTAATTGGGCTGGGTGTTTTGTGGGCGTTTGGCGGCGTATTATACGCATTTAATCAGGAAGCGATTTGGGCGCAGTTGTTGGCTTATGGCGCGCTGATTTTGTTTCAGGCGGTTGTCATTCAGGTGATGCTCCGCTTCATTTTTTTGTCGCGGCGGGTAACGCGGGATGTGTTGTACGCCGCCAGCGCTGTGTATTTGCTGCTGGGCGCGGTATTTGTTTCGGCTTTTGGCTTGCTGGAAACCATCACCTTTGCGCAAACAGGCGCCCATGCTTTTGTGGATGGGCAGGTCGCGGCTAACGCGATTTTTCCCTGGCAAAATTTCGTGTATTACAGCTATGTCACGCTGACGACGCTGGGTTATGGCGACATCTTGCCGGTGACCTTGTGGGCGCGGTCGTTGGTGAGTCTGGAAGCGATAATTGGCGTTTTGTACATTACGATTGTTATGGCGCGGCTGGTGGGCTTATATGCGGCCTCAGACGTGGAAGAAGATATCAAACAAGGAGTGCTGGATCATGAAAATTAGTGTGCTTGGTGCGGGAAATATCGGCGGCACATTGGGCGGAAAATGGGCGGCGGCTGGTCACGAAGTGGTTTTTGGGGTGCGTGAGCCGCAGGCGGAGAAGGTGCAACTTCTGTTGGCAAAGGCGGGCAATGGAGCCACGGCCGTTCCTGTTCCGGCAGCGGCGGCCGGCGCGGATGTGGTAGTCTTTGCGGTTCCCGGCGGGGCGATGGGGGAAACGGTCGCTGCTCTTGGCCGCGAGCTTGACGGTAAAATTTTAGTCGATACGGCAAATCTGGTGGGCCAGACGCCGATGAACAGCCTGGGTTTGCTGCGGCAGGCGGCGCCGACAAGTCCGCTGTTTCGCGCTTTTAGCAACCTGGGTTGGGAAAATTTTGCCGATCCGGTCATTGGCGGCGTGCAGGTGGATTTGTTTTATTGTGGCGATGGCGGGGATGGGCAAACGGCCGTACACACCTTAATCGCCGATATTGGGCTGCGGCCGGTTTATCTTGGCGGCGTGGATCAGGCTGATCTGGTGGACAGCCTGACGCGGCTCTGGTTTGTGCTGGCGCTGCAGCGGGGATACGGCCGTCATCTGGCCTTTAAGCTGATGGGTTGATGGACACCGCCCGACTTTGCACCTGGCAGGCAATCAGTCGCCTCTGGATTGCCTGCCAGTGCCAGCGGGTGAGGACTACGGCATTCCTATTTTGGCAGCACAGGCAAATAAATCCTGGCCAAATCTGCCGGGCAAGTGACGGAGCCGTAATTCGCTGACGAATTTCCTGTCGTTTCACGAGCGCGAATGGTATAAGCATACATCTTGCCCAGAAGCGGATTGCCGCCGCTTCCCAGTTCACCACAAGTCACTCGAAAACCGGGGTCCATCATATCTCCCGGAATATACATTGCAGTCTGAAAAAAACCGGCGTGGTAGGCGCGCAAGCGATTGTCAATGCTGATGGTTGCGCTAATGATGTACGATCCGGAAGCGGCCGTTACATACATATAATTCCACTGGATATAGCAACTACCTGTCCCCGGAGTAGGGAGATAGCAAGTGGCGCTGGGGCTGTCGATGAAGGAAATTGTCGGCGATTCGGCATCGCGGCTGTTTTCCAGGTCTGGTAAACCAGGCGTAGTTTGAGAGGCGGTCGCCGCCTCAATGTCTGGTAAACCAGGCGTAGTTTGAGAGACGGTTGCCGCCTCAATGGTTTGTGGCCTCTGTAAACCGGATATTAACGTAAAGCCCAGCATCGTTACAAAAGCCAGAGAACCGGCAAATGCAGCAATACTTTTCCACGATCTAATAGTTGGCATAGTGTTTGCTGCCTATGGGTTGAAGGGTGGGCAGTAAACTGTGCCGTAGTTGGCCGAACTTAAGCCGGCGCTGTCTCTGGCTCGAATGGTGTAGGCATAGGCATTGCCCAACGTGGGATTGCCGCCTGCGCCAACGTTGCCACAAGCTACTTTAAACCCTTTGCCCAACATGTTATACGGCACGTACATGGAAGTTTGGAAGAACCCCTGGGTGTGGGCTATTGGCCCTCTGTCGTTCAGGCTGAGGGTCATCGTAATCATGTAATTAGGACTTGCACCCACCGAAACGTAATACCAATTGATGAGGCATTCATCACGCGTGGCATCAGGCTGGTAACAAGTCGCGGAGGGGGAGTCAATGAAGCCGATATTGGGTTGTTGGGGGATGCTGAGGTCTGGGGCGCCTTGGATTTCGCGTGAGTTTTCGCCTTGCTTCTCGCTGCTGAGGATAACCGGGCTGCCGGAACCCTGTCCACGCGCGGTTTGAATGAGGCTCAGGGTTGTGGCTCCAAGCACAAACGAAAGAAATAGGGATAAGATAAATTTACGCAAGATAAACTCCTATTCAAACGAATTGATGATGTATTCAGTTAGGTGGCTGGTGTTTGCTTGGGTTATACGTCATCGAAACTGGCATCCCCGTAATGACGCATAACTATCTGTTTACGGCCGTATGCCTGAGACATTATAAGCGATTGACGGCCGTTTCTCAACTGGCAATTTTGCCCAATTTGTTAGTGGCTGCCAAACTGAGCAGTCGGCGCATTAATCCCCAAGGCGCGACCACACGTCAAGGGGAATGTTTTGGTCGTCTAAAAATTTTTTTAGAAGGGCGGCCTGATCGCCGCTGAAGCGCGTTTTCAAGCTTTCCAGCACGTCCGCCGGTTTGCCCAAGGCCTGTTCCAGGGCGGGAATGTGCGCAGCTTTGACGACCCACACCCATTCATATTCACGGATGCCTTCGCCAAATACTTGCTCCACACCAGCGCCCAGGTCTTGCCCTTCTATTTGGATGTTTCCCTCGGGCGTGAATGATGCTGCCAGATACCGCGAACCAAGGTTATCATGAACATCTCGAAGCACAACGTTTCGTTTCATGCAAGGCCTTCTCCAAATTTGAGTTGTCGATGGTCATCACGAATTGTCGTCCCCAACCCAGCTGTCGTACCCATCTTCGAGCATGTGGTAACGCTTATGGACCCAGCTGTAGAAGCTGCTGAAATGTTTTAATTTGTGACCGTCTATGGTTACGACCACGCCGGCTTCTACGGCCCGTCTGACCTCTCGCAGGTTTTCAACCAGCGTGCCCCAATTGTCCGGACGGCCGTGTTCGCCACGCGATTGGTACAAGGCATCCAGTTCTTGAAGCTGCTCGGCTGAAAATGTGTATTCTGGGATAGGCATGGTCACTTCTATGCCGCTCTCATTCAGAGCCAGCGCATAGTTATCATCGTTCTCGAGCATCTTGTCGGTGAAGCTTTTCTGGAAGGTAAAGCGGGACGTGCGCCAGCCTTGTTTTTTGGCCCAAGTCTGTTGCGTTTTGTCTTTAGACCATCTGATCTGCAAGAAGCCGTTGCGGTAAGCCTGAACAGCCCGGTCGCGATCTTGCGGCGTTGCCTTTGTGAGCGCCCACTGGGGAAGGTTGTGTGTCATGCCGAATATCCTTAAATAGCTCGTAGGTTCACCAAATCAACCATGCGTTAGAAACGCCAGTCGGAAACGGGCAGCCGGCAAATGTTGTGGGTGATTTTTAGTTGGAGAGAAAGGGTGGGGAAACGGCCGTGTCCATTCCCCTCATTGGTTATGTACCAGCCGTGGATCAAGCGCGTCTCGCAGCCCATCGCCTAACAAGTTAAAAGCCAACACCGTAATCGAGATCATAATCCCAGGAATAAGAACCAAATGCGGCGCGCTGAAAATCTGGTTGCGCTCGCGTCCCAACATCGTGCCCCACTCCGCCATTGGTTCTTGCGCGCCTAGACCCAAAAAAGAGAGCGCGGCCGTGTCTAAAATGGCCGTCGCAATGCCCAAAGTTGCCAGCACAATCAGGGGCGGCATGGCATTGGGCAAAATACGCTTAAACAAAATGTCCCGGTCGGTGGCTCCCAAAGCGCGCGATGCTTCCACATAATCCATCTCGCGGATCGACAACACCGTCGAGCGTACCACTCGCGCATAGGTAGGCATACTAATCACGGCAATGGCCAGCATGGCATTATTCAGGCTCGGTCCCAGCACAAAAACGAGCGCAATCGCCAGCAAAAAAAACGGGAAAGCCAGCACAATATCCATTAACCGCATGATCAAATTATCCACCCACCCCCCGGCATATCCGGCAATAGAACCGAGCACAATCCCAGAAGTTGCTGCGATAAAGACCACAATCATGCCAATTTGCAAGGAAATTCGCGCCCCAAACACAATCCGGCTAAATACATCCCGCACATTGCCGTCGGTTCCCATCAGGTGCTGCGGTTGCTCTTCTGGGCAGCCCAAAAAATGAATGCAGGGAGCCGAGCGCTTTTTTACATCCTCTTTGCCGATCAACACTTCGGTTGGATCGTAAGGCGCAATCAGGGGGGCAAAAGCCGCAACAATGATCAACACCGATAAAATGCTCAATCCAAACAAGGCTGATCGTTGACGCATCAGGCGGCGAAAAGTTATCCGCCACAAACTGGGGGATTCTTCTTGTAATGACCGGTCTGCTGGGAGTTCTACTACGTTTGCCATAATCCTTGTCCAATTTCACAGCACTTCAAACAGATAAGCGGCAATCGTGCTGCGCAGCATGTTTGTTAATTAAGCCGGATCCTTGGGTCAAGGACGGCGTAAGAAAGATCGACAAGCAAGTTAAAAGTCACATAAATCAAGGCGATGACAATCACAAAGCCCTGAATAATGGGAAAATCGCGCGAGGTAATGGCTTCATAAACGCTTAAACCCACACCGGCCAGACCAAAAATTGTTTCCGTCAGCACGGCGCCGCCCAAGATGGCGGCCAATTGAAGGCCGGCCACAGTGACTACCGGCAGTAGTGCGTTACGCAGCGCATGTCGCATAATGACGGTTTGTTCTGGCAGCCCTTTGGCTCTGGCAGTTCGCATGTAATCCAGGCCCAGCACTTCTAACATGCTGGAACGGGTCATGCGGGCCAAAATGGAGAGAGGAATCGTGCTCAGGGCAATGGCGGGCAAAATCAGATGTTTGCTTGCGTCCCAAAAAACCACCCAATCGAAGGTAATGAAAGAATTAAAAATGTAATGCTTGGCGAGAAAATCATAAAACAGCAGCCGCGTACTGTCTGGTTCGGCGGTGAGGTTATACACTTCATAAAAGGGTATCGGAACCACACCCGGCGAGAGGCGACCGGATGGCGGCAGCGCAAAAGGCGTGTCTTTTAGAACCACCGCAAACAAATAAATGAGTAAAAGGCCCAAAAAGAAAACCGGCAGCGATACGCCGATATTTGCCCCGATCATGGTGGTGACATCTATCCAGGAGTTGCGCCGCACGGCCGAAAGAATGCCTGCCGGAATACCGACTATCACCGCAATAAACATGGCCGACATGCCCAACTCGATAGTTGTGGGCAGTCGCTGTAATAAAATGTCTGTTACTGGCCGGCCAAATTTAATTGAGGTTCCCAAGTCTCCGTGCAAAACATTATTCAGATAAATGAAAAATTGCTCGTAGATGGGTTTATTCAGGCCGCGTTCTTCCGCGAATCGCGCGCACGTTTCGGCGGTCGCTCTTTCACCCAGGATAGCTCTGCAAGGATCGCCGGGGATTGCCCGGGCCAGAGCAAATGTCACTATTAAAATGGCCAGAACGACAGGAAGTGCCATGAAAACGCGACGGATAGTATATTGGATCATAGTTCAAACCACTGGTGACATATATGAAAAGCGGGATGGCGTTGCTATGAAGAAAAGAGTGTGGTTGCCATCCCGCTTTCGTTTTAGCAAAGGACATCAGGTTTGTACATCTGATGCCCTTTGCTTCGTTTGATTATTCTGCCGGGGGTTGATTCATCAGTGTGTCCCACAGGTTGCTGTAGTACTGGAATGCGCCTGTGTTACCAACGTGATACGGATTGGCGGCGTCAATACCAGCGGCCCATGAGGCGACCACATCGTTGGCGTCGAAGGTAGATCCATCATGGAACAATACGCCTTGGCGCAAAGTACAAGTCCAGATTGTGGAGTCATCATTGCCGATACATTCAGTCGCTAGTGCCGGTTCGGTCGCCCCTGAGTCGGTAGCGAAGGTTAACAGCGGTTCTACGACTTGGGTGCACGGCCGTAAAGATTCACCATCGGTCTCATCTGCGCAATACAGGCTGATCGGCTCCGCATTTTGCATGAAGACCACGGTATCTTTACCCGGATCTAGTAATGCGAATTTGGTGGCGCCAAACGGCGGCGTATACGCATTGTTTAAGGAAACCAGAGATGCATCGGCTGAAGCGCCATTGGCGATCGGAACCATCGGAACCAGGTCGCGGATGGCATTGTTCGCCTGTTCATAAAGCGGTCTTGCTTCTTCTACGTCCGCAATGGTTGATGCTTCTTGGAGAATTCCGTAAATTTCAGGATAAGGGTTGCCAAATTGTTGGTTCTCTGCACCAAAATGGAAGTCCAGGAAGTTGGTGACGTGCGGATAATCAGCGCCCCATCCTAGCAAGTAGAAGCCATCCAAACGGCCGCTCTGCGATTCTTCGATAAACGCGCCCGATTCCATGACAACGATCTCGGCGTTGATACCCAGATTCTCTTTCAATTGAGTCTGAAATTCAACCGCGACCAGGCTGGGTTCTGGCAAGTAACCACGGAAAACGTCCCGGTAATAAATTTTGGTATCGAACCCATCGGGATAACCAGCCTCGGCCAGTTTAGCTTTGGCGGCAACTGCATCAAATTCGTACCAGGGATCACCGGCGCAGCCATTGGGAATGGAGCAGGGGGTGAAGAAGTCTGGAACAATGGATCCTTCCGGATAAAAGTTGTCTACGATACGCTGCCGATCAATACCCATCGCCACGGCCTGACGGACCATCTGGTTGTCAAATGGCGGGAAGGTGTTGGTCATGGCCAAGTAAAGAACGTTGGGGTTGGAGTAAGGCAGCAGTTGCAAATTCGGATCAGCGGAGATGGCTTCCATGTCATCCGGGCTGGGAGACGTGATCATGTCTACCGTGCCTGCCTGAAGTTCCAAGAGACGAGCTGCGCCTTCAGTTGCCCAGCGGAGAACTGCCGTTTCAGCAATAGCCGGTTCGCCCCAATAGCCATCAAAGCGTTTGAAGATGATGGAATCACCCCGAACCCATTGATCAACCATGTATGGGCCTGTGCCAATCGGTTTTTCCAGAATGTCACCTGTTCCACCCGTGGCGGCAATATATTCAGCGGGCTGGATGCCAAAAGGAATAAATGCGATTTTAGCCAAGAAAGCAGGATCGGATTTGCACAAGTTAAATACAACTTCGTATTCACTCGTTGCTTCAATCGACAGAATCTTGCCACCGTAGTCGCAGTTTTCCGCAGCGACCGATGTCGGGACAAAATCGCCCATGGCTGTATCAACGGCCGCGGCTGCTTCCGTGGCGACTGCTTCGGCTGTCGGGGCAATGGCTTCAACCGCTGCTTCTACAGTCGGAGCAACTTCTTCTACGGCCGCCTGGACCGTAGGCGCTACCTGCTCAACCGCCGCCTGAATGGT
>JAKQCM010000478.1 GCA_029559155.1 Chloroflexota bacterium
TCTTTTCGCATGTACGTTCGTCAAGCAGAGGCCCAAATGGCAAAACTGGAAGATCTAGTCGAATTACGCACGGCCGATCTCGCCCGTGCTAACGATAACCTGGGTAGCGCAAACAAAGAGTTGGCGCAACTAAATATAGAAATGGAGCAATTCCTGGCTGTCCTGACCCATGATATGCGTACGCCGCTCACCAGTATTAAAGGTTATGCGAGCATTTTGCGGGATCGGGAGTTGGAGCGTGAGCAGCAAACTCACATCGCCAAAGTGATTTTACGCAGCCAGGACACCTTGCTTGAAATCGTCAACAACCTGCTGGAAATTGGTAAGCTGCAATCTGGAACGCCTGTTTTGTTAGAGCGGTCTGGATTTGACCTCGCATTGTTGGTAAAGATATGCGCCGAATCTTTGGAAACGCAAGCATTGGAGAAAAACATCTCCCTGAACGACGAATCTGTTCCTACACCGGTAGAGATATCCGGTGATGAGAAGAAGATTCAGCGTATCATCTTAAATCTCATATCCAATGCCATAAAATACACGCCGGATGGCGGTCAGGTCTTTATTGGGACTCGCGTCGACGGTCAATTTGCGGAAGTGTCCGTGCGGGATACCGGCTATGGTATTCCGGCTGATGAGCTGCCGTTTATTTTCGACCGCTACAGTCGCGTTAAAAAGCATCAATCCATAGCGATAGGAACTGGATTAGGATTGGCTATTGTAAAAAGTCTGGTGGAGGCGCACCAGGGCGAAATTTCAGTTGAAAGCGAAGAAGGGGTAGGCAGCACATTCATCGTTCGCCTGCCTGTTCAGGCTATGCCGGTAAGACGCGCCCCTTCCTCTCAAAGCGAATAATCCAGTGTGTCCATGGATGTTGATGTTGTCGGATTAGAATGACTGATTGGTATTGATGATTATGAGGGCGGCGGGATACGGCCGTTCCACATAAAAAGCCGCTCATCCGAGCGGCTTCATCATTGTTAAACCTTACCCCAACCGCGATTATCCGTTTATAACTCCATGGATTTATCTGTCACCAGAGTAATCGCGTGATTGGCAAAATCCTTTACTGACATCGCGCCATGATCGACATTGTCACGAGTGCGAACAGCGACCTGCCCCTCTTCTACTTCTTTGTCGCCGATCACCAGCATATACGGGATCTTTTGCAATTGGGCGTTGCGAATTTTCTTGTTCATGCGGTCGCTTCCACCATCTACTTCTACGCGCAAACCCTGGCTGCGCAGATCGGCCGCTACTTGTTTGGCATAATCCACATGTCGATCGGCAATCGGAATCATCATCATTTGCACGGGCGACAGCCAGAGCGGGAACGCGCCGTTAAAGTGTTCAATCAGAATGCCTACAAAGCGTTCCATACTGCCAAACGGCGCGCGATGAATCATCACCGGGCGATGTTTTTGCCCATCTTCCCCGATATATTCCAAATCAAACCGCTCCGGCAGCAAGAAATCTACCTGTACCGTACCCAACTGCCATTCTCGTTTAAGCACATCGCGGAAAATAAAATCTAACTTAGGTCCATAAAACGCAGCTTCACCCTCTTCTACCGTGTATTTCATGCCTACTTTGTCGGCTGCCTGGCGAATGGCGGCAATGCCCCGCGCCCACATTTCTGGCGCGCCAGCGTATTTGTCGCTGTTGGGGTCATTTGTGCCTAGACGGGCGCGGAAATCATCAAAACCCATCGTTTGAAATACGTGCTGAATCAGTTCCACAACACCGATAAATTCCTCTTCAAGTTGATCTGGGGTGACAAAAAGATGCGAGTCATCCACGGTAAACCCGCGCACGCGTGTTAACCCATTGAGTTCTCCACTCTGCTCATAGCGGTAAACCGTGCCAAATTCGGCCAGGCGCAGCGGCAAATCACGGTAGCTGCGTGGCTCGCATTTGTAGATTTCGATGTGATGTGGGCAGTTCATCGGTTTTAGCAAAAACTTTTCCTCGTCCACATCTATGGGTGTGTATTGGCTATCTTTGTAATATGGATAGTGCCCGCTGGTGATATACAGCTCTAATTTGCCAATGTGGGGTGTGATAACCGGCAAGTAGCCACGATCAACCTGGGCGCGGCGCAAAAAGTTCTCCAACGCTTCGCGTAGGATGGCCCCTTTGGGTAGCCAGAGCGGCAGCCCTGAGCCAACGAGCTGCGAAATATGGAACAAACCTAACTGTTTGCCCAGACGGCGGTGATCTCGGGCTTTGGCTTCTTCGAGAAGCTTGATATATTCGTCTAGTTCGGCTTTGTTGTGCCAGGCTGTCCCGTAAATGCGCTGTAATTGTGGTCTGTTTTCATCGCCGCGCCAGTAAGCGCCGCTGGTGCGCAGGAGTTTGACAGCATTGGCTTTAACCTGGCTGGTGTAGTTGACGTGGGGACCACGGCACAGGTCGACGAAGTCGCGTTGGCGATAGATGCTTACCTCGTTGGTTGGCTCGCTGATAGGATTGCCCATTTCGTCGACTTTGCCGGCCGCGAGTTCGTTGATTAGCTCTACTTTGTAGGGTTGATTGGCGAAAAAGATTTGTGCTTCATCGATACTCATGCTGGAATGCTCGAATTTGGCATTCTTTTTGAGCAGTTGTTTCATGGTGTCTTCGATTTTTTCCAGGTCTTCGGGCGAAAAGGTTTTTGGTTTGCCGTTTTCGTCTTTGCCCAGGTCAAAATCGTAGTAAAAACCGTCTTCGATGGGCGGACCGATGGCTAGAAGCGCTTCTGGATAATGTTCGCGGACGGCTTCAGCCATGACATGCGCGGCTGAGTGACGGATACGGTACAGCTCTGATTGTTCGTATGGGACTTCTTCTGTAGACATGTTAACTCCGAAAAATATGATTGCTAACGGCCGTTTCCGACCATAGATGACCTAACATTTAAAATAAAAATCGCCACAGCCCACATTGGGGCGATGGCGCTCGCGGTTCCACCCAACTTTTGTAATTCATGCGTCTTCCCACTGGTTTATGCGAGACAGACTATGGATTACACTTGTTACGGCCGTTAACGGAGCCACCCGAACTCTCTTATTAGGGAAATGAGGCAGACTTATAAGTCTGCCTCTAAAGAGCAAACGCATAGTTTGCCCTGTCCTTTTCGGAGAACCACTCCCGGGGGGTTTTCTGTGCCTGTTTGGTGATGAGGGCTTCCAGCCAATGGCCCGTCAATCTCTATCAGCAACAAAACACTTACTCGTCCCGATCATCGTTTTACTTTTTAAATGATGTATGATGATTATAAAACAGCCAGCAAAGATGTCAAGTTGCCCAAGAAATCTATTTTCATCGCTGCAACTTTCCCCATAACCCCTGCGTATTGATGGGTGAATTGTCAGGAGATTGAACTTTGAACGAAGAACAAGTTTGGCTTGATGAGGCCAGGCAAGGCGACAAAGCGGCGTTTGGCAAGCTGGTAGAAGCCTATCAAACGCCGGTCTATAACCTAGCATACCGCATGTTAAACAATGCGGGCGAAGCGGAAGAAGCAGCCCAAGAGGCATTTATTCGCGCCTATACACGGTTGGATAGTTATGACCCGGCGCATAAATTCAGCACCTGGATGCTCTCAATTACTTCGAACTATTGCATTGACATCATTCGCAAACGACGCGCGCTGCTGCTTTCCATTGACGAGCCGCTGCCGCCCCATCCGGCGTTGATGTCCGATAATTCTAAAGGGCCTGAGGCGCAAGTGGTTATGAACCAACAACAGGAAATGGTGCAGGCGCTTTTGAGCGAGTTACCGGAGGATTATCGCGAGACGGTTGTGCTGCGGTATTGGTATGACCTGTCTTATGAAGAAATCGCCGAAATGATGGATACCACAGTTAGCGCGATTAAATCACGGCTTTTTAGGGCACGTCGGCTGCTGGCTGAGGTAGGTCAGGCGAATGGCTTGGTCACGATGAATGATTCTATGGTCTTAACGGCCGTCTCATGACAATCAAGGAGAAAAGGGAGAAGGTTATGGAACATGAAGAGACTTATCTCTTAATGATGGACGCGCTCGATGGTGAGCTTGCAGAAGATGGGCGTGTCGAGCTGGAGGCTCACCTGCGCGCGTGTCCGCCCTGCTTGCAAGAATGGCAGGCAGTTATGGCGGTACATACATTGCTGCAAACAACGCCAGCACTTAGCCCGGCTGTAGACTTTGCCCAACGCACACTCGCGCGGCTGCCGAACCGGCGCGTGCGCATCTGGACGATGGCCGCCATTTACGCATTATTGTTGTTGGGTGGCATTTTACCTATTTTATTGGGCGTCTGGTTGGCTTTTGTGTTAGGTCCTGTTCTTAGCGAACCGACTATTCTGAGTAGTATTAGTCAATCCATCGGACATGCGCTGCAAGTTATGGGCACGGTTGTAGCCGCGTTACTTGCCGGACTGGGCGAAATGATTGTGCAGCAGCCTGCCATTGTGGGATGGTTGTTGGTCTTGTTGGGCATTATCTCAATTTGGGGTGGTGTTTCCCGGCAGTTGATCTTCCAACCTGGCCCGCAGCAAATTTCTTAATTGGGAGTTATCCGATGAATAAACGAATGTTGTTCGTATTGGTATTGGTTTTATTGTTAACGGCCGTTCCCGCCAGCGCTGCCTTTGCTGCGCCGCCTATGGACGGCGATCAGACTGTAGAGACGGGAGAAAGCGTCAACAACGACGTGATCTTGTTGGACGGCGATCTGGAAATTCAGACAGACGGCACAGTAAATGGCGATGTGGTCTTGTTTAACGGCGACGCCGACATTTCGGGCACGATCAACGGCAACCTGGTTTTGTTTAACGGCGATTTGGATGCGTCGGAAACGGCCGTCATCAATGGCGACTGTGTTGTCCTCAACGGGGACATCAACGACCATACAAGCGGCGGACTTGGCTGCACCAACGTCGGCGGTCTGCCAGACTTCTTGCCCCTGGCCGGATTAGCCAGTTTGGCCAATGGCCTGGCCGCGCCGCAAATTGATGATGTGCCTGCTCCGCCGGTCCCGCCTGCTCCGCCGGTCTCTGGCCCCAGTTTCTTTGGCGAATTAGCCGGCGTAATTGCCCGCAGCATATTGTTTAGCATCCTGGCCTTCGCCGTGGTCTCCCTGGCTCCCAGCCACCTTAACCAGGTGGAATCGGCCCTCAAGCGGAAGCCCGTAGCCAGCGGCACAGTTGGTTTCCTGACGGCCGTTGCCGTGCCGACCATCGCTGTCCTGTTAGCGATTCTCTCGGCTGTGCTGCTGCTCATTTGCATTGGCATTGTAGGGTTTGCGGTGGTCTTTGCGCTGTTGGCGGGATTAGGCGTTGCCGTCATGCTCGGTTGGATCGCCGCCGGCGATTTGCTGGGACAATGGCTCGTGCGCCGCACCAACCGGCAAAAGATGAGTCCTGCGGTTGTAGGCGCTCTGGGCACATTTATTCTGACCTTTGGCCTGGGTTTGTTTGGCCTGATTCCTTTCGTATTTGGCGAAGGGCTGGTCAGCCTGATTGTTACCTTTGTTGGTTTGGGCGCTGTTGCCCTAACCAAGTTTGGCACGCAGACGTATCCACTGGTTCATGCGGTTCATGAAGATGCGGCCAAGGTAACGGCCGTTCTAGACACGCTGCCACCCCAAGATTAACCAACACACAGACATCTCTAACAAATAAAAAAGAGGCGCATCTGACAAAGATGCGCCTCTTTCATTTAGGTGATGGGTAAAGATTTAACCGACAAATTTTGGCGATTTGCCGCTAAATTTGGCGGCGATTTGCCCATAAAGATGGCCGGTAACGGCCGTTAAATACGGACCAACCGCAATACTGATAATAGGAGCCAAGATCCAGCCTACGCAAGGAATAATTACCAAAACACCAGTCACCACACTCACCGCCAACCCGGCGCCAAATGTAGCCAGAAAAACCATCAAAATGTCGCCAATGCTCTGCCGAGCAATGCCCAACACGTCGCCAAACCGGAAGCAAGCGCCAAACTCATCGGTCAACACATATTGCACAATAATCGCCGGGCTGATGAAGAATAAAGCAATCGCAAACAAGAATCCCAGGCAAGAAATAATCAATATGGTGGTTCCCATGGCGGCCGCGGCAAGATCCTGGGCGTTTGTAGGGGCGTTGCCGGCGGCAACAGTAACAATCGTCGCCACACACATTAGCAGCCAAAACGGCAGAGTGTAAACAAGCTGCGCCAGGAAAACATACAGGCCATCCATAAACAACTTGCCCCAATCATCCCACTCCGGCAGTGGTTTTTCTACGCCTGCCTTAACATTGCGGGTGATGGCTACGGAATAGCCAATCAGGAAAAAGATGGGAATGAACAAGAAAGAGAAAAAGGTGACAATAAGCGCAATGAGTAATTTGCTTACCCATCGTTCGTCTTCTGTGATGTATGTAAATGCTTTAGCCAGATCCATTGAAAAGCCTCCTGTTACTGTAAATTGATAAACATGTTGTCTTTATTATTTTAAAGAGCAACGGTGTACAGCGTCAACACACAAATAGGGGCTGGTGAATAGACAAATTTACCAGCCCCTATCTAAAACAATTATTCAACAAACACGAAGTTATGCCCAGCCCTGATTTTTAACAAAGTCAGTGATGACGGGGATGGTGACCATTTGCCCTTGATATGCTTGCCAGCCCCAATAACAGCCAATAAGCCAGATCGCCAAAGAGGGGATGCCGCACAAGAATGTGCTGAGCAGGGTTCCGGCAACCATGTTGATAAGCCCCCAGGCCAAGGCTTGCCCATTGTGGGCGCGGATAAACGGCCGTTGCTTCTTATCCTCCATCAACAAAATGATGACGGGAATCAGCGGAGCTAACACATAAGCCAACAAAGCCCACAACTTGTCGTCGTCAGAAACATCCATCCCACCTAAATCATTAGACATAGGGGGTTCTTCTTTTTCCGGCATTGGATCAAATTCGGGGAAGTCATTGTCTTTCGTTTCATCATCCATGAGTTTTTCCTCCATTCATAGAGTGGAATCAATCGATTCCTACAAAATGCAATTGTATGGTTCGTGTGGGTCCCAGTCAATAGGCTTCGATTTTTGGCGCGGACGACATCCTGCCATTTTCTGAACATGGCCTGGGTGAAACGGACCAAATTTGCCAACGGCCGTTTCCCCAGATAGAATGCCGCCATGAGTAAAATTGTTTTTATGGGTACGCCCGATTTCTCTGTGCCCGGTCTGCAAAAACTAATCCAAACCCAAACCGTTGTGGGTGTTGTCACCCAGCCAGACAAACCGGCCGGACGCGGGCAGCAGCTTCGGCCATCGCCGGTTAAAGTTGTGGCCGAAGCCGCCGGTATTCCCGTTTACCAGCCCAAATCGCTGCGCAGCGAAGAAGCGGCCGCCCCGCTGCGCGCCTGGCAGCCAGACGTTATCGTTGTGGCCGCCTTTGGCCAGATTTTGCGGCCGCACGTTTTAGACCTGCCGCCGCACGGCTGTGTCAATGTCCATGCCTCGCTGCTGCCGCGCTGGCGCGGCGCATCGCCCATCCAACACGCCCTGATGGCTGGCGACGCCGAAACCGGTATTTGCCTCATGCGCATGGACCCTGGCATGGACACCGGCCCGGTCTATGTCTGCCAATCCACGACCATCACCGCCACGGACACGGCGGCGACGCTGCATGATCGGCTGGCGGAGATGGGCGCAACCTTGCTGGCCGAGCGCCTGGACGACATTTTGCACGGCCGTCTCACCACTACGCCTCAAGATGACGCCCAGACTACCTATGCGCCCATGATCAAAAAAGAAGACGGCCGTATTCAATGGACCCAACCCGCCGCCGTCATCGACCGCCACATCCGCGCCATGACCCCCTGGCCCGGCGCGTTTACCCTGTGGCAGGGGCAGGCATTAAAAATTTTGGCCGCCCGCCCCTCTCTGGACCACCTTGCCGGCGTGCCGGGACAAATTTTCCCCAGCAAAGGTGGCCAAACGGCCGTTGTGGCCACCGGCAGCGGCAGCCTGCACCTGCAAACTGTGCAGCTATCCGGTAAACGCGCTCTGGATGCAGCCGAATTTTTGCGCGGCCGACCCGACTTCATCGGCAGCCGATTGGAGGATTGATGAGAATTCTGGTATACGGCGCTGGCGCGGTGGGCGGCTACGTTGGCGCGCAGTTGGCCCATGATGGACATCAGGTTACCATGATTATGCGCGATCTGACGGCCGAAAGCATCAACACCAACGGCCTGACCGTTCGAGAAGGTGATCGCTCCTTCAACGTTCAGCCGATTGCCACCACATCAATTGCCCAAACATTTTTGGTTCCCGACGTAGAGTTCGACCTGATCATCATGGGCATGAAAGCATACGATCTGAAATCTGCTCTAGATCACCTGGTAGCCTTTTGCCCCGACCCCCCCCCATTCTGACGTTGCAAAACGGGATTGGGGCGGAACGGCCGTTAATCGACCAGTTTGGCCCCCAGCGCATCATTGTCGGCGCACTCACCACGCCCGTTAGCAAGCCAATGGCCGACCAGATCGTCGTTGAACGCAGCGACCGCGGCCTGGGGCTGGCCCCCGCAAAAACCGGTCAGCCCATCGACCAATGGGTTAATCTTCTCAACAAAGCCGGCGTTACCACAGTCGCCTTCAAAGAGTATGAAGCGATGAAATGGTCCAAAGCGCTGTTAAACATTGTCGGTAATGCCACCTCGGCTATTCTCAACCGCCCCCCCGGCGTCGTCTACAAATCGGATGTGATGTTCGATCTGGAAGTGCGAATGCTGCGCGAAACGCTGAAAGTTATGGATGCGCTCAAGCTGGATGTGGTTGATTTGCCCGGTTCGCCGGCCGGCCGCCTGGCCTTTGGCGTACGTCGAGCGCCTAAAATGGTTCTAAAGCCCATCCTGACCAGCCTGGTAGCCAAAGGGCGCGGCGAAAAAATGCCCTCGTTTCAGATTGATCTGATGGCCGGCAAAGGGCAAAGTGAAGTTGTTTTCCATAACGGCGCGATTGCCAAGGCGGGAGTGGCGCAGTGCATTCCGATGCCGGTGAATACGGCATTAACCGATGTGCTGCTGCGGCTGACTCGTCATGAATTAGACTGGCGCGATTTCGACGGCAAGCCATCTCGTTTGCTGGCCGAAGTTGAACGATTTGAAAATTAACTGTGTTTGATCTACGCGCGCGGAAAAACGGCCGTCCTCTTCTTATCGGACACCGGGGAGCCTTAGAGGCAGCCCCGGAAAACACCTTTCCCGCCTTTGAGGCTGGTCTTGCCGGTGGCGCCGACATGCTGGAACTGGATGTTCAATTCACCGCCGACCGGCAAGTCATTGTGTTTCACGACACGCATTTGGCCGCAAAAGTTGGTTTGCCGGGGATGATTGGCGATTATTCGGCCGAATTTTTGCGCACGCTAGATGTCGGCGGCGGGTTTGATGCTCGTTTTGCCGGCACAACCATGCCGCTGTTGGACGAAGTATTGACCTGGGCAAACGGCCGTGTCCCCCTGTTAATCGAATTAAAACAAGGCCCGGTATTCTCCCCGGAGCTGGATCAGGCGGTTGTGGAATTGATTATGGACCACAAAATGGTTGAAGAGATCGTCTTGATGGGCTTTGATCAAGTTTCTTTGCAGCGCGTAAAACGGCTAAACCCCCGTATTGCCACCAGTTTCATCTTCAGCGGACGGCTGCTAAACCCGCTATCCATCATCGATGGGTTTGACGTTAACGCCCTCAGCCCGCGCACGGACCTGCTTACTCGTGAAGAAGTAGACATCATTCACGCCGCGGGCTATGCATGCAGCCCCGGCGGGTTTTGGTGGGATTATCGCACGCTTGTTGCATGGGGCGTAGATACCATCAGCAGCAACAACCCCGCCTCGCTTCACTGGTCAGAAATTATGAATTAAGACCACAAAAGTTTTCTCGAACTTCTGTGGTCTTACAAGGAACGCGGATTAAATAACCTACAGAAGATGGGAGCTTAACCCATCTTCTAACCTCCTAATCTCTCATCTCAGTTTTGCGAGTTGTTTAATTCACAGGCCATCGTTATTCCGGCAGTTCTTGCTCAAAAAAGGAAATGGCGATGTCTGAATGGTCAATAAGGTATTGATAGCCGCCAAACCGGTCATTCGATTCCACAAACAGTGGGCCGCGCGCATTGGGGGTGGCCTCCGCAATTTGAGCTACGTCCTCAACGTCGCCCCAGGGATCATCATTGCCTTGAACAAAGAGAACGGGGGTGGTTCCAGCCCCGGTGGCGGCAAATGAAGGCCGGTAAGCAGACCAATAGAGGCCGCCGGCCGCCTGATAGAAAAATTCGGTCATCGGTAAAACTAAGTTGCTTAACGGGCCAAGCAGATCACGGCCGTATTTCTCGCTAAAAACGGCCACTGTGGTAGGCTGCACGGCTACGGCCGCTTTGATCTGATCGGTTTGCGGCAGGGCGTAGAGCAGGCTGTTAGCGCCCATGGAGAACCCAATCACGCCAAGACGATCCGGGGAAACGTCGGCACGGCCGTTCAAATAAGCAATCGCGCCCAACAAATCCTTGGCTTCTTCCTGTCCAAAGGCCATCGGCGGCGCAGCGGCGCTTTCGCCATGATTCCGCATGTCATACATCAGCACGTGAAAGCCAGCCCGGTGCAAATCAACGGCCAGCCGCAGCAAGTCCACTGCTTTTTCGCCGGTAAGATCGGCAAACAAACCGCCGGCCGCTTCACCCAGGCGATTCCACGGCCAGCCGTGTATCAGAATGATGGTGGCTCCCTGGCGGGTGGATTCTATTGGCGCGTGAATAAACCAGCCGGCAATGCGCACGCCATCCTGCGCCGGAAATTGGACGTCATCAAATGTCAGGTCCAGGTCTCTGGGGGAAGCCCACAATGGTTGGCGTGGTGGGCTGATGAGGCGTTTGGCAAAAAAGGCGGCAATGGCAGCCACCAGGGCCGTAATCAGACCGACAATCCAGAAAAACCAACGAAGCGCTCGTCGAAAATTCATCATAACCTCCTTATTATGCACAATACAGACCGAATTCCATTATACCCGAACAAACTGGTTTGGTAAGCGTTCGCGGATCTGTTTTGCCAGAGATGCGGATGGCCTGACCGCCCTGGTTATGTTTGCGAAGTTTTGGCTGGTAGGGGTTAACGGCCGTTTGCAAACAAATCTGTCTCATGCAAACCGGCAGGAGCAGGGGGAACGGCGCGAATGTATGTATCTTTGGCAAACAGCCATTTTTGCAGCCACGGCGGGAACATCCGGCTGCGGTTGGTGCCGCCGCCCTGGCTGGAATGTTGGGCGCTGGCCGCCATTTTTACATCCCAATACGCCCGGTAATCAATGGCGGCATGAAGTTTTTCCGGCGGGATGCCCAGGCGCGTATAGTCGATGTCTTTGTTCCGTCCGGCGCGCGTGGGGTCTTGCCCACGCAGGCGCATCATAAAAGCAAAAAACTTCACGGCGCGATTGGGAAACGCCGTGTAATAGAGACGCTCCGCCTGATACGGTTCTGGCCCAATTTCCGGGTACTGCTGTGGATCAGCGGCGGCGCTGAATGCGGCCGTTGTGATTTTCCAGCATTGAATGTGATCGGGGTGAAAATAACCGCCGGTTTCATCGTGGGTGATAACCACCTGCGGCCGAATGGCGCGAATCAACGCCACCACCCGCCCTATTGCCTCGCGTTCGTCGCTGTTGATGAAGGCTTCCGGGTGGTGATTGGCCGGATCGTTGATGTAGCCTGAGTCGCGGTAGCCTAATTTATGCAGCGTCGCGCCGAGGATTTTTACGGCCGCGTCCAGTTCTCTGGCGCGCACGTTAACCAGGTCTTGTAAGGTGTCTTCGAAGCCTTCGGCGACAGAACCGGCCACGCCGTCGGTGGCAATGGCGATGTGGACATCGACGCCCTCGGCGGCATAACGGGCAAACGTGCCGCCAGGACCGAACGATTCATCGTCGGGGTGGGCTAAAACAGCCAGGAGTCGTTTGTTTGTGGTCATTTACTTTCTGCCGCTGCGGTGGAATTCTTGCATCATGGGGATGAGGGGAACGACGGGAATGGTTTGGTAAGGATGGCGTACGCCGGGCAAGACCAGGAGACGGCCGTTTGGCAGCATGCGGCTCAGGCGTTGGGCTTCGTTCAACGGGATCAACTCGTCACGGTCGCCAACACTAACCAGGATTGGCGTCTGAACGCGCTTGATCATGCCTTCGGTCAGGCCGTGATCGACCAGATAGGAAATGAGATCGCCAGCCTGCCGCACGAGAATGCGCCATTGACGGCCGCCATGCTCTTGCACGAGCTGGTCGGCATAGGTGGGCACTTTGGCTGCCAGATCGTCCGGGTCGAGCTGCGCGCGCATTTTGGCGGCCGCCTCCTGGGTCCAATAAAATTTGGCGGCGTGCATGAGGAGTGTCTGGACACGGCGCGGCTGGCTGAGAACCAGTTGTAACCCAAGATAGCCGCCCAAATTATAACCGGCGATGTGCACGGCCGTTATCTGCAGCGCATCCAGCAGCCCGACAATGTCTTTAACCATTCTGTCAGTCTGCAGCGCGGGCGCGTTGTTGCCCGAACGGCCGTGCCCGCGCAAATCCATCAACACCACGCGAAAATCGGGCGATAACAGCGGGACAAAATTTAACCACTGCCGGCTGATAGACCCCAATAACCCTGGCAGCAGCAAGAGGGTCTCTCTGGCGGAGTCGCTGCCGTACAGTTCGTAATTGATTACCGTATTGTCATCTGCTGTCCAGGTACTCATATCTTTCCTCGTGTTATGGTTGGCGGCCAACAGCCACAGCGAATCCGATCGCCACTGTATTTGTATGGGATATGCTGATCGACCATTCGTGCAAGCCCAACTGCGCGGCTACAACCTGTGCTTGATGGTGTAAATGGAGAAGGGGACGGCCGTTTTCTGCGCGCACCACTTCCACATCTACCCAGCGAATATCGCCAATGCCTGTCCCCAAAGCCTTGGCCACAGCCTCTTTGACTGCGAATCGTCCGGCCAAACTGGTTGGTAGCCCGGCGCAATCTGCCTGTTCTTGGGGCGTAAACACCCGATCCAAAAATCGCTGACCATGACGGGCTACGCTTTGTTCAAGTCGCGCAACTTCAATAATATCCACGCCGCTGGCTAACATGTCAACCCCTAATCGCTGCTTTCTGGCCCGGCTACAGCCACGGCCAACTGCTCTGTGCTGAGATATTTTTGCGCGGCGGCTTGCACGCGCTCCGGGGTGATGGCGCGTACCAGGTCCGGGAAGCGCTGCAAATAATCCAGCCCCAGGCCGTGCATTTCCAGGTCGGTAATCACGCTGGCCAGGCCGCTGTTTGTCTCCAGGCTCACCGGTATAGACCCGATACGGAAGGCCTGACTGTCGGCCAATTCATCGGCCGGGACTTTTTCGTCTTGGATCCGGCCGATTTCCGCGCGGATGGCGGTGATGGCTTGCGCCACATGTTCCGGAGCGACGCCGGCGCCGGCAAACCAGGGCATTGGTCCCTGGCTGCCTTGCAGCTGGCTGTAGGCGTAATAGGCCAGCCCTTGTTCTTCGCGCACGCTTTGGCCAATGCGTCCCATCATGCCAAAAACGCCCAAAACGGTATTCATCAGGCTGGCATCCAGGTAATCGGGGGCGGCGCGTAAAGGGCCGGGCAGCCCGAGCAGTATGTCGGCCTGGACTTTGTCGGGCATGGGGATGTGGGCGCGGATGAGTGACGACGGCCGTGGCGCGGCCGGAATAGCGGGCAACGACTTTTGCTGCGGATTTTGCCAGTCGCCGAAGACGGCCGTTACCTTGGCCACCGCCTCTTCGGCCTTCATCGCGCCAACAATCGTCAGGATCATGCCTTGCGGCCCAAAATAATCGCGATGGAATTGAGCGATCTCGTCACGGTTGATGGCTTGAATGGTTTCCTGGTAGCCGGTGGCGGAACGGCCGTATGGATGATCCGGATACAACAACTCATGAAACGCCAGACGCGCCATCCGGCCGGTATCATTGGCGCGAATCACCAGGCTGGTCAGAATTTGGCCGCGTACCTGCTCCACCTGCTGCGCCGGAAAATCTGGCTCGCGCAGGGATTCAGCCAACAGGGCCAGCATCAGGTCTGCATCTTCCACCAGTCCGGCAGCCCCAAAATCGCTGGTATGGCGGCCGCTGCTAAACGAAATGTCCGCGCCAACCGATTCTAGCGCTTCGTAGATTTCCGCAAAGCTGCGCCGGGTCGTGCCTCGGTCTAGCAGCGCGGCGGTAAAGGACGCCAGACCGGCGCGGTCGGCGCTTTCGCCCTGAGCCCCAGCGCGTACCAGCCCTTCGATGACGATGGATTCGCTGGCAAAGTTTTCATAAGCCAGGATGGTCAGGCCGTTGGGCAGGACAACGCGTTGAATGGTTTCTGGGCCAGGGTAGTGAATTTGAGCCATATGGTTTCCTTGTGGCGGCCGAAAAGAAGATGGATGGGGGATACGGCCGTTCTCCTGATGCGGGGCGTATCATACCATCTGCAACGGCCAGATGTCCATCTTCAACCTAAATAAGCGCGCCCAATTCTGGGACAACCGAAGGCCATACGCCTTCATCATCCAACCGGCTGATTTCCAGTTCGAGCCGATGCTTAAAGTGCTGCATGATCGAATCGTTATAAGCAGGGTAGCGTTTGAATTTTTCCCGAATTTGGCTCAGGCAGCAAATATACAACGCTTGCGGCTCTATTTGCAGCAGAAGCGCATCAAATTCACCGCTCAACCGTAAATTACGCGCCGCGCGCTGCCGCGCCAACAAAATTTCCACTTCATTCGCCAGCAACGTAGAGAGCGATTGGCTGGTAACCAGATCAAGAAAAGGAGCCGACGACGTAAAAACACAATGGGTATGGGTTTCGTCATTGGAAATATGAAGCTGCCCACCCAAAGTAAACACCTCCACGCGTTTCTGCAGGCGGTCGCTCAGGAGAATGCGTCCGGGGCACACACGATAATCCACCGCCTGCCGCCAGGGATGGTGGATTTCCAGCCATTGCACCCCCCGCATCGCGCCCACCTGGACCTGAAGTTTTTCCGGATCAAAATGGGTCTGGGTTGGCTTGCTGCTCAAGAGGGCGTCAAATTTTTCACCGCCAAATTGACTGGGACCTGGGTAAAAGTTGTAACCGAGTTTTGGATCC
The DNA here is from genome assembly GCA_029559155.1 of Chloroflexota bacterium. Lineage (GTDB taxonomy): Bacteria > Chloroflexota > Anaerolineae > Promineifilales > Promineifilaceae > Leptovillus. The sequence continues at coordinate 15,152 of JAKQCM010000478.1, forward strand.
ATAACACCGTTTTTTGTCACTCCCTTATCCCCATCATACATCACCTTGGCCATTTTTTGAACAGGTTGTATAGGCTGAACCGTTCTCGGCGCTGTCGTTCAGGACGGTTTATATGGGCAGTTGAATCTTTGTTTGATGGCGCAAGAAGCTGAACGGATTGGTTCGACCTGACCAAACAAAACATCCCGACCCCGCAGACAATTGGGGATCGGGATGTTGGGGACATGCTGGGCGAGCAGGAACCGCCAGCAGATTGGGTTATTCGCCTTTGTATCTGAGCAGCCGCAGGCCGTTTAATGATACCAGGACGGTGCTGCCTTCGTGTCCGATCACGCTTAGCGGCAGCGCCAGACCAAACCCCAAGACTGAGGCAATGAGCACCATGATCATGCCGATGGCAAACGCCAGATTTTGCACCAGGGTTTTGCGGGTTTTGCGGCTCAGACCGATGACGTAAGCGATTTTGCTCAGGTCGTCGCTCATCAGCACAATGTCGGCTGTTTCCAGGGCGACGTCTGTGCCGGCCGCGCCCATGGCAATGCCGATTTCGGCCGTGGCCAGTGCGGGGGCGTCGTTAACGCCGTCGCCGACCATGGCTACCGGGCCGTATTGGTTGGTCAGGCGCTGCAGGAGCTGCATTTTGTCTTGCGGCAGGAGTTCGGCGTAATAGGCATCGACGCCGGCCTGGCGGGCGATGGCTGCGGCCACGCGCTGATTGTCGCCGGTGAGCATGGCGACGTGTTCAACGCCCAGGTTTTTCAGGCGTTTGATGACATCGGCTACGTCGGGGCGCAGCACATCGGCGATGGCCAGAACGCCAAGAACGTGGGCGCGGCGGGTGGTTTCGGTGATGTCGGCAATGATGACGGAGGTTTTGCCCTGGTCCTGGAATTGTTCCAGCACGGCCGTTGCATTTTCCAGCCCATCCATCACCCAATCGGCATAATACCGGCGGTTGCCTACGGCAATCTGACGGCCGTCAGTCTCCGCACGCACGCCTAGCCCCGTTTCTGAATGAAAATCAGTGGCCTCGGGTAGAGCTATCTCGCGCGCCTGCGCTGCCAGCACAATTGCCTGGGCCAGCGGATGCTCTGATTTGGCTTCCACGGCCGCCGCTAATCGCAGCAGGTCGGTTTCGTCGCCATCCCAATGCGCGTCGCAGACCACGATATCGGTTACGCGTGGTTTACCTTCGGTCAGCGTGCCTGTTTTATCGAAAGCGATCACTTTGATGTCGGCGGCGCGTTCCACGTAAACGCCGCCCTTGAATAACACGCCTTTGCGCGCGCCGTTGCCAATGGCCGACAGCACGGTGGCCGGGGTGCTGATGACGATGGCGCACGGTGATGCAGCGACCATCAAGGTCATAGCGCGATAAAACGTGACGTTGAATGGCTCTTTCAAAAGGAAAAGAGGCAGGACAATGGCCACGGCCGTCATGATAATCACGCCCAGGGCATAATACTGCTCCGCTTTTTCAATGAAGCGCTGTGTTTGTGCTTTTTGCCCCTGGGCTTCTTCCACCATTTTGATGAGCTTGGCCAGAGTGGTGTCTTCGGCCAGCCGCGTAACTTCTACTTCCAGGCTGCCGCGCTGGTTGATGCTGCCGGCCAGGACGTTATCGCCTGGCTCTTTCGCCACAGGAATCGACTCGCCGGTGATGGCGGCCTGGTCTAAACTGCTGCGGCCTTCGATGATACGGCCGTCCAAAGCCAGCCGCTCGCCCGGTTTCACAAACATGCGGTCGCCAACGCCTACTTCTTCGATGGGCAGCGTGACCATCTGGCCGTCACGGCGAATGGTTGCTTCGGCAGGGCGCAAGGCCATCAGGGCGCGGATGGCGTTACGGGTGCGATCCATGGCATAAGCTTGCAGCACGTTAGACAGCGAGAAAAGGAAGAGCAGCATCGCCCCTTCAAACGGCGCGCCCACCAGGGCAGCGCCAAGCGCCGCCAGAACCATCAACAAATCCACGTCGATGGTGAAGTGACGCAGCGAATCCAGCCCGGCCATCACCCCAAAGGTACCGCCGGTAATGTAGGCAATGGTATAAAACACGGTGGCGAACACTCTGGGCGCTTCCAGCCAATCGGCCGCCAGCCCGGCCATCATGGTGATAAACGTGATGATGGTAAAGATCAATTCCACGCGCTGCGCCGGAAATTTGGTTTGCAGCTGTTGAAACAGGGTTTCGCCGGAATCGGCGGGTTGTTTGATTTTGCCAGGTGATAATTCAATCGTATCTTGTGTCATTGGTTTGATCCTTGTGGTTTATAAAAAACTCCCGAAGGCGACCCCCAGAGGTAGTCCCCGTCTTTTCGCCTTCGGGAGGGTAGCACGTTTTAATGCGAACCCAGGCTGGCGAAGATTTCACGATCTTCAGGGTCCAGGCGGGCTAACAGGTCTGCGCCCAGTTGGGCATAAATGCGCTGGGTGAACATTTCCATCCAGACAAACTGCCGCGCGATGAGTACCAAATCCTGATTGCGGGTGATAGTCGCGGTGGTTTCGTGGTGTGGTGTAGCGCTGGCGATCAGCACTTCAACTTCATCTATTTGCACGAGCAGCGTGGCCGTGAGGCCTTGCAGCTCGCTTTCTAGCGGCGGATGGTAGGCGACGCGGCCGCAGTTTAGGGTACCGCTGCCGGTCAACAGGGTGTTTACTTCCAACCCGCGTTCGGCGGCGGCGATGATGTCCAGCCGCAAGGCGGCCAGGTCTTCATCGGCGAGAACCAAAAACAGTTCGGTCTGGGCTTCGCGGATGAGTTTGGCGGCATAAGCGAGAACGGCCGTGCGCCCGCTGATGGCCCAGACGCGATTGTCGGCAACGGATGTGTATAACGTATTGAGACCTTGTTCCAAATCCTGGAGCAGCCGTTGGTGCTCCGACTGATGTCTGTCTAACAGGATTTGCGGCGGTAGGGGACGGTATAAGGTAGACCGATCTTCGACTGTTTCCAGGGCTGCGCCACGGCCGTGCAGCCGCCTTAGCGCTTCATACACCATCGAGCGGGGAACACCCGATTCTTTGCTGAGCTGGTAGCCTGTGGCCGGATATTCCCGCAGAAGGGCCAAATAAACTTTTGCTTCATATTCCGTAAATCCAATTTTGATTAAGTCAGCTAATAAATCCATATTTCAACCTAGTTGTTTGCTTTATGACTAATAGTGATATTCTAAACAACTACCGCCTGGTGGTCAATGGCATTATGTGAGAATTTCATAAAGTTTTCTGTGTTAACCGGTCTGATGTTTGCCAGATTTTTGGAGAGCGGGACATGACGCGGGGCGGCTGAACGTGGTACAATCGCTTACCGAAACCGCATTGGGAGAAAACCATGAGCAACGAATTTACCATCGAAAAAATCGCTGACTTTGTTGGTCAGCAGGTCACGTTGAAAGGCTGGCTGTATGCCAGTACCCGCAAAGGCAAGCTGATGTTTGTTCGCCTGCGCGACGGCACAGGCATTTGCCAGGGCGTCGCCTACCAGCCGGAAATCGGCGAAGAGCTGTTTGAGACGCTCAAGCGGCTGGGGCAGGAGTCGTCGTTGGTGGTGGCCGGGACGGTAAAGGAAAACGGCCGTGCCCCAGGCATCCCCGGCGGTTACGAAATCGCCATCGAGCAAGTCACCGTACTGCAAGATGTCAGCGACTACCCCATCACCCCCAAAGAACACGGCGTGGAATTTTTGATGGACAACCGTCACCTGTGGCTCCGCTCCAGCCAGCAGTGGGCGGTGATGCGTGTGCGCGCCACCATCAAGCGCGCCATCATCGACTTTTTGGATGACCGAGGGTTCCTCAATATCGACACCCCCATCATCACCCCCGCCGCCGCCGAAGGAACCAGCACCTTGTTCCAGGTAGATTACTTCGAGGAAAAGGCGTATCTGGCCCAAACCGGCCAGCTTTACAACGAGGCCGATATCATGGCCTTTGGCAAAGTCTACTGCTTTGGCCCCACCTTTCGCGCCGAAAAATCCAAAACCCGCCGCCATCTGGCCGAGTTCTGGATGGTCGAGCCGGAAATCGCCTTTTGCGACCTGGATGATTTGATGACGCTGGAGGAGGAATTTGTCAGTTACGTGGTGCAGACCACGCTGGAAAAACGGCGCAGCGAACTGGCCTACCTGGAGCGCGACCTGACGGCGCTGGAAAAAATCAAACCTCCCTTCCCGCGCATCAGCTACGACGAGGCTATCGAGCGCATCCACGCCATCCGTGAAGCGACGGATGACCCGGAAATCAAAGAGCAGCTAAAAATTGAGTGGGGCGATGACTTTGGTTCGCCGCACGAAACCTATTTAACCCAGCAGTTTGAGAAGCCGGTGTTTGTGTATGGCTATCCATCGCAGGTGAAGGCGTTTTATATGGAGCCGTGGCCCGGCCGGCCGGAAGTGTGCAAAAGCGTCGATTTGTTGGCTCCGGAGGGATATGGCGAGATTATCGGTGGCAGCGAGCGCATGAGCGACCCGGAAGTGCTGCTGGCGGCCATCCAGCGCCACCAACTGCCGGAAGAGCATTACCAGTGGTATATTGATTTGCGCCGGTATGGCAGCGTGCCGCACAGCGGTTTTGGTTTAGGTTTAGAGCGCACGGTGGCCTGGATTTGTGGTATCGAGCATATCCGCCAGACAAGCCCCTTCCCACGCACCTTAAACCGGATGAATCCGTAAAATTTTGTCTAACGCAGCAGACGTCATGTCTCTCAAGCAGACGAGGCATGACGTTTACTGCGGTTTATCTGGATTATCTGTCGTTTGCCAGTTATAATTTTTTCTTGATACGCAGCCACTCATTCTGGTGGCCGCCTCCATTGTTAGCCTGTCCATTGGCGCACATTTCCTCTTGATGTACTGACACTCCTCGCCACAGCCAGGCTTAAACCGCAGCACCTAAACCGGCCTGGCACTTCGATGACTTTTCTTCTCCTGGCTCTGATTGTTTTTTTTGCGGCTTTGATGCAGACCTTGTCTGGCTTTGGTTTTGCGCTGCTGGTGATGCCGTTGTTGACGCTGGTGATGGGGTTGGAAACGGCCGTTCCCCTGGTTTCGCTCATTGCGGTTACCCTGTATGCGGTCAATTTGCTGCGTTACCGGCAGGCCATCGACCTGGGCGAGCTGAAGCGGCTGGCGCTGGCGGCGGCTTTGGGCGTGCCGGTGGGGTTGTGGGTGGTGACGAGTGTGCCGGAAACGGCCGTTAAATTCTTCCTCGGCTTGCTGCTGATCGCTTACGCTTTGTACGCTTTTTTTAATCCCACCCTGGCCTTTGTCGTGCCGACCGGTTGGGGTTACGGCGTGGGGTTCATCTCTGGCTGCCTGGGCGGGGCGTACAACGTGCCCGGTCCGCCGGTTATCGTCTACGGTTCCCTACGCCAGTGGCCGCGCGACGCGTTTCGGGCCATTCTCCAGGCGCTTTTTTTGCTGCAGGGCGTGTTGGTGGTGATTGGTCATGGGTTGCTGGGGGATATGACAACGGCCGTGCTCACCCTCTACCTCGTCGCCCTGCCCGCCCTTTTCCTGGGCATCTTCATCGCTTCCCGCCTCGACGCCAGAATCAACAAAGCCCAATTCCGCAAACTGGTGACGGGGTTGATATTTGTGTTAGGTGTTTCTTTGATCATTTGAGACTGGAGACTGGTGACTGGAGACTGGGTCGTCAGTCTCCAGTCTCTAGTCTCCAATCTCCCACGTTCCCATGAAAACAATGTACCTCGACATCTCTGTACCGCGCATTGTGCTGACGCGGCTGCTGGGCAAGGTCAGTCCGGCGGCTTATTTTGCGCCGACGTCGTCGCTGCGGCTGGCGGAGATGGCCGATCCGCCGCTGCCGGCGGCCAATTGGGTGCGTGTGCGCAACCGGCTGTGCGGCATCTGCGGCAGCGATTTGCACCAGATTTTTGTCGATTCCGGGCTGGACGTCGCCCCGGTGGCCCTGCCCTCGCACAAGCGCATCTACCTGGGGCACGAAATGGTCGGCGAGGTGGTGGAAGTGCATCCCGCTTCGGCGCCGGGACTGCAAGTGGGCGACCGCGTGGTGCGTTGGGGCCGCGCCGACGACTGCCGCGCCCGTGGTCTGCCGCAGAGCGACTACTGCCTGCCCTGCCGGCGCGGCCATCGTGTGCTGTGCCAGCGCGCCTCGGAGCCGAAGGCCCACGCGCCCATCGGCGGCGGCTTTGGCGATACGTTCATCAGCCCGGCGGCGGCGCTGGTGCCGGTGTTGGCCGATCTGAGCGACGAGCAGGCCATTTTCACGGAGCCGTGCGCCGTGGCTATCCACGCGGCCTGGCGCAAAATCCCGCAGCCGGGCGACAGGGTGCTGGTGTATGGCGTGGGACCGATTGGCTTTTTGCTGATTCAGGCGTTGGCGGCGTTGGAAGCGGGGTGTGAGATAACGG
>JAKQCM010000076.1 GCA_029559155.1 Chloroflexota bacterium
CCTCCGAAGCATCCCATTTGCTTGAAATGACCGAGTGATAGGGATTCTTCGCTCCGAAGACTCCGCTCAGAATGACCAGTTCATTACCTGATTGTTTTCTTAAAGACCAAAAGCTCCAGGCTAAAAAACAACGCCCCGTAAACGGGGCTATAGCGTTTCGCGGTGTTTCCGTGTCAATTTTGCGCCTTGACAAAGATCAAAAAAACTTAACTTGTAGCCAATGGTCTTATAGCCAAGCACAGTCGCCGCAATCGGAAATCAGCATCCCCCCAGAAGCCCGTACTATGGACTTTTTAGCGAGGATGATTTAATGTTAACAACTGAAAATGTACAGGCCTGCCAGATCGATTAGAGGCTGCGTCCTCAATACCTCCACTACCGGAGAGCGCATACCAATGGGTCTCAGGCGCAGAAAAAATGAGTAATGGATAGCCATACATGGTCAGCATAATATCACACCAAAAACTTGCCAACCGACTGACCGGCATTCTCTACATTGGCCAGAGTGTTTCTGTAATTTCTAATTTACGCGGGCTTTTTGATGGGGTTGCCGATTTTCAATTTTATGCCGAATTTTCTTTCGAAGATGCGTTAGCGCTGGTGGAAAGGTCGCCAACGGCCGTCATCCTGTTGGAGATCGCCGCCCCTTTGCCTGGCAGCCTGAATGTCCTACAGCAGTTGCGGCAACAATTCCCACACAAACCAGTTATTTTATTAGCCGACGCAGCAGTGGCGGATACGGCCGTTCGCCTCGCCAAAGACAACTCCCTCGATTACCTCATCATCCAGGAATGCGACAAAACACATCTCTTCCGAGCCATCAAATACAACCTGGACCAGCAGCGACTGCGCACCGAACTCGCCTTCATCAATCAGGTTGGCCGCCAACTCGCATCCTCGCTAGACCTCAACCAGGTTGTCGCCACCACCCTGGAACAAGCGCGCCGCTTGCTCGATGCCATGGCCTGCTCTATCTGGCTGATCGACCAGGAAACCCACAAACTCGTTTGCCGCGAAGTCGCCGGCCCCGGCAACGAACACCTGCGCGGCTGGCGCTTAGAAATGGGCCAGGGCATTGTCGGTTGGGTAACCGCCAACAACCAGCCAGTCCTCATTGAAGATACCTTGTCAGACACCCGCTACTATCCATTTGTCGACCAAACAACCGGCATTCACATCCGCTCCATGTTATGCCTGCCCCTGCAAACCAAACAAAACACATTAGGCGCGCTCCAGCTTGTAGACCAGAACGTCGCTACCTTCACCCAGGCCGATTTAACCCTATTGGAATCCGTCGCCTCATCCGCCGCCATAGCCATCGAAAACGCCCAACTTTACCAGCAGGCACAGCAAGAAATTGCCGAAAGAAAACGAGCAGAAGAAGCTCTGCGCCGTCGCAACGAAGAACTCGATCGCCTATACCGCGCATCCGACACGCTGCTGGCTTCCACCACCCCCGACTTCAAAAGTCTGGCCAAATCCATCGTCGAGACCGTCCGGCGCGAATTTGTCAATACAAATTGCAGCCTTTTATTAATAGACCCCGAAACAGACAAGCTCAATCGCGTAGCCGCTTCCGGCCCCTATGTCGAAGAAGTCAACCGGTCCATCCTCACCGTTTCCGGACCAGGCATCATCCCGGAAGCCATTCGCACCGGCAAATCGTTAAACGTCGGCAATGTGGATATGCAGCCACAATACAAACGCGGCTGGGACCTGACCAAATCCGAATTATGCGTGCCCTTAAAAATCGATCGCCGAGTCATTGGGGCCATCGATATGCAAAGTTCAGACTATCACGCCTTCGCCCAAAACGACGAACGGCTGCTATCCCACTTTGCCGACCGGGCAGCGCTGGCTTTGCAAAGCGTTCGCCTGTTCAACGAAACCCAGCGTTGGGCCAAAGAGCTGGATCTGCTGAACCACATCATCGCCACAATTACGGCCGGCGCGTCTGAAACAGATATTTTCCAAACTGCCTGCGTGGAATTATCCAATTTTTTGAAGGCTCCGTTCACCTTTTTAAGCCTGCTGGATGAAGAACAAAAGACCCAGGTCGTGGTTTCAGAAATGCTGGCACCGCGAGCCATTTCGCGGATAGGCGCGGCGCTGCCCGTGCAGCACAGCCTTTTGTTTCAAAGTATTTTTGAAACCGGGCAGGCGTATGCCAACGCCAACTTTAATTTACATTCAGACGCAGCTTTCAAACCGTTCGCCGATCTGCCAGACTTCCAGGCTGAAACCATTTCGATGGTGACGGCGCCAATTGTTTACCGAGGTCAGGTAGCTATTGGCAGCCTGATATTGTTTTCTCTGGAGAACCGGACTTTTTCGCCAAGCGAGGTGCGGCTGGTGAAAGTGGTTGGGGAGGAATTGGGGCGGGCCTTGGAAACGGTGCGGCTTTCTGAACGGCTGCGGGCGTATACGAGCGAATTAGAGGAGCGGGTGGCTGCGCGGACTGAAGAACTGCACATTGCCAATACACGATTGGTGCAAGCGCTGCAATCGAGAGATGAATTTTTGGCCAGCATGAGCCATGAGCTGAGAACGCCGTTGAACGCCATTATGCTGCGCTGCGAACTGATGCGTGAATCGAGTCCGGATGCGGCTGGGCAAACGAGATCGTTAAACATTATTGAAGAAAGCGCCCAACATCTGTTGGAATTGATCAATGATATTTTGGACGTGGCCAAAATTGAAGCGGGCAAATTGGAGCTTATGGTTGAGCCGGTGCCTGTGCGGACGATTTGCGAGAGCAGCTTGCGCATGGTGGCGCACATGGCGCAGAAGAAGCAAATTGAACTGAAAGAGACGATTGATGACACGGCCGTTATCATTCATGTCGACGGCCGTCGAATCAAACAAGTCCTCGTTAATCTGCTCACCAACGCCATTAAATTTACCCCCGAAGGGGGGAAAATCGGCTTAGACGTGCGCGGAAATCCAGAGGAAGAGATCGTCCAATTTATCGTTTGGGACAATGGCATCGGCATCGACCCCGACGACATGCCCCGACTATTCCAGCCATTTGTTCAGCTAGATGCGACCCTCTCGCGCAAATATTCTGGCACAGGCCTGGGACTGGCTCTCGTTCATCGTCTGGTACAGATGCACCACGGGACCATCGAATTGGAAAGCCAGATAGGCGTGGGCAGCAAATTCACCATCTCGCTGCCCTGGTCAACGCCCGATGGCAAGAACCAATCGGGGAACGGGCTGACGGCCGTTCCCGTCATCTCTCTCTCCACTTCACCAGCCGTCGACAACAGCAATATCACCTTGCTGCTTGTCGAAGACAATGAAGCCGCCATGGAAGCTCTGAGCGAATACCTTGTCACCCAAGGGTATCACGTCCTACAGGCAAGAAATGGTCTGGAAGCAGTGGAAAAGGCCTTGGGCGAAGCGCCCGATCTAATCCTCATGGACATCCAAATGCCTGGGTTGGATGGCCTGGAAGCCATGCGCCGCATTCGCGCCAATCCCAATCAAGCAGCGACAGTCATCGTCGCCATGACGGCCCTGGCTATGCCCGGCGACCGCGAGCGCTGCCTGGAAGCTGGCGCAAATACATACATCAGCAAGCCGATTAGCTTTAAGGAACTCAACAACGCTATCAAAAGCCAAATAGCAGCTCGATAAAATTATGGCCAAAAAACCCCGCATTCTTGTAATAGACGACGATCTGATCGCCCGTGAAACATTCGCTGAACTCTTAATGATGGAGGGTTATGAAACGGCCGTTGCCGCCGACGGCCTGGAAGGACTCACGGCCGTACCCAATTTTGACCCCGACATCATCCTGCTAGATGTCATGATGCCGATCATCGATGGATACTCCGTTTGCCGCCGCCTAAAAAGCAATCCGCAGTGGCAGCACATCCCCGTCATTCTGGTTACCGCCTTAGACAGCCAGGCCGATAAGCTGCGCGGCCTGGAAGCCGGCGCAGACGATTTTTTAAGCAAGCCGATAGATCGCACCGAATTGCGCGCGCGAATGCGCACCTTACTGCGCATCAAACGTCAATTCGACGGCCTGCAAGAGGCGATCAAAATGCGCGAAGACCTGATCCACATGGCGGCGCATGACATCCGTTCACCGTTAACGGCCGTGGCCATGCATTGCGGCCTCCTCGCCAGCAACAACAGCAATCTCACCCCCAGCCAGATCGAATCTATCGAAGCCATCCGCAGCCAAACCCAACTCATCAATACCTTTGCCAACGATTTATTGGTACTGGCAAAAATGGAAAGCGGGAACCTGGTCATCAAACCAATCGAAGTCTCGGTTGCCAGCCTTATCGGCAACCTGCAAGAGCAGTACAACCTGATGGCTGATTTAGTGGGCATCGATTTTCAGGTACACATTGAACCGCAGCGGTATCGAATCGAACTAGATCGCAGCCTGTTCACCCGCACCATCGACAACTTGCTCGCCAACGCCTTCAAATTTTCTTCCCCCGGTGAAGCCGTCACTCTGGAAATTAAATACCCCCTGACCTATTCCCCCCAGGCGCCGCGCCTGCGCGTCGAAGTGATCGATCAAGGCCCCGGTATTCCGGAAAAATATCGGGAAGCCGTATTCGACAAATTCAAGACGATTTCCATGAAGAAACAAGGCGTCCCCCAAACGGGCCTGGGATTGGCTTTTTGTAAAATGAGCGTCGAAGCCCATAACGGCCGTATCTTCGTCACCGACAACAAGCCCAAAGGGGCCATTTTTGTGGTAGAAATTTAATCCCCGTCCAGCCAGCGTGTAAGGTGGGCAAACACGGCCGTTTCCACCCCTGCCGCATCCATATCAAACCAGACAATCGCCGGATCATCCAGCCGAAACCAGGTTCCTTGCTGCCGGGCAAACCGGTGCGTTTCAAATTTAATTCGCGCCACCGCCTCATCCAGGCCCATTTCCCCGTCCAGATACGCGCCCAACTGCTGATACCCTAAACCGCTCATCGACGGCAGCGAACGGCCGTAACCCATCGCCCGCAGCGCCGTCAATTCCGCCAACAACCCGGCCGCCATCATCTCATCCACCCGCGCATCAATCCGCCGGTACAACGATTCCCGGCTCCGCGTCAGGCCGATCTGGCAAAACGCATAGGGCGGCGGAGTTTTGCGCTGCAACTCCGAGATCGGCCGTCCGGTCACCAGTGTCACTTCCAGGGCGCGAATGACGCGGCGCACATTCCGCGCGTCGATGCGCGCCGCCGCTTCAGGGTCCAGGGCCGCCAGCCAATGCGCCAGTTCCGGGCCGCCAACAGCCTCCAGCGCTGCGCGCAGGTCTGGTTGGGGAGCCACGCGCGGAATCCCCCACCCTTCGACAACCGCTTTCACATATTGACCGGTGCCGCCGACCAGAATGGGCAAACGGCCGTTCGCCCACACCGCCTCGATGGCCGCATAAGCCGCCTGTTGATACGCTCCCAGCGTCACCGTCTCGTCCGGATCACACAGGTCGATCAGGTGGTGGGGCGCTATCGCTCGCTCCGCTGCGGAGGGTTTGGCCGTGCCAATATCCATCCCGCGGTAAAAAAGCCGCGAGTCGGCGGAAATGATTTCCCCATCCCAACGCCGGGCAATTTGCAGCGAGAGAGCCGTCTTGCCAACGGCCGTTGCCCCCACAATCACCAGCGCCATCGGCGTGTCCTGGCTGCGTCTTTCTCCCACCGGCAGCCTCACCACCCCAACACCACATTGGGAATATGGTCGCAGCGCAGCAGCTTGCCGCCGGAATCTAATTCCACCGCCACCAGGTCCACGCGCCAATCGGCGTCCAGATTATGCGCCAGCAGATATTCTTCGGCTACGGCCACCATTTTGCGCTGCTTGGCGGCGGTCAGCGCTTCTTCCGGCGCGCCCATCGCCTGGCCGCGCCGCGTTTTAACTTCCACAAAAACCCACTCCGAGCCTGTTTTGGCCACCAGATCAACCTCGCCGTATTGGCAGCGCCAATTGCGGGTAACGATCTGGTAGCCTTTGGCTTCCAGGTGTATGGCCGCCAGCGATTCGCCCCAGCGGCCTAAGGTTTGCCGTTCATTCATAGATGGTTTCTGCCTGCACCACGCACTGCGCCAGCCGGGCGATTTCTTGGGCCGCATACGGCCGTGCCAGCCCCCAACAGGCGGCGCGCATCTGCGCCAACCGCTCATCATCGCCGAGTAAGCGCAAAATTTGCGCTCCCAATGTGGCGGTTTCTTTCGCGCCGACAACGGCGCACCCCTCGTTTACCAGCAGATCGGCGTTGGCCTGTTCCTGGCCCGGACCAATGCCTACCAGCAGCATGGGGACGGCGCAGCTTAACGTTTCAGCAACCGTAAGACCGCCGGGCTTGGTTATCATTAAATCACTGGCCGCCATCCAATCGCCGATGTTTTCCACAAAAGGAAGGAGCGTGACGCGCCAGGGCAGGCGGTTGACCAGGCTTTGCAGCAAGAGGAAACTTTCCCGATTCCGGCCGGTGATGACCACAATTTGCAAATCTGCCGACGGGGAAACGGCCGTTGCCTCACTCCCCCACCACGCAAACAACTCGCCCATCACACGGGCCGATTGCACATAGGGTTCGTTGTGCCAGCTGCCGGTAATCGCCAACAGCGTGGGCTTGTTGTCCAAACCCAGGCGGCTTCTTAAACGAGCTTGCGATTCAGCCTGCGTGGCAAAATGCGCCGCCACTGGAATGCCCAGCGCATGAATTTGCCGCGCCGGATATCCCCGCCTCACCAGGCAGGTTTGCGCCGCCTCGGACGCCACAACAAAGGCCGACATGCGCGCCACCGGCCAAAGGCCATTCACCATAAAATCGGTGGCGACGTTAATGGTGGGTTGGGAACGGCCGTCTTTCAACCACAACAAGCTCAAAATACGGGCCGGCAGGGCATGGGTACACACAAAAACAGACGGTTTATGTTTGGCTGCCAGTTCTCGCATCAAACCCACCATATTGGTAAACACCAACACCTTATCCAGAGCGTTTAACGCTTCGTGGTCGCCCCAGTAATGTTCATAAAACGAGGCCGACAATTTTAAAAGCCAGGCACACATATTGTTGGCCAGACCGGGCAGGCCCGACCAAACAAGGGATAACACGTCAACCGTAAGACACGACCAGCCATACTGCCGGGTAAATGTTTCGGCCAAAACTTCGGCCGCACGCCGATGTCCGGAACCAATCGAGACATAAAGAATTAATGCGTCCATTGAGAAATCCCCCCTATCGCAGCGGCCACGGGTACGCCTGCTGCCAACCGGCTCAAGATTGTGGCCGTTTATTTTAGCGGCTGCCGACTGTTGGATGGGGGCTTTTGGTAGTAATTTGCGTTCAGGGATGCGCCAAGAGCCAACGGTGTAAATGCGCCAGCCCCAGTGTACAGGCCCACTGGTTTATATTTTCCGGATGACCGCCAAAGGAACGTTGGGTCACCGATACGCCTTGCGCCGAAGCGAGATAAACGCTTAACTGCACGCCGCCCGGCGTCATATCATTTTATACGAGGAGGCCAAGGCTCACGGCCGTTTTGCGCACCATCTCTTCGGCGGCCGTGCGGCACCAATGGGTGATGGTAGTGGTCGGTGTGGGCGGCTCTATTTGTAATGCGCTAGCCAGATCAATTTCGGATTCTACGGCCAGCGGCAAGATGGAGGCGGTAACGGTAACGGCCGTGTCGGCCAGCAGCAGTTGGGAAAGCGTATGATCAGTATGGCATTCAGCCACAGCCAACCGGTAACCACCTTTTCCCAACATCGCCAAAATAACAGCCTCCAGCCGATCTTTATCCTGTCCAAATACATGGTCCCCCAACCGCTGCAAAATGGTGCTGCGCAGCATATCCAACTGCACCTGAATGTCCGCCTCCGTGTCGGCCATCACCCGCAGACGGATGTTGGATTGGCCGGCATACGAATCAAAGCTGATCCATTGATTGGACGCCAGGGCGAGATCCGCAAGCTGCTGGCGCAGGCTGCTTTCCATGACTCCTACCGTGCGCAAAATGAGCATGCCAGATTTAAGCCTGGCCCTGGCGCGGATGTAGGGGAAGACTTCGGTTTCCAGCAAATAAGCCATCTCGCGGCGGCTGCCGGGCAAACAAACCAACATACCGGGCAGGTTGTCCAGGATGAAGCCGGCAAATCTTGGCGCCTGATTGCCTAATAAAATGCTGCCTTCAAGCTCGTGGGTGATGGGATTGAGAGAGGCGTGGGTGGTGGCGGCGGCTGCCTGCCGGGTAAAATCGCGCGCCTGGTCGCCTAGACCGCCAGTTGTCAGCACCAGATCGGCGCGCGCCAGGGCAATGCGCAGAGCGTCGGCAATATGCTCTAGATTATCGCCGACGGTGACTTTGTAGATGAGTTCCGCGCCAATTTCTTGCAGACTGCGTGAAATATAAGCGGAATTTGTATCCAATACATCACCCAGAAGATGCTTTGTGCCGATGCTGACTATTTCCGCTTTCATGACTCTTCCGGAGGCGCAACTGATGGTTTTTCGCGCATGGCCGTTCGTCCTTTCATGAGATCACGCCCCAGAAAAGAGAACGGCCGTTCCTCTATGGGTTTGCTTCGCCGCCCAGCCCTTTTAATCTGGCGATCAGGATTCGCGTTTATTCGATTGGGATAACATCAACTGCAACTGCCGCACGGTTAAATCTGTGTTCCGAATCTTAAACGCCAGATCAGCGGCCAAATTTTTCATCAACTTGTACCCCAATTCCGGGTACGTATCACACAAAAGCATCAAGCGCTGGCGAGAAATTTTTAGCAGATACGTGTCATCCCGATTTACGCGTACTGTTGCCGACCGCGTTCCCTGGTCTACCAACGCCACCTCGCCCGTCACCTGCCCCTGACGCAGTTCGGTTATGCGAACTTCTTCCGATCCGGGCTGCACATTCTCGCCAACCACATCGGCGCTGACGAAAATCTCCACACTCCCCCGCGCAATCACGTATAACGCATTGGTTTTTTCATATTCGCGGATCAGCACATCCCCTTTTTTATAGGCTCCAGGCTCGCAAATCGCGGCCACCAACTCTAATTGCGTCGGCGTAAAATTATCGAAAATTTCAGTTACCGCCAGATTAGCGACAATACTTGGTTGCATGTTTCATTACCTTCACTGCGTTTGGGTTGGGCCAAAGATTGTAGCATAAGCCCAGAGGGGTCGCAATTTAAAGCGCGCTCCGTTTGGCGGAAATGGTATCCATCAACTGCCCAAAAGAATGGGCAAAAGCGTCTACGCCTTCTACTTGAAGCTGCTCAGTTACGGCGGCAAGGTCGATGCCCAGCTCGGCCAGGCCTGCCAGAACAGCCTGGGCAGCGGGCACGTCTTGCTCCAGGGTATTGGCCACACGGCCGTGCGCCCGAAATGCATCGACCGTATTCGGCGGAATCGTCGAAACCGTCTGCGGCCCAATCAACTCGTCCACGTACATGGTTGGCGAATAGTTTGGGTTTTTGGTGCTGGTGGAAGCCCATAACAACCGCTGCACGGCCGCGCCGCCGGCCGCCAGATCGGCAAATCCTGGGCCGTGGAATAGTTCCTTAAATCGTTGATAGACTACTTTGCTGTTGGCTACGGCCGTTTTGCCCATCAATCCGTTTGCCGCCGGAACATCCATCTTTTCTAGCTGCGCGTCTACGGCCGAATCGACGCGGCTGACAAAGAAAGAGGCCACCGATGCCACCTTGCGCAGGTCGCCGCCGGCCGCCGCCAGATGGCGCAAACCGTCGATGTAGGCGTTGGCTACCGCTTCGTAATGGGCCATGCTAAACATCAGGGTCACATTCACGTTGATACCCTCGCCAATGAGTTGGCGAATGGCCGGAATGCCTTGCGGCGTCGCCGGAACCTTGATCATCAGATTGGGGCGGTTGACGGCCGTAAACAACCGCCGCGCCTCCACCACCGTGCCCTCCGTATCACGCGCCAGATACGGCGACACTTCCAGGCTCACATAGCCATCTCCTCGCTCTGAGGCCACGTACAATGTTGCAAACAAATCACAGGCAGCCTGAATATCGGCAATGGCCAGGGCTTCGTAGACGGCCGTTGTGTCTGCGCCTTCGGCGGCTAAATGCTTCATTTGGTTGTCATAATCATCACTACCGCCAATCGCCTTCTCAAAAATGGAGGGATTGGAGGTCATGCCGCGCAGGCCATCTTCGGCAATCAGGCGCGCCAGCGTGCCATCTTGCAACAACTTGCGTCGAATATTGTCGTACCAAAAGCTTTGCCCGAAGGCGTGTAATTCTACCAGAGGATTCATTTGTTTCTCCTTTGAATGGGAAGACCCTAAGGGTCTGAACGGTTACGACGAGACTATTTCTCGTCCACACGAAGCGGCGTCAGGGTTAAGGTGTCATCCTGGGTGATACGGCCGTTCGCCGTCACCAACTGCAGCCGCCTAAACTGCCCTTCTTCCAAGGTATACACCCCTAAAATGATGGGATACACATCCGGCGGCGTCTCTGCGGCCAGCGTCAGGGTCATCGTCACCGGCTGCGCCACGCCAACCGGCCACTGCGACGTCGGGGATGGCTGGCTTTCTGGCGGCAAATCTTGCGCCGCCCAGCGTGTCGTGTCGGCGCCCACAACCTGGGCAAAGAAGGTGTAATTTTTGCGCAACGGCCGTTGCGCCTGCCAATATACCACCATCGTCACCGTTTCGCCCGGCAGCGCCCGTCGCGGCATGACTTCAAAACCAACCAGCTCTAATTCGTTGCCAAAATTGACAGAAGTCGGGTTGGGATACGCGCCCGGCACGGCCGTTAACGCCACATTGCCGATTTGCGCCGCGTCAGATTCTACGATCTGCTGCCCGGCGGCGGTGATGGGCAGCCGCTCACACGCCGGGCAGGTGGCAAAATCATACAGCCCAACCGCCACCTGCAAATCGGCCGGAGCGACGGCCGTCGGCGGGACAGCCAGCCGGTAGCGCGTAACAATCCGCTGCCCAGGCTGCAGCAGCCGCGTCGCCAGCAAGCCCTGCCCCGGATACATATCCCGCTGGGCAATGGGCCGCCCCAAAACCGGATCGTTCAGATGCACAAATACGCTCCAGTCACGGTCCATCGGCGCTAAAACCTCCCAGTCCAACCTTACCCACACCTCGCCGCCGGGGGAAACGGCCGTTTCCTCCACCGTATAACCTACCAGTCGCAGCGCGTCGCCAAAGGTCACGCTTTCCCCGGCGGGCGGGGCTGCAAAAAGCGGCGGCCGGTACGCCAGCTGAATCCACAGCCAGGGAGCCAGGGCCGCCACGCCAAACAGGAAGCCGCCCAACCCGCCGGCCACCCAGCGCGCCGGTCGTCGCGGCAGCCAGCCGGCCAGCCCGATAACCAGAAGCACGCAAAGGGCGGAAACGGCCGTAAACACCAGCCGCCCCTGCGAAGACCAGGTGGTCGTCGCCCACTGCACCAGACCAAACACCACCGCCAGGGAAAACAGCAGACACACAACCAGCCCAAACCGGGAAGCAACCAGATACAAAAGATTGGCGATCCACGCCTGCAGATTGGTAAACGTGTTGGCCGTTTCTAATCGCCACGCGCGAATTTCTTTTACCAGATATACGCCAAACCCGGCAACCGCCACGACCAACACGCCGTTGAGCACGGTGTAAATCCACAGGGGCATGGGCACATTAACGCCGCCAAACAAACCCCAAAAGGACATCATGAAGCCCACGCGCTCATCCCAAAGCTGGGCCAGTGAAGCGGGATTGGCGCGAGAACCCAGCACGGCGATGAACGCATTCCAGCCCAAAAAATCACCGTACAGCTGGATATTGCGGTAATACCACCAGCCGGCAATGAGCAGCACCGGGATGAGGAGCAGCGCAAAATACAAAACAGACCGGCCCAGGATGATGACCAGTTGGCGCAGGGAAAGGAAACGGCCGTTGCCCCCCGTTTCGCTTGCCGCCGCCGTCCATAATGCCATAAAAATCGTTCCCCAGGCCAGCGGCAGCAGGGCAAATGTGCCTTCCTTTGTCAGAAGGGCCAGCCCGATCACCGCCCCCAACAGCAGCCAATGCCTGATCGCCGGAAACCGATAATCCGCAAGCGGCGAGCGGCAAGCGGCAAGCGCCCGCACCATCAGCCAGATGGCCAGCGATGCCAGCAAAATCGCCAGATTGTCGTTGTTGACCGCGCCGCTGATGAAGAGGAACATGGGTAAAAAGGCGTTTACGGCCGTCGCTCCCAAGGCAATCTCCGGCCGGTTGGGGATTGCCGCCCTGGCGATGAGGTAAGTCAGCAGCACCGTGCCCGTGCTCAGCAGCACCGAAAAAATGCGCACGATGCGCACCGCCAGCAGCGTACCCTGCCACGGACTCCAATCCGGGTCGTGGATGGCCAGATTGATGTTGCCATCGGCCGTGATAATGCCGTTGTCCACGTGCGGATTCAGCCAGCGCACCTGCGCCATGTCCGATGTGTCAATCCAGAAAGTGAGCGCCGCGCCCAGGTAATAGTACAACGGCGGCTGGCTGGCTTCCTGTTTCCAGGGGCCAACGGCCGTTGGGTCAAACACCTGCACCGGCAGTGGATTGCCATTGGCCAGATGTTGAATCATCGGGTAATGCCACAGCTCGTCAGACGCCTCGAAAATTGGCGTTGTCAGCGCATATGTCGCACCCAAAACCATAAACAGCCCTAGAATCAGGGCCAGCAGTCGTCGCTCACTCATAACAGCCCGATTCTACCGACAACTGCTTAACTTGCCACCCGGTTTTAACCATCCGTGGTCGATTTTCGATTGTCGATTTTCCATTGTCGATGGGTAGCAGCTGCGTGCATCGTCTGGACAATTCCACACTCCCACTCCCCCAATCTGCAATCTTCCAAGAGTTAAGGAGAATTTAACATTATTTAGGCCAAAGTTAACCATGACCGCCCGCGAAAGACGTATCCTTCTCCATGTAGATAGTATTCACAGACAAATTATCGGAGGTAAGAACATGGATCGTATGAAAGGTATTTTGGCCGCTGGCGCTTTGACCGGCATCATTTTAATCACGGTATTGGTATTGGGTTTTGGCAATTTGAAGGCGCTGAATGACAACACGGCCGTTCCCCCCACCGTCGTCGTCAACCCCATCGCCATGCCCGATGGCACTGTCAGCCTGACGGCAGCGCAATCCGGCGCTCAGGATACGCAAGCGCTGCAAGCTTACGCGCAGCAGTTGGAAAGCGCGCTGCAAACCATGCAAAGCCGTGAAGCCGCCTACCAGGCGCAAATCAACACCGCCAACCAGACAGTTGTACAGCTGCAAGATCAGTTAAACGCCCAAACGGCCGTTCAACCCCAGGCAGTTTCTTTTAACAACCAGACCGCGCCGGTCACTTTTTCTGAGCACGAACACGACGACTAAACCACCGGACAGTTAGAACGTTAGTCAGCGTAAGCGGGCAAAACGCATCCCGCTTACGCTGGCCTCCCAGGAGAAACAGCATTATGACCAATCGATCCAATTCACGTCCGGGGCAGCAGCTTGGCGCACTGAAGTTAGCGGTGGCTGGCGGCAGTTTGGCCGCCGCGCTGCTAGGAACGCAGTTGGTAGCCCGGCAAGAGATGGCCAACACGGCCGTTTCCGCCCCGGAACCCATCGTCATCACCGTGCCCATTCACCTGCCCGCTGTGCAGCAGGCAGCGGTTGGTGGGGGAACGGCCGTCGACGCCGCCGCCAGCAGTGGGCAAACTGCCCAACTATCACTCAATTTGCCGCCCATTCCGCAAGCGGCCGTACCCCAAATCAATGCGCCCTCTGCCCCCGTGCAGGCTGCGCCAATCACTCAAACGCAATCATCTCGTTAATTGATACCCGCCCTGGTTCGGGCCTGAAACCTGCACCAGGGCCATTTTGAGGAGCAATCAATCATGGCATCTGCATCTGAAACCACTCCCCCGACAACCTACATGAGCCGCCTGTTGGCCCTATTCGGCAGCCTGGCCGTCGGCTTCATCGGCGGGCTAATCCTATTGGGCCTCGGCTGGCTGCTGCTCACAGTCACCCCTCTGGGCGCTTTTCTGGGCGGCGCGCTGGGCATCACCACCAAAACCGCCTGGCATCTCACCCGGGCCAGCGGCGCCGTGGCTTACATACTCCTGGCGGCTTCGACAATCTGGGGGTTGCTGCTGAGCAGCAAAATCATCAAAGAAACCGTTTCGCCGGTGCTCGCCCTGGCCATGCACAACGTCCTTTCCTGGGCGGCCATCGGCATCACCGGCATCCACGTCTTCGCCCTGTTGTTCGACAGCTACTACACATACCGGCTGGCCGATCTGGTCATCCCGTTTATCGGACCCTATCGGCCGGAGTGGGTGGGCCTGGGTATCATCGGCATGTACTTGATGCTGTTGACTTCGTTGAGTTTTAGCTGGCGCAAGCAGTTGGGGCAAAAGTGGTGGCGGCGGCTGCATTACCTGACCTTTGCCGTCTACCTGATGGTGACGGCGCACGGCGTGATGGCCGGAACCGACAGCGGCACACCAGGCATGAAAGCGCTCTACTGGGGCAGCGGCCTGCTGGTTCTGCTGCTGACCAATTACCGCCTGCTGACATTAGGGCAGCGCGGCCGTCCTGCGGCGCGACCGGCGCGCAACGGCCGTCCTGCACAAAACGGCTAAATAAAAAAGACCCGAAGGGTTTTGGAAAACCCTTCGGGTCTTAGCCATTCATGGCAAAACTTATAACCCTGCTTTACGAAAAGCCGCCTGGACAATCACCTGGGCTTCTTCCTGAATTTGTTTGAGATGGGCTGCGCCCCGGAAGCTTTCGGCGTAAATTTTGTAGATGTCTTCAGTGCCCGACGGCCGTGCGGCAAACCAGCCATTCTCTGTCACCACTTTCAAACCACCAATCGGCTCGTTGTTGCCGGGGGCGCGGGTGAGTTTGGCGGTGATGGCTTCGCCGGCCAGTTCGGCGGCCTCCACCATGTCGGGCGAGAGTTTCGCCAGCACCTCTTTTTGTTCGCGGTTGGCCGGGGCATCCATGCGTTCGTAGACCGGGCTGCCAAATTGAGCTTCGAGCGTCTGATAATGTTGGCCGGGGTCTTTGTGGGTAACGGCCGTAATCTCCGCCGCCAGCAAATCTAAAATAATTCCATCCTTATCGGTCGTCCAAACCGTGCCATCCTGCCGCAAAAATGATGCGCCCGCGCTTTCTTCGCCGCCAAACCCATACGAGCCATCCACCAGACCGGCCACAAAATATTTAAAGCCCACCGGCACTTCAGCCAATCGCCGCCCCAACTGCGCCGCCACACGATCAATCATCGAGCTGGACACCAACGTTTTGCCCACGGCCGCGTCAGCGCGCCAGCCCGGCCTATTTTGGAACAGGTAGGAGATGGCCACCGCCAGATAATGATTGGGGTTGAGCAGCCCGGCGCTGGGGGTGACAATGCCGTGCCGGTCGTGGTCGGGGTCATTGCCAAAAGCGACGTCGAACTGGTCTTTCAGGCTGATCAGACCGGCCATGGCGTAAGGCGAAGAGCAGTCCATGCGAATTTTGCCGTCTTTATCGACAGTCATGAAGGAGAAGGTGGGGTCAACGGCCGTGTTCACCACCTCCAGATCCAACCCATACATCGCCGCAATCGGTTCCCAATAAGCGATGCCCGCCCCGCCCAAAGGATCGACGCCAATTTTTAGCCCGGCGGCGGCGATGGCCGCCATGTTGATGATGCTGCCCAGGTCGGACACGTAGGGAGTCACATAATCGTAGGTGTGGGTGGTAGCGGCTTGCAAGGCTTTTTGGTAAGGCATCCGGCGAACGGCCGTCAACCCATCCCGCAAAATCTCGTTGGCCCGGTTTTGGATCACTTTGGTGGCGCCGGTATCGGCCGGGCCGCCGCTGGGCGGATTATATTTAAAGCCGCCATCGTTCGGCGGGTTGTGTGATGGGGTGATCACGACGCCATCGGCCGTGCCGCCTTTGGCCAGATGGTTGTGCGTGAGGATGGCGTGGCTGATGACCGGCGTAGGCGTGTAACCCATGCCCGCCTGAATGACGATGTCGATGCCATTAGCCGCAAATACTTCAACGGCCGTGGCCTGCGCCGGTTCCGACAAAGCGTGGGTATCCATGCCAATGTACAGCGGGCCGTCTATCTTTTGCGCCTGCCGGTACTCCACCAACGCCTGACAAATGGCCAAAATGTGGTTCTCGTTAAATTTGCTGTCCAGCGAACTGCCGCGATGCCCCGACGTGCCAAACGCCACCTGCTGTCCCAGGTCGGCAGGGTCTGGTTGATAGGTGTAATAGGCGGAAATCAGTCTGGGGATATTTTCTAATCGTTCGCGCGGCGCGGGTTTACCGGCCAAAGGATGTAAAGCCATTGCTGCCTCCTGAAAGTAAGATAATGTCTAGCTGTGAACGAATTATAAGGAAGGGAATGGGTGAATACCAGAAACCATGAAGGTAAATGTTAGGGTGGGTAAACGCCGGTTGATTCGCCCACGGCCGTTCCCCGCACCATCACGCAGTCAAATTCCAGGACGCGCAAGGCATTGTCGCGGGCAATGGGAAACAGGCCGGTGATGTCGTATCCCAGGCTGTTCAGGAACCGGATTGACTCCAGGTAATCGGGCATCTCGTCGTAAACCGGCCGGGCCGAAACTTCGGATTGCAACGCCAGCACCTGCGGTAAAATGCCTGCCGCACCGGTGAGCACGTGCAAATCGTACCCCTGGGTGTCCACTTTGAGATAAATTCGGGGGTCTGGCAGGTCGGCAAGCAGCGTCGGCAGCAGCGCGTCCAGACGGCGCACCGGCACGTCAGCTGTCTCGTCGATACGCAGCCCCTGCCCGATGATAAACTCGTTGGGCTGCAAGAAGGAATTAAAGAGACTGTCGGAAGTGACGTTGATGCGCTGGCTGGTTTCCTGGTCGCCCAGCGCGAGGGGGTGGGTTTGCCAGTGGGGATCGGCCACGGCCGTTTCCCGCAGCACGGCATAATCTCCCGGAACCGGCTCGAAGGAGATGATACGGCCGTTAAACCCTAATTGGCGCAGGAAACGGCCGTACTGCCCCCGATTCGCCCCCACGTCCAGCACGCAGTTTATCTCCAGCAGCGCAAACAAACGCTGCAAATGCTTGTCCAGGCGTTCACCAACCGGCTCCGGCAGCGCCTCAACTGATTCTTTCGCTTCGAAAAACCTGCGTAGAAAACTAGAAAACTTGCTCATCAAGAAAGGATTGTAACGGGTTTTAGACTGTCGCCCAAAAAGGCACAAGGACCACGACGAAAAATCTTCTTCTTCTCCCAAACAAAAAGCCTCGCCGGATCCTTATGCCTTTTTTGGAGATTGGAGATTGGAGATTGGAGATTGGAGATTGAATGTCGCCAACCTTCCATTCTCTACACTCTACACTCTACACTCTACACTCTACACTACCCCTCCACCACCATCACCTGCGGCGCGTTTTCGCCGGAGACGTCCGGGTTGTAATAGTCGTAGGCGCTGCTGGCGGGGGTTTGGGCGCGCAGCGGGTATTGAGCCGTCAGCCGGTAGCTGAAGCTGAGGGGCTGCCCGCCGCTGAGGTTGTTGAGGTAGATGAGGATTTGCCGGCCGGTGAGTTCGTAGCGCTGGATGGAGGGCTGGCCCTCGGCGGCGACGGTCTGGTTATACTGTGCCACCAACGCCGCCAAGTCCTCGCTGTTCACGGCAAAGCCGGGCGGAATGCCCAGGTCGATCAGCGCCTGCTTGGCATACGTGCCTTCGCCGTTCAGCGTCACCGTCACGTCTACCGTCACCGCTTCGTTGACGGCCAGTTCCGTGCGGTCATAGGCCACGTCAATCGTCAGCGCCTCCTGCGGCTCGACCAGTTCCGGGTAAGCGGCAAGTTGATCCCAGGGCAGATAGAAGCTACTCGTCACCTGATACATCAAGCTGCCTTCCCCTGCCACCGTAATGCCCACCACGCCCTCGCCCAGCGGCACATCGCTGAAGCTAACCTGCTGCACCACGTCGAAATTCTCCGGCGTTACCTCCACCGTGCGCGTTTGCCCGCCGTTGAAGGTGATGGTGACCGTCGCGTTGACGTTTTCCGCGCCGCTGCGCACCGTCTCGATGAGCGCCTTCAACGCCAGAATGGTCGCCTGGGTGTTGTACCACGTGCCGTAGCTGTCTTTGGCGGCAATCAGACTGGTCAGGGCGGCGTTGGCCACGTCGGGATAGCTTTCGGCGCGCAGCAGGGCCAGGGCAGCCAGCGCCGTGGTCTCGACGCTGTTGGTGGCCCCTTCGCTGCCGCTGAAGCTGGCGATCTGGCTGTCCCAGGAGACGCCGCCGTTGCCGTCGGGCTGGGCCATGTCGGCCAGTTGGGTCAGCACGCTTTCGGTCTGATCGCCCACGTCGCTGCCGTCGGCCATGTCCGCGGCCACCAGGGCGTTGGCGACCAGGGCCAGCACGTAGGGGTCGTCGGCTTCACCGGCGTGCTGGCGCACGTAGTCCAGCCCGCGCTGTGTGCCTGCCTCACGGCCGTATCCCGCTTCCGTCAGGCTCCAGACAATGTAGGCGGTGACAGGCAGCCGGTCATTCTGCAAATTGCTCCAGGTCGATTCGTGGACGAGGCCCTGGTCGTTTTCCCAGGAGCCGTCGCTCTGCTGCTGATTGAGCAGCCAGCGGGCGGCGCGCTCCACCAGCGCCGGGTCCACCTCGAACACGCGGCTCATGTCGCTGAATTCTTGCAGCCCGTAGGCCGTCAGCATCCGGTCGGCGGGCGGGTAGCCGAAGAGCGAAAAGCCGCCGCCGTCCACTTCAAAGGTCGTCAGGCGCTGGTAGCCCAGGTTGATGTAATCCACGGCTTTGAACTGCACTTCGGGCGAGACCTGGCCGCTGGCCTGCAAATAATCCAGCACCAGGACGTTGGGATAGGTGGACGAGGAGGTTTGCTCGAAGCAGCCGTTGGGCATACGCAGCATACTGTCCAATCCTTCCACCACCTGGCTGACCACGCCGGGGTAGATTTTGACGGTCACGCCCTGCGTGCCGGGGATGGCATCGGCGGGGATGGCGACGTTGGTCTGGATGGGTTCGCCAATGGTCAAACGGCCGCTTTCGCTGCCGCGTATCTCCTTCCCGTTTGGCATCACCTGCACTTCCTTGCGGATGGCGTCGTTCATGGTGCTGCCCCAGGCGGTGACGGTGAAGGGCTGGCGGCCAAACTGGTCGGCGCGGATGCGGAAGTAGACGACCTCGATGTCGTTGGCGGCGATGTCGATGGACTTTTCGCGCTCGTCCAGCAGGGTGAACCAGTCGGCGTCTTCGACGACGAGGCGCACGGTCTGGGCGTCGGGCAGGTAGTTGAAGACGCCCACGGGCACGGCGATTTCGTCGCCGACGGTGAGGTCCAGGGGCAGGTTCAAATCGACGAAAAATTCCTGGAAGACGCGCAGGCCGCCGGTGGCCGAACCGAGACGGCCGTCTTGCGAACTCGCCAGCGCCGTCATGCGCCAGGTGGTAATCGAATCGGC
>JAKQCM010000083.1 GCA_029559155.1 Chloroflexota bacterium
CACTGCGTCCGCATCGGCCAGCAAATGGCGTTGGTGGTCCATGGTGGCGTTGCGCGGCATCCCATTCGTCATTACCCCCTTCGCGCATTTTGGCACAGACAAACGAGATCGGCTGGCACGCAACGCCACCATGGACCACCAACGCCATTTGCTGGCCGATGCGGACGCAGTGCTGGCGCTAACGTCGGTGGAAATTGACGGCCTGCGTGAGTGGGGGGTGCAAGCAAAACGCACGGCCGTCATCAGCGGCGGCATAGATCCCCTACCAGATTTGCCAACAGGCACGGCCGTGCGCGACAGCTACATGCCCGATGGCGACCCGTTTGCCTTGTTCATCGGCCGCATGAGCCGCGCCAAAGGCGCCCTGGACGCCGTGAAAGCAACCCTGGCGTTAAACGCCCAGGGAACGCCGCTGACGTTGGCGTTAATCGGCCAGACTTCGGCGGAGTTTGACCAATTGTATGCCAGCCTGACCGATGCGGAAAAAGAGCGGATACGGCCGTTAGGCATCCTGACTGACATAGAAAAACACGCTCTTCTCGCCGCCTGCGCCATGCTCCTGTTGCCCTCGCACACCGATTCGTTCGGCATTGTCTTTTTGGAAGCGTGGGCGCACGGCCGTCCGGTGATTGGCGCGCGGGCGGGCGGCATCCCCGGCGTGGTAGACGATGGCGAAAACGGCATTCTGGTCCCGTTTGGCGATGTCGCGGCGCTGGCTGCAGCCATGCGCCGCCTGTTGACAGAACCCGATTTAGGCAAGACAATGGGCCAGCGAGGACGGCAGAAGGTGCAAGATGTTTTCACCTGGGAAAGCGTGGGCGAGCGCGTGCTCCAAATTTACGACCATCTCCTGAATACTGCCGCTTAAACAGACCTGTTTTGCGCATCTTACACGTTGTTCACCAATACCCGCCTGATTACGTTGGCGGGACAGAACTATACACCCAAACCCTGGCCGATTGGCAAGCGGCGCAAGGGCATCATACGGCCGTCTTTACCCCATCGCCACAACCGCCAGCAGACCTCGCCTTAACCCAAACCCATGAAAACGGCGTGCAAGTCTACCGCCTGAAGCTGGGGCCACAGTCTCGTACCCGAGTATTTTGGCGCACGTTTGGGCAAAAACAGGTGATGGCCGGGTTCACGGCCGTTCTCGACCAGGAACAACCCGATCTCATCCACATCCAACACCTCATGGGTCTACCGGCCGGCCTGGTCGATTTGATCGTCCGCGCTGGTATCCCTTACGTCGTTACTTTGCACGATTATTGGTATCTGTGCGCCAACGCCCAACTGCTCACCAACTACGACCAGACCATTTGCGCAGGGCCAGATTGGTGGCTGAATTGCGCCCGCTGCGCTTTAGCGCGCGCCGGACATCCGCAGGCAGTCGCGGCTGTGCCTGCGCTGGCCCCCCTGCTGGCCTTGCGCCAGCAAAAGCTCCAGCGCGTCCTGAAGCAAGCGCACGCCATCATCACCCCCAGCCAATTTGCGGCCCAATTGCATGATGGGAACGGCCGTTTCCCGCAAAAAATCCACGTTGTACCCCACGGCATTGTCCTGCCGCCACAGCTTCCCGGCCGCACAAACACACCCAACACCTTCCGCATCGCTTACATCGGCGGTCTTTCCTGGCAAAAAGGCGTCCATGTCGCCCTGGAGGCATTTTCCCGCCTGCCAGCGCCGGCCGAATTTTGGCTGGCCGGCGACCTGGAAGCCGAACCGGTTTACAGCGCCGAACTACAAACCATGGCAACGCCGGGCGTTTCCTTTCTGGGAAAATTAGATCGGGAAGCTATCTGGGATTTGCTGGCTGGCGTCGATGTCGTTGTCGTGCCCTCCCTGTGGTACGAATCGTTTGTCTTTGTCATCTCAGAAGCATTTGCCATGGGTGTGCCGGTCATAGCTTCCGATTTGGGCGTGCTGGCCGACCGTGTGCGGCACGACATAGATGGCTTGCTGGTCCCCGCCGGAGACGTAAATGCCTGGCAGCATGCACTGGCGCGTCTACAGCAGAATTCGGCCTTACGCGAACACCTGCGTGAAGGCATTCAACCGGTACGCTCATTTTCCAATCATGCCGCCGAGATCCAATCCATTTATCAACAAATCGCGCCCGCCCTCCCTTAAACTGGGCTGCGAAACCAGCCAAATCCCTACCCGGCGATTACCCTCTAAGAAAGCTCCGCCATTCGTCATTCAATGTATCTGCGCTATAATGCCTGGGATTTGTTACCGAGAACCAATTTTTATGACTTCTAAGTTCGACACACCTTCCGATCCGCCTTACCAGGCAATGGAATTATTTGATACCGCCGATTGGGAAAACTGGCGCTCACGCCTGGCGGAAGCTGTGCGTTACCGCTTTCTGCTCAAAAATCTGGTCACGCGGGAAATAAAAGTTCGCTACAAAAACTCGATTTTAGGCATGTTTTGGAGCTTGCTAAATCCCTTGCTGATGATGGTCGTCTATACCCTGCTGTTTACCAAGCTCATCCCCAACAACGCCATCCGCATTTTCCCCATTTTCATCCTGGTAGGTTTGATCCCGTGGCAATTTTTTAGCAATACGCTCATTGGCGGCACGGTTTGCGTGACCGATAACGCCGCCCTGCTGCGTAAAGTTTATTTTCCGCGCATCATGCTGCCCACGTCTGTCTTGCTCTCGAATCTGGTCAATTTTGTCCTGGCTTTTTTGGTGATGGTGGCGCTGCTTTACGTGTACGGGATTGGCCTGACAATTTACGCACTCTGGGTTCCGGCGCTCTTGCTTATTCAGATGATTTTTATGCAAGGGATTATCATGGTTTTAGGAACGGTGCAGGTTTTTTATCGGGACGTTATCCAGATTTTGAATGTGGGGCTGCTGGCGTGGTTTTTCCTCACGCCGGTTTTTTATCCATTTGAAAGCCTGGGGACATCCACCACCATTTTAGGCGTGACATTTAATCCGGCCGTTGTGATGCGCTGGCTGAACCCGATGGCCTCGATTATCGACGGCTACCGCACGGTATTGTGGGGGACGATGGGCAGCAATGGCCCGGTAAACATGGACCCGAGTTATCTTTTGCGCACATCGGTAACGGCCGTTATCATCTTCATCTTTGGCTATTACATCTTCAATCGCTTCGAATACCTTTTCGGCGAAAAAATCTAATCATTCAACGAACACTTGTGAACCGAACATACACTCCCTACTGGATTACCCTTGTTTGTCTTGTCCTGTTGAGCAGTCTTTTGGCTGCTTGCGGCGCAGGCAGCCGCCTGCCCGACCCGACACCTACTTCTGCCTCGTTGGCGGTGGTCAAACGGCCGTCCGCCACCCCGCTCCCCACCGCCACCGCCGAACCAACAAACACGCCGCTGCCCGCCACCCCCGAGCAAAGCCCAACAGCCGATACGAGCACAAGCTCGGAAACCACCACCGGAACCACTCCTACCATCACCGCTACGGCCACGCCGCAACCGACCGCCTCGCCCACCAGCCGGCCGCAGCTAGACCCCACCCTGGATGCTACCGTCGCCGTCGGCTTCCTGCGTGAAGGCGAACCCACACCCAGCACGCCCATCCCCACGGCCGTGCCCGTTTTCGACATCCCCAAAGGCACCACCAACATCCTCCTCCTCGGCTCCGACGACCCCATCGGCGAAGAAGGCAGCGGCCGCACCGACACCATGCTCATCGTCACCATCAATCCCGAAGGCCCCACCGCCTCTATGATTTCCCTGCCCCGCGACCTCTACGTTTACATCCCCGGTTTCACCATGAACCGGCTCAACACAGCCCTGGCCCGCGGCGACGCCATCGACTACCCCGGCGGCGGCGTAGGACTGCTCAAACAAGCCATCCTCTACAACTTTGGCATCCCCATCCACTACTACGCCGAAGTCGATTTCCAGGGTTTTCAGGACATCGTCGATGCCATGGGCGGCGTCGATCTGGCCGTTAGCTGCGAACGCACCGATTGGCGGCTGATCTCTCCCGAACTCGATCCTCTCAACGAAGATAACTGGGAAGTGTTCACCCTGCCCATTGGCGTCCAACATATGGATGGCGACCTGGCTCTCTGGTATGCCCGCTCCCGTCTGATGGACCCACTCTCCGATTGGGGGCGCAGCCGGCGGCAGCAGCAGCTTCTGCGCGCCATGTTCAACCAGGGACTCGAACTCAACCTGATTGCCGAACTGCCGACACTCTGGAACACCTACAAAGACACCGTAGAAACCGACCTGGACCTCGGCCGGCTGCTGCAACTGGCTACCATTGCCCCGGCAATTCGTGAAAATGGCGTGCAAAACCTCTATCTGGCCGGCAAAACCCAATCCTGGGTTACGCCTGGCGGCGCGGCCGTGCAGCTCCCTATCTGGGAAGGGCGTGGCATGATGCACGACACCCTGGAACGCCTCTTCCGTCCCCCAGACCTCAGCCGCGCTATGCGCAAACCCATCTATGTAGAAATCATCAACGCCACCGACAACCCTGATCTGGCAGCCCTGGCCGCCGACAACTTGGCCTGGTATGGTTTCATCCCCATTATTGGCGACCCCATCTCGCGCCCTGGCACCGAAACTCACCTCAGCTATTACAAACCCAACTTCAAGGAATCTTACGATTGGTTGATCAGTTGGATTTTTGACATGAACCGCAGCGAGATTGAACTCGCCGCCGATGCTGAATACGATTATGATTATCGCGTCGTCTTGGGCGACGATTACAATCCCTGCCGGCCACAGCTGTATACGCCTGACGCTTTCGACCAATAAGGCACAGACCCATAAAAGCCGTTAGAAGATTTGGCGACTAACGGCCGTTATCACCCACAGCATCCCAGGCGCATCAGCCAGGCCGGCGCAAGTCAACATTGCAGGAGGACACAACGTGACCATGATCAATGACCGCCGCGAGATTCGGGGCTGGATGATGTATGATTGGGCCAATTCCGCCTTCTCAACCACCGTCGTCACTGCCTTACTGGGTCCCTATATTTTAGCCCTGGCTGCTTCCAGCACCGCGCCATTGTCCGTATTTGGCGTCAGAATTCAGCCGGCCGCGATTTTCCCCTTTGCCAGTTCCATGTCCGTACTCCTCCAGGTTTTGTTCTTGCCTTTCCTGGGGACCATCGCCGACTTCACCAACCTCAAGAAACGCCTCATGCTTACATTTGCCTACATTGGCGCGGTGGCAACCGTGTTTTTGTTTTTCATCCGCAAAGATATGCCCGGTTTGGGGACCAACGGGGCCGTGGTGGTGGGTAGTTTGCTGTACATTTTGGCGAACCTGGCTTTTGGCGCGGCCGTTGTCTCCTACAATGCTTTCCTGCCCGACATTGCCTCGCCAGACAAACGAGACGAGGTTAGTTCTCGCGGCTGGGCAGTGGGCTATTTGGGCGGTGGGCTGCTGCTGCTGATAAACCTGGGCCTGATAACCATCATGGAAGACACCGCCCTGGCCGTGCGCATCAGTCTGGCCAGCGCCGGTGTATGGTGGCTGGTCTTCACCTATCTATTTCCCCACAAACGCCTTGTGCAACGCGACCCGGCGCGCCAACTGCCGCCGGGTACCAGCATGTTCAAGCATGGCATCGAGCGCATCTGGCACACCCTAGAAGAAATGTGGCGGCAATATCCCATGACTTTCCGCTACCTCATCGCCTATCTCATCTACAACGATGGCATCCAGACGGTGATTGTTGTCTCGACCGCTTTTGCCGCCGATGAATTGGGGGTAGAAACGCAAAGCCTGCTGCTGCTGGTTTTGATGATTCAGTTTGTGGCTTTTGGCGGCGCGTTGGCCTTTGGTTATCTGGCGAAACGGTTTGGAGCCAAACGCGCCATCATGATCAGCCTGATTATCTGGTCGGCGCTGGTGATTTATGCCTTTGCGTTTTTGTACACCGAGATGCAGTTGTTTGTCTTGGGCTTTGTGCTGGCATTGGTCTTGGGCGGCTCGCAGGCATTAAGCCGCTCCCTTTTCTCACAAATGATTCCGGCCGACCACGAAGCGGAATACTTTGGCTTTTATGAGATCAGCGAACGAGGCACGTCGTGGATTGGGCCGCTGGCTTTTGCCGCGGCCGTGCAAATCACCGGTTCGCAGCGCATTGCCATTGTGTCCTTAATTATTTTCTTTGTGGTGGGATTGGCGCTTTTGAGCCGGGTGAATGTGCGCCAGGCGATGCTGGATTCGGGCAATGATCCGGCGGGTGTGGTGTTGTAAGGAAGAGAACCAGTTGACGGTTTTAGATTGGTCCAATCCGAGAGATTGGACCAATCTAGACTTATTCCTCGCGCGGTTTGGTGCGATCTTTTTTAATCTGGCTGCGCTGCTTTTTGGCGGCGATCCGTTTTTCGATGGCGGCGTGGCTGGGTTTGGTTTTGCGGCGGGGTTTGCGTAATTTTAAGGCTTGGGCCAAAAGCTGCTGAAAACGCACGATAGCCAGTTCGCGGTTTTGGTATTGGCTGCGGGTATCTTGAACATGAATTTGCAGCACGCCCTCTTTGTCCAATTGGCTGGCTAGATTTTTGCGCAGGCGTTCACGGGTTGGTTCGTCCAGGCTGGGGGATTGGGCGACGTCGAAGAGCAGCGTAACCCGCGTGGCGGAACGGTTGGCGTGTTGGCCGCCCGGTCCGCTGCTGGTAGAGAAGCGAAATTGCAGCTCGGCGGCCGGTATGCTCAGGTTGTTGTTGATGAGAATATCGTTTTCGTCCATCATGCTTCATCCCTAGAGACGGATGGTAAGTGTATAGAGATTTGTCGAGAATACCAAAGTCTCGGGGACATTTGGCGATTGATCATGGCGCAATTGAATGACAAGCATGTTTTGATATTTTTTTTGGATGGCGTGGGTTTGGGCGAAGCTGACCCGGCGCGGAATCCGTTTGCCACGGCCGTTTTGCCCCACCTTGCCGCGCTCTTTGGCCCGGACTGGTACCTGGCCGGGCGGGGAGCCATCCTCACCGACAAAGCCAGCCTGATCCCCACCGACGCCAACCTGGGCCTGCCCGGACGGCCGCAAAGCGCCACCGGTCAGGCCGCCATTCTCACCGGGCGTAACGTGCCGCAGTTGGTCGGCGAACATTATGGCCCCAAACCCAACACGGCCGTTGCCGACATCATCCGCCAGGGCAGTCTGTTTCAGGAAGTCGTTGCGGCCGGTGGGCAGGCGGCGCTGATAACGCCTTACCCGCCCGGCTATTTCGCGGCCATCGACAGCGGGCGGCGGCTGCTCTCTTCTGTGCCGTTGGCCGCGGCCAGCGCCGGACTATCTTTGCGGACCATAGAAGATTTGCGCAACGGCCGTGCCGTCAGCCCGGACTTCACCGCTGAGGGGTGGCGCGACCACCTGGGTTACCCGGACACGCCCATTCTTTCACTGGCGCAAGCCGGAGCGCAAATGGCGGCCATCGCCCAAACCCATCACTTCAGCTTTTTTGAACATTGGCCCAGCGATGTGCGCGGGCATCGCGGCACGCTGGCGGAAGCGGCCGCGCATCTGGAAAGCATTGACGCGGTGCTGGGCGGCCTGCTGCAAGCCTGGGACGATACCAACGGACTGCTCATTGTCACCAGCGATCATGGCAATATCGAAGATAAGGACAGCCGCAGCCACACGCGCAACCCGGTGCCCACCATTCTGGCGGGCGCGAATCAGGCGGCCCTGGCCAGCCAGATTAACGACCTGACAGATATTGCCACGGCCGTTCGCACCACGCTTGGTTTGCCGCTAAAATGAATCTGCCCAGCATTGATGCAGACCCGCAAGGGTTGCTTATGAGAAATTAGACCTTTGGGCACTCAAAACCTTTCGGGTCTAACCAGATACAAGGAATAAACCGTTCATGTCTATTACTTCTGAAGAATTTCGCAGCGCGTTGCGCCTCTTTCCGGCCGGCGTGACCATCGTTACCATCAAAGCGCCAGGGCATGATGCGCCCCACGGGCTGACTGTTTCGGCCTTTGTCTCTATTTCACCTGAACCGCCGCTTATTATGGTGGCAATCGATCATCGCGCTTTGGGGCGCGAGCTGCTGGAAGTGCCGGGCGCAGTCTTCGCCGTCAATATCTTGCCGCAAGGTAAGATGGAGTTGTCTAATCGCTTTGCCTGGGTGAAGGATGAGGATCGGTTTGCGGAGGGGGATTGGGGCACGGCCGTTACCGGCGCGCCGGTGCTGCAAGATGCGTTGGCCTGGCTGGACTGTACGATTTACGGCCGTTTCGATGCCGGAACCCACACATTATACCTGGGCGAAGTTCAGGCCAGCGGGGTTCCCAACCCGGACGCCGCCCCGCTTATCTACTGGAATCGCGGCTATCGTCGCCTGGCGCTAGAAGGTTAATAAAACCCAAGACCCCAAGGGTTTTATACCCAACTACTCTAAAGTCTCAGGAGCAAACCCTTGGGGTCTGCTAATTTTGTTCGGGGAATTTGTAGCCGCCAAAAGAATGTGGTCAGACTACTGGGTAAAATCATGCCTCTGTTCCGGTCTGGGGTCCAGCAGTTCGTCGATGTACAGCCAGATGACCCGCGCATAAATGAATATCGGGACGGCCAACAGGGCAATCAGCACGCCGACGATGGCAAAGAGCGTCATCAGGGGAACTTTTTGCAGATAGAGCACCAGGCTGATGGGTCCCAGGATGACAAAGTACATCACGTACCCGACGAATACCGACATCATCCAATAGCCCTGCTCGCGTTCATAGCGGATGCCGCAGTGGGGGCAGGTCTCGTTCATGCGTAAGAAGCCCCGAAACACATGGCCCTGACGGCAGTGAGAGCAGCGTAAGCGTAAAATAGCCATCAACCAATTCACCATCTACCTCCTGATTTTTACTCTTTGCTCCCGGCAGTGGATGCCGGGTTGTTGTTAAGGGGTAACGGCCGTTTCCATTCCCCCAGCGCCGGGACAGCCACCAAAGCAATCCCGCCCAATTCCACCAACCAATTGGGGTAAACGCCCAATACCGGGCGAAACAAAAAGGCATCAATGGCGT
Organism: Chloroflexota bacterium; assembly: GCA_029559155.1. GTDB lineage: Bacteria > Chloroflexota > Anaerolineae > Promineifilales > Promineifilaceae > Leptovillus. Next base: position 8,996 of record JAKQCM010000083.1, read on the forward strand.
GCAGTGAAACGGCGCGCAGCAGGGCAAAGCCCAATAAAGCCATCACGCCCACCACGGCCGTCATTTGTCCGGCGGATAACGGCCGTAACCGCCGCAGCAGCCAGACCAATACCCCCACCGCCAACAGCACAATCAAAACAACCAGCGCCCCTTGCAGCCAGACGCGCGATTGATACCAATTCCCCGTCCAGGCCAAAAGCCGCCCTTCTGTGGTCAAGCGGCCGATCAGGTTGCCCTGTTTGTTGATGCCCAACACGGCCATACTGGCAGCCAGCAGCCACCACAAGTTGGCCGCGCGCGGCGCGTTCGGCCGTAAATGCAGCGCACTGATGACGCAGAAAACGGCCGTGCCCCAATAAGCGGCCACCGTCACCCACCACATCACGCTTGTCAGGTTTACAGCCATCAATTACTCGCCCTCCTGCGGTGCGTCGGTTTGCTCTTCCAGCCCGACAGCCATCAGATAACCTCTGGCCCGCTCCGTGAGTGGGTAATGGTTTACGAGCTGCCAAAAGCGACGGCCGTGATTGGCTTCTTCCAGGTGGGCCAGTTCATGCACTATCACATAGTCGCGCACCCAGGCAGGCATGGCGGCCAACCGGTCGCTAAGGCGGATGGTGCCTTTGGATGGGGTGCAGCTGCCAAAGCGCTTATGCTGGTTGCTAACATAACGAATGGATTGCCAGCGGAGACGGCCGTTAAAATACATCTTGTTCAATGCTTGCGCGCGCTCCGCCAACGAGTCGTCGCTTTGGGGCGCAGGACGCACCTTACGCGCCAACTGCCGGCGAAACTTCTCAATGATCGGGGCCAGGGCCGCATCATCCAATTCAGCCGGGGCGCGCACTACCAGCACGCCGTTCTTTAGTTCAGCGCTGACGGTCTTTTGCCGTCGGGCGCTGCGCACCACTTCCACCGGCCAATCTGCCAAATGTTCATTCTTTTCCGCTTTCATAGGGCGGAAGTATACGCCATCCGCCGCCTGAATGAAATAAAGGGCTATCGCATATTTGGTTTACGGCCCGCATCGCCCAGCGCTGAAGCCGCCGGGCTGCCGAACAACGCCCCGTAAACGGGGCTTTTGCCCTCTTCTAGCCGGTTTCAACCGGCGTTGTTGCGCAGACGGGGCGTATTGGTCTTTAAGAAAACAATCAGGTAATGAACTGGTCATTCTGAGCGGAGTCTTCGGAGCGAAGAATCCCTATCACTCGGTCATTTCAAGCAAATGGGATGCTTCGGAGGACCTCAGCATGACACGTCTCTCGATTACC
>JAKQCM010000087.1 GCA_029559155.1 Chloroflexota bacterium
CCAACGCCCCACGGAAGATGCCGGGGAAAGCCAGCGAGTTGTTCACCTGGTTGGGCAGATCGCTGCGTCCGGTCGCCACGATGCTCGCGCCCGCTTCCAAAGCCAGGTCGGGCATAATTTCTGGCGTCGGGTTCGCCAGGCCAAAAATAAACGGATCGGCCGCCATGGTCTTGACCATTTCCGGCTTCAGCGCGCCGGCAACCGAGAGGCCGATGAATACGTCGCGCCCTTTTACCGCTTTCGCCAGGTCGCCCTTCAGTTTGTCCAGATTGGTGACCTCGGCCATTTCTTCTTTGATCCAGTTCAGGTCTTTGCGCCCTTTGTAGATGGCGCCCTTGCTGTCCAGCAAGATCACGTTTTGCAAGCCCATCGACATGAGCAGTTTTGTCACGGCGATGGCCGATGCGCCCGCGCCATTGACCACAAACGAGAGTTCGCTGAGTTTTTTGCCTGTCAGGCGACAGGCATTCATGATACCGGCCAGAACGACAACGGCCGTCCCGTGTTGATCATCATGGAAAATCGGAATATCCGTTTCCTCGCGCAGCTTTTTCTCGATATAGAAGCAGCGCGGCGCGCTGATGTCTTCCAAATTTATGCCGCCAAAGGTTGGCTCTAACCGCTTAACAATGTCTACAATTTGGTCCGGGTCCTGGGTGTTCAGGCAAATGGGGAATGCTTCCACCCCGGCGAAGGTGTGGAACAAAATCGCCTTCCCTTCCATCACCGGCAAAGCGGCGCGCGCGCCAATGTTGCCCAGGCCGAGAACGGCCGTGCCGTCACTCACCACACCCACCAAATTGCCGCGCGGCGTCAGTTCAAACAACTGCGACGGATCTTTTTTGATGATCTCCGCCGGTTCCATGGCATGAGGCACCAGATAAAACATTTTCAGAATGTGCTCGTCTTTTACCGGCACCTTGCTGTAGATTTCCAACAAGCCCTGGTAACGGTCGTGTAGCTCCAGCGATTCTTCGGCGACAGTCATCGGTTGGTCTGATCTTGGCGAAACCGGCAGGCGGCCTTCATATACAAAACGGCGCGTCCGTTCAGCAATATCGGCCGGTTTCACGTCCGGTCGCTTAGCCAGACCATGCTGGATAATATCCTCGGCCACCGCGGCGGCGACGGCCGGAGCGACGGCATAATCAATCACCTTCGGATAAATGTAATCGGCATGAAGTTCTTCGTCGGGGATGATGCCGGCAATCGCTTCGGCGGCCGCGATTTGCGTGGAATAAGGGAACCCGGAGGCGCGCACGTCTAATAAACCACGGAAAACGCCGGGGAGCACGGCCGTTACATCCAACTGATTGCGGTAACTCGAATGCGCCGTCGCCACAACCGAAGCGCCTGCCTGACGGGCGTCACGCGGCGTAAACTCCAGCGGCGAAGCCAGCGTAAACAGGATGGGCGATTCAGCCATTTGTTTGGTTTCTTGCAAAACCACGCCGTTGGATGGCGCAAAACCGATATACACATCGGCGCCGCGCAAAACTTCAGCCAGACTGCCTTTCTCGTTGCGCGGGTTGCTGTTGTGAGAAATTTCCCATTTGGCCCAGTTCATCCCGTGCGGACGGTATTGGTAAATCGCCCCGTGCCGGTCACAAACAATTACTTCATTGATGCCGTACTGGCGCAAAATGGCCGCCGTGCCCAGTCCAGCCGAACCGGCGCCATTGATCACAATGCGCATCTCTTCCAGATTTTTACCCACCACTTTGGCGGCATTGATCAAACCGGCCAATACGCCAATCGCCACGCCATCACGATGATTGTTGACCACCGGAATGTAAAGCGAACTGGCCAGCCGATTGGTGATAGCCAACCCTTTGGGCGAGGCAATATCTTCCAGGCTAATGGCCCCAAAGGTTGGGCTCAGGTTTAAAACGGTATCAACAAATTCTTCGATGCTTTCGGTTTTTAAGGCAATCGGCAGCGCATCCACACCGGCAAAGGTTTTCATGATGACGGCCTTGCTCTCCAGCACCGGCAAAATGGCTTCCGGGCCAATGTTGCCCAACGCAAAGGCGGAAGACCCATCGGACACAATGGCGATGGTGTTACCCCGGCAGGTTACATCAAAAGAGCGTTTGGGATCTCGTTCGATTTCCAGACACGGCTCGGCCACGCCTGGGGTATAGACCAGACTGAGCATGATGTTGTCGCGCATTTGTACTTTGCTGCGCACACCAATCAAACCGGCATTTCGCCGCCGGTAAGCAATTCCTTCACTTTCGGTTATTTCCTTTGCGGACATGATTTGTCTCCTGTTAACATAATCTGTTTTGAGTCGCCGAGGAGGCGCTGAGAGGGGATTGGGGATTCGACATGATTCATCGACTTTGGCTCGTTTAAGTTGGGCCGGTCTGGCCTGATAACATTTGGAGCGCAACTCGAAGTGTCTATCAGGTTCTGGGGAATGTCAGGTGACAGGTGTCACCCGGGCCATGTGTAAGGTGTCATGAGAATCGGCCGTTGGCGGGCAAGCGGACGGCGACGAGAAGGATTAGAGGGACATGGGTAGACGGCCGTTTCCCTGGCGATCAAGGTCTGAATGGCCTATAATGAAAACGTGTTTTGAAATCTTCAGGCAACAACTCAATCCAACCAACGACCCAACCGTTTCGCCCCACGCAATTCCAATTATTGATTGCCCAACCCCGTGGAGTAAAAAGCAAGGCCCGCCGAAACTATTCGCGTTGCTGCCTGGCGACTCTTTAACAATCCCTGTTTTCCCCATTTAGTTAGTCAAAAAGGAGATATACGATGACTTTTGAACTACCAAAACTACCTTACGACGTCAATGCCCTGGAGCCTTACATCGACGCCCGCACCATGGGCATCCACCACGACAAACACCATCAAGGCTATGTCAACAACCTGAATGCTGCGCTGGAGAAATACCCCAAACTGCAAAAGAAGACGGTGATGCAGCTGCTGGCCAATCTGGACGAGGTACCGGCGGACATCCGCACGGCCGTGCGCAACAACGGCGGCGGCCACGCCAACCACGCCATGTTCTGGCCGTCCATGAAGGCGAATGGCAGCGGCCAACCGGGCGGCAAACTGGCGGAGGCCATCGACAAAGCGTTTGGCTCTTTTGCCGACTTCCAGAAAGAATTCACGAATGCGGCGACGGAGCGCTTTGGCAGCGGTTGGGCCTGGCTGGTCGTCGACGATGACGGACTGAGCGTGATGAGCACACCCAATCAGGACAACCCCATTTCCCAGGGCATGATCCCGCTGCTGGGCCTGGACGTTTGGGAGCACGCGTATTACCTGAATTACCAGAACCGCCGCGCGGATTACGTCAAAGCGTGGTGGAACGTGGTGGATTGGGACTACGTGGGCCGGAATTACACGGCCGTGCAAATCGGCTCGGGCATCATGGAAGTAGCCGATTGGGCTAAAGAAAAATGGGCCAAACTAGAAGCGGCCTGGAAAGACCTGATACCCGCATAACGCGCCATCCCCTTAACTGTATGAGCAAAAATGCGGCCTGATTTTTAGACAGGCCGCTTTTTGCTTTATGGCTCGCCGGGGAAACGGCCGTTCTCCCTTACATAGCGCACAATCCCCCCCGCCCGAATCACGTCGGCGGCAAAATCGGGCAGCGGCGGAAGCTGGTAGGTAGTGGAAGAGGTGATGAGACGGCCGTTCGCCACGTCCATCTCCACCGCTTCCCCATCGCCCACCTGGTCGGCAATCTCCGCCGACTCAAACAAGGGAATGCCCAGATTGATGGCGTTGCGGAAAAAGATACGGGCAAAACTGGGCGCAATAATCGCCCCAATTTGCCGCCGCCGCAGCGCGTCCGGCGCATATTCCCGCGACGAGCCGCAGCCAAAGTTCGCCCCGGCCACGATCACGTCGCCCGGCTGCGCCTCGCGGGCAAAATCCGGCCGCGCCTCGATAAAAGCATAC
>JAKQCM010000108.1 GCA_029559155.1 Chloroflexota bacterium
TGATATTTGGCGGCGGCAGATATCAGCGCCAGGAATTGGTCGCTGCGCGATTCCGGAGCGCAGGCAGCCAGGGTCGTTGGCCCCAAGGCAATCGTCAGGCTGTCGCCCGCCGCCGTGAAGGAGCCGGCGGCGTTGTTACAGTCCGCCCGGACCTGAAGCGCGCCGTCCGGTTGGAAGCTGACCGTGTAATTTTGCGAATTGGCGACATCGCTGGCTCCGGCGGCCTGATCCAGCAGGCGCACCCAGGCCCAGGGGGCGGCGGTTAATTCGGCGCGCTGATCGGGGGCCACGGCCGTTACCGTATTGACCGGCGCGGTGGTCGGCGGCACGGCCGTTGCCGGCGGCGGCTCTTCATTCCCGCCACAACTGGCCAAAACCAGCCCCAACACAATCAGAAAAAAGTAAACATACCAACGTTTCATGCCTTGCATCTCCATTCATCCCTCAGAGTTTGTTTTGCCTCGGGCAGCAGCCTGGCCCGCAGGGCTTGAGCGTTTCAAGCAGTGCAGGCGGCGGTTGTCCTCATGGCGCCAGAAATAGGTGACCTGGCCGTCCATTGCCTGTCGCTGGCGCAGGGCCAGCGAACCCTGGCAGTAGGGGCAAACCGCTTGAGGCGGGGCGGTTGGGCCAGCCTGGACTGGCTTACCCTCTGGGTTAACGGCCGTTTTCATCCTTTACCTGCCTTCACCAAAGAGGCTACTCAGGGGAAACGGCCGTTTCCGCCTTGCCCTTCACCTGCGCCAGCTTCTCCTCCACGTCACCCTGCACTTTGTCCATTTGCTGCTGCAATTGACTCTTGGCCTGGCTGTATTCAGCTTTCAACTGTTCGCGCTCCGCCAGGGCGCTCTGCCGCAGTTCCTCGCGCAGCTCTTCGCCCGACTTGGGCGCCAACAACAAAGAAGCGGCAGCCCCCACCACAACACCAACAACAAAAGCAATCACGATTTTTGTAGACATTCTGAACCTCCAAACAAGATATTTTTGATGATCAAACTTGCTTCCCCGGGGGTTGGCGTGAGCGAGAAGGTGGAGCACATCATGCAAACGTTGGCCTAATGGCCAGATTGGTGTATACTATTTGCAAATATATTATCTACTTTTTGCCCAACTTCGGGTAAGATAGGGCGAAAAAAGCGCACAGCCTGTAGTGATGAATCCGATCGGGGAAATCTGCCCGGCTCTAGCAGCAAATCGGACGGACGGGCGGCGGCGACTGGTTACTGCTTTTCTAGGACCTGGCGAATAACCCGCCTCAATTCCTCGGGCGCAGCGTCCCGGTTGGTGAAACACAACTTGCCGGAATCGAAATCTGAGGCGGACGGCGCTGTGCCATACCCATCGCACAAAACCAAAATCGCCGCGCCCGGCTCTTCTTGCCAGATGCGCCAGATTGGCCCCGGGCCTTCCTGCTGAAAAACAGTGTGTTCCATCAGAACGACATCCGGGCGCGATTCACGGACCATCAGCAGGGCCTCTTGCCCACTCGCTGCCTCGCCCACGACGATCAGGGATGGCAAGGTATTCAGTAATGAACTCAATCCTTTGCGCGCAACGGTTTGGTTAGCCACCACCAGGACGCGAATTAACTTGCTCAAGATTAAACCTAAAATGACCTTTTTTGTTTTTTTCAGGTTTCCGGTAATATGATATGAATCGATCGTCCAAAGAACGTCCAAAGAGCGTCTCAGATCGTTAGGAAGTGCGTTTAAATGGATTCTTCCTTACGCCTTGAATTGTTTGGTTCACCAGAAGCCAGTCTGGGTGGCCAAAAGCTGGCAGGATTTATCACCGTCAAAAGTAAAGCGCTGCTTTTTTATCTGGCGATGAAACCGGGGGTACACGGCCGTTTAGCCCTGGCCACCCTCCTCTGGCCCGAGACAACCGAAATCAGCGCGGCCAAAAACCTGCGCAACATCCTCTCCAATCTGCGCAAACTGGTCGGCGCGCACATCACCATCACCCGGCAAACGGTCGCCTTCAGGCGGGACGCGGCCTATTTTCTGGACGTGGAAGCATTTAGTGCGCGACTGGAACGATTCCGGCGGGGCGGAGAGGATATTGGCGATCTGGAAACGGCCGTTTCGCTCTACAAAGGCGATTTTTTGGATGGCTTTTACGTGCCCGAATCCGCCGCTTACGAAGCCTGGCTAACCTCGGAGCGGGAACAGCTAAGGCAGGCGCAACTGGCAGCGTTGTACACGCTGGCCGGCTGGCACGCCCAACAGGCCGATTTTCAGGCCAGCATGGCATACATATCTCAGCTGCTGGCTCTGGATAGTCTGAGCGAATCGGGGCAGCAGCTAAAAATGGCTTTGCTGGCCCAGACCGGCCACCGGGGTGAAGCGCTGGCCCAATACGACGCCTTTTACCACCTGCTGCGCGAAGAATGGGGCATTGAGCCGCTGCCCGAAACGACCCAACTCTATGAACAAATCAAGTCCGGCGCGCACGAACCAGATGATTGGCGTCAGATCATCGCGCAGACACCTGGTTCTTACCTGCAATCAGCATTTTCCGGACACACAGCCACCGAAAAAACCCATGCCGCCGCGTCCTGGCGCGCCCAGCAAATCGATTGGGGCGAGATGCCAGGACCGGTTCCTTTTTACGGCCGTCAGGCCCAACTCCACAAGCTGGCAAATTGGGTCGTCGATGAGCAGTGCCGCCTGATCGCCATCACCGGCATGGGCGGCGTTGGTAAAACAACGCTGGCGGCCAAATTGGTTCGCCAGGTAATCCTGCCGCCAGCCGCAGCGGGACCGGGCAATCGGGCGGAACGGCCGTCACCCGTTTATGAATTCATCATCTGGCGTTCACTGGTGAATGCGCCGCCGCTGGCCCAGATTCTGTCCGATTGGCTGACCAAAATATCCGGTCATGAGCTGGTCGAAATTCCGGCTGCGGAAAACGAACAGATCGTATTGCTGCTGCGGTACTTGCGCGAGCGGCGCTGTCTGCTCATCCTGGACAATTTTGAAAGTCTTCTGGAGCAAAAGGCCCAATCCCGTAATTTCCAGCGCGAGTATGAGGGCTTTGAACGACTGCTGCAATATCTGGGCAGCGGCGATCACCAGAGCTGCCTGCTGTTAACCAGCCGGGAACTGCCGCAAAAGATCGCCTACCTCAGCCAGGAGTCCGGCCCAATCCGCAATTTAGCGCTCTCCGGGCTTCAGGATCAGGCCGGACTGGATTTATTACGGGCGCACGGCCTGCCGGGAGGCAATGAGGCGTTAGCCCGGCTGGTGCACCATTATTCCGGCAACCCCCTGGCCTTGAAGCTGGTGGCCGATACCGCGCAAACCTTATTCGCCGGTGACACACAGGTGCTGCTGAGCGAAACGGCCGTTTTCGGCGACATCCGGGAAGTGTTGGATGAGCAGTTCCGCCGGCTGACGCCTCTAGAGGAACATCTGCTGACCTGGCTGGCGATTGAACGCGAGCCGGTTACCTCCCAACACCTCTGGCATGATCTCGCCGTGCAGCCCCACCGGCGGCAATTTTTAGAAGCCTTGCGCGCGCTTTATTTTCGCTCCCTCCTGGAACAAACGCCGGTAGTCGAAGCGGCCGGGACCGAAGGCGCACTGCATTACGCCCTCCAAAATGTCGTCCTGGAATATGCAACCAGCTGCCTGATCGAAGTCATCTGCCACGAAATCGAAGCTGGGGCGATCAACACTCTGCAACAATACGCGCTGGTAAAAGCCAATGCCCGCGAATACGTCCAGGAAAGCCAGCGCCGCCTGCTGCTGGAGCCGGTTTGCCAATGGTTGGTCAACCGGTTTGGCCAACCCGGCGCAGTCGCCAAAGTGCGCCAGCTTCTAGAAGCCCTTCATGCCGGTCCGGTACTCGCGCCCGGTTACGCCGGCGCCAATATCCTGCACTTATTGAGTGCGCTGGGTGAAGACTTGCGCGGGTCTGACTTCTCACGCCTCATCATCCGGCAGGCAGATTTTCGGGCGGTGATTTTGCACCAGATTTCCTTTCGCGGCAGCGACCTGAGCGGCTCAATTTTTCGGGATACGTTTGGTCTGGTTGTTTCCATCGTGTTTAGTCCCGATGGGCGGTTGCTGGCGGCGGCGGCCTCGGATGGTTCGATCACGTTCTGGCGGCTGCATGAATATCAGCCCTTCCAGGTAATTCAGCGAGCGTCGGGGATCGATTTATCCATTGCCTTTAGCCCGGACGGGCAGCTGTTGGCCAGCGGCAGCAGCGATTATGCCGTTCAGCTGTGGGACGTGGCCGCTGGTCGGGAAATTCGCCAATTCAGGGCACATACGGCGCAGGTAACGGCCGTAACCTTCACCCCGGACGGCCACACTTTGCTGAGCGCCAGCGAAGACCAGACAATTCGCATTTGGGACGTGCCCAGCGGCAGGCTTTTGGGGCAAATCAGCACGCCGGGCAATATCATTCTCACCCTGGCCGTCAACCCGCAAGGCCGAATCCTGGCCGCCGGCGGTTACGACGGAAGCGTTTACCTGTGGGAGATCCATTCCGGCTCGTTGCTGCGCCGCATGGAGGAAGAGCACACCAAAAAAATCAGAAGCCTCGCTTTCAGCCCGGACGGCGGCGTCCTGGCGGCCGGGGGCGAAAACTATTTGGTCCACCTGTGGCAGGTGGAAAGCGGCGCCCTGCTCGGCTCCCTGGCCGGCCACACGAATTTTGTCACGTCGCTGGCGTTTCATCCGGACGGCAACACCCTGACCAGCGGCAGCGCCGACAAAACGATTCGCTTCTGGGATTGGCGGCAGGCCTACACGCGGCGCGTGCTGCCCGGCAGCGCCAATTGGGTCACCACGGTCGCTTACAGTCCCGACGGCGCCATCCTGGCCAGCGGCGGGTATGATCGGGCCATCCGCCTGTGGCAAAGCCACAACGGGCATTTGCTCCATGTGCTGCGCGGGACGTTAAAAATTGTGAATCAGGTGGCTTACAGCCCGGACGGCCGTTTGTTGGCCAGCGCCTCTTTCGACCAGCCGGTGCGCGTATGGGATGCCCATGACGGCCGTCTGCGGCACATGTTTCAGGGGCACAGCGGCTCCATTCGCCGGCTGGTCTTCAGCCCAGACGGCCGTACGCTGGCCGTCAGCGGCGATGGTCAGGCGATACGGCTGTGGGACACACAATCCGGGAAACTCAAGCAGCTATTAGCCGTGGAGCAAAACTTTGTGCGCACGCTGGCTTATAGTCCGGACGGCCGTTGGCTGGCCGCCGGCGTCGGGCTGCCATTCGGCAAACTCCTGGTATGGGACAATCAGACAGGCGATCTGACCGTGCAACTGGCCAACGTGCGCACCGGTTTACATGACAGTTTTGGCTTTCATCCTGGCGGGCGATTCCTGGTCTACAGCGACTCCAGCTTCGCGATCCATCTGCTCAACCTCGATGGGAACGAAGTTTGCCGCACGGCCGAAGCGCACCAGGCCCCGATTGATTTGCTACTGTTTTCGCCCGATGGTGCGGCCCTGGCCTCGCAGGATCGGGATGGCCTGTTGTGCCTGTGGCGCATCACCCCGGATGGGGCGATCAGCCGGCAGGCGCAAGTACAGGGCAGCGGCACAAACGCCGATTTATGGAATCTGGCCTTTAGCGCCGATGGCCAGAAACTCGCTTTCCAGTTAGACAGCCAGAGCCTGGGGATATTTGACCTGAACCGGGGCCAGCTCCAAAGCACGGTAGCCCAATCGCTGCACAACGAAGGCTGCCTGGCTTTTAGCCACGACGGCCGTTTCCTGGTGACGGCCGGCCTCGACGGCCGTTTACACCTTTGGGATGCGACCACCGGTGACTCTCTTGGCCTGCTGCCCGGCCATGCCGGCGCCGTGCGCACGATGGCTGTTGCGCCGCGAAACGGCCGTGTCGCCAGCGGCGGCGACGATGGCCACGTGCGCGTCTGGGACATTCAGGCCAGATCCTGCTGCCTGACCGTGACCCAGCCAGGACCGTATGAAGGCATGGACATCACCGACGCCATCGGCCTCTCCCCGGCGCAAATAGAAACCCTCAAATCCTTAGGCGCCGTCGTCGTGTAAGCCCTCCTCATGCCGATTGCAGCCGCTTATCCTTCCGGTGGCCCTGGCCAATTGGCGGCGGGAGCAACCCTTTCCTGATAATTCTGGAGATCATTGTATCAATGACTCCTGTTGGGTGTTGGCCTCTTAGGCCCACGGGTAACAAATGCACCATATGGGGCGACCTCTCGGGTATCGAAAGCGTTAATATGTGAAAAAGTCCCGAAAAATTCCTCATATGCGCTCGAGCGCCTGCCTCATATGGCGGGTTTGTTACCCATAGGCGAGCCTGGAGTGGGCGCTTATTCGCGGGCTGGTGGCGCTGGCTTGGGGCGTGTGGCACCAGGCGGAGGGGGAGGGAGGACGCCACGGCCGTTTCCTTTTTTCAGCAGAGTGATATTGCGTGCGGCAGGGATTGAAGAACATGACACGGCCGTCTGTTCGTTTTGGGCGTTGTCGCTGGCCCGGTTAGGACGGTTGGCTGAAGCGCTGACGTTGTCGGCCACTGCCGTGGCTCGCGTACAAGCCAAGGCAGGCGGGGCGTATATTTTTGATATTTTTAACCACCGCCGCCTTATTTTGCAGATAGCCGGCCAACCGACGGCGGAGTTGGTAACGGCCGTTTATCAGTTGTTGGCAGCGCGCGCCGCCACGCTGCCGGAAGGCGCCGACAGGGAACGGTTTTGCGGCGGTCTGCCGGCAGTGCGAGAGTTATATGCCGCCTACGCGGCGCAGCAGGGGCACTCCTGTTCGGTTGTTTTGCCAAGAGTGAGTGCGGCAGGCGGACGGCCATTGCGCCCCGATGAACAAATCACCATCACCTGGACGCCCCATCACCCTGACGACGAGGCCATCGCCCACAAAGGGCAGCGCCGCCAGCAGCAGCTTTTGCGCCTGCTCAAGGAAGCCGCCGACCACCATGCTGCTCCCACCATCACCCATCTTGCCGCGGCGCTGGCTGTCAGCCCTGGCACCATCAAGCGCGATCTGGCCGCTCTGCGCCGCGCCGGGCATACTATCTCGACGCGCGGCAGTGCCTAGATTGGTTCAATCTGCAATGTTCTAGTCCTGTAAAATGATCCCCCGCTTTTCTCCAACCGCTTGACGTTTGAGACATCTGGCAGACACCCCTGCGCTATAGTTCCATCCAAACCACAATCGCTGGCTATGGAGGAAACTGGCATGTTGAAATTTGTCCACACCTTGGCACTGATCTCGCTCATCGTCTTCTTCGCCAGGATACCCGGTGAGAGGCAGTCTGGTGAAACGGCCGTTACTACCCCGTGATATTTTCGTCATCCGTTTGCAGCGCGAAATTGGCAGCGAACAACCCTTTCGTGCCGAAATTCAGCATGTGCCGGAAACGACCGTTTCCATCCCGGCTAATCAGGATAATACAGGTCCAGTTTAGATGAGACGGGGATTCGCTTGTAGCGGGGAAAGTCTGATAATGGGAGGGGACGTGACAGGTTTTTCCCTACAAGGGTCAAACGGCCGTTCCGATTTCAGGACGCCATAGATTATTGGCAATAGCTCCACATCTATCCAGGTTACGTTCTGGCGGGGGATATGCAAAAAAACCAAAAACAGTATAATGCAATCGATTGCAAAGGTGCGGAATAAGATGAGTAAGAAGACTGTTCAAACCCTTGACGATATAGCCCAGTTGGCCGGCGTCTCTAAATCGACAGTTTCACGCGCCTTAAATAACAGTCCGCTCATCAGTCAAGAAACCAAAGAACGCATCCAGGCAATTGCTCAGGAGTATCATTTCCGCATCAATGTTCCCGCTCGCAATCTTCGTTTACAACAAAGCCGCATAGTAGCTTTTGTCGTACCCACGTACTATCCAGAATTTTTTTCAGCAGAAGATTTGTTCGGTTTAGAGATTCTAGGCGGTATTAGCAAGGGGTTGCGGGCTTTGGGCTATGACCTTCTCATCATCCATGTCGATCCGCACGATACAACTTGGGCGCGTACCTACCTGGATAGTAGACGGGTGGATGGATTCATCATCATGGCCTCAAATCGCCGTCAAGAGCACTTGAAATCCTTGGTTGAACTCGATGCTCCCTTCATTGCTTGGGGTGTTCCCATTTCGAAATTTAATTACTGCTCAGTTACTGGAGACAATATCATGGGAGGCACACTTGCCACCCAGCACTTAATGCAAATTGGACGACAACGAATTGCTTTTTTGGGCGGTCCGAAAGATGAATTGACGGTACAGTATTGTTTCCAAGGTTTTAAAACTGCCTTACAGAATGCTGGGCGAAGTGTGGACCCCAATTTAGTCGCCTATGGTGACTATTCCCATGATTCCGGTTTTGCCGCCATGCAGCGGTTGATGGAACAATCTCCAAAACCGGATGCCGTCTTTGTCAACAGCGACCTGATGGCTATTGGGGCCATCAATGCTATTCAGCACAGTGGTAAAACTGTTCCGGAAGATGTGGCTGTAGTCGGGTATGACGATCTATCCATCGCTGCCTATAACAATCTGCCCCTCACAACGATTCGGCAGAATATTTCTTTGGTGGGCAAACTACTGACGCAAAATCTGATCCAATTTATCCAAACTGGCACCATCACCAACGTAACCACACCGGTGGAGTTGGTAGTTCGGCAATCAGCTTAAAGCGAGAGACTTTCTTTTTTTACGCAGAAATGCAATCGATTGCAAAGCGAGGGTAATATGATACAAATTCAACTGATGAATAACGTAATCGAATGGGAAAAAGCATTGCAATTTGAGGAAGAACGACGAGAAAATCATGGCTGTGAACCATATGTGAACTATTTGGCTGCGCCGAATCCTGCCGGAAAAAACGAAAGTCAGCCTCTGCTCGGATTTTTAAGCTACACAGAAAAAACCAATCTTCTGCAGATTATGGCTTTACCTATAAATATTGAAACTTACTTGTCTGATATCGGGCAAGCTAAAAGGATCAAATAACTCTATATCTTATCTAAGGCGGAACGAGAGAATGTCGATGAAACTCTTGACGAAAATTAGGCAGCACCCGAGGCTTGGTCTCGTCCTGTTAGCATTTATTGCCTTTGTGGCCCTTGGCTTGCCGGATGGCCTTTTAGGCGTTGGCTGGCCATCTATTCGGACCGATTTTTCCGTTCCGCTCGATGCAATTGGTATGTTCCTGGTCGCTGCTGTCGCCGGCTATATGACCTCAAGCTTCCTCAGCGGTTTTTTGCTCTCACGGGTTGGCGTGGGCCGTGTCCTGGCCGCCAGCTGTTTTCTTACCGGAGCGGCACTGATTGGATACACCTTTGTCCCGGGGTGGTGGATGATGGTTTTGCTGGGCGTGTTTGCCGGCTTGGGGGCAGGGGCGATTGATGCTGGTCTCAACACCTATGTCGCCGCGAATTTTGGGGAGGGGCTGATGCAGTGGCTCCATGCCAGTTGGGGTGTTGGTATTACCATGGGTCCAATCATCATGACCTTTGGCTTGGCAACGACGGAAAGTTGGCGATTCGGTTACCGAGTAGTGGGTGTGTTCCAAATTGTGCTGGCGGTGGCTTTCGCACTCACGGTGGCCATGTGGAACCAGAACGAGAGGCCCGTGGACAGCGAGGTAGAGATAAAACTGACCGATTACAAAACCCCCATGAGAGAAACGCTGCGGCAGCCGCAAGTGTGGCTGAGCGTCATGTTGTTTTTTCTGTATGTCGGCGCAGAAGCCTCGCTGGGCACTTGGACTTATACGCTGCTGACTGAGTCGCGCGGGGTTGATTTGACGCTGGCTGGATTCTTTGCGGGCAGTTACTGGTTTACCTTTACCATTGGCCGGATCGTGGCCGGGTTGTTTGCCAGCCGCGCAGGGGTCAACAAGTTAGTGTTCGGTGGGCTGGTAGGGGCGCTGCTAGGCGCGGGGTTACTGATTTGGAACCCTTCCGAAATAGCCAATGTGGTTGCTGTGGCCATCATTGGCCTATCCATTGCGCCCATCTTCCCGGCAATGATGTCCGGCACTCGTACCCGTGTGGGCGCCGACTATGCCGCCAATACAATCGGCATGCAGATGGCGGCAACGGGCTTTGGCACGGCCGTCATTCCCAGTTTGATGGGGATATTAGCACGTCAGATTTCGCTAGAGATCATCCCAGTTTGCCTGTTGGTCGTGTATGCTGGCTTGTTCGGCTGTTACGTTTTGGCGGTGTTGTATCCAAGAACAAAGCCGGCAACTGTCCGCGCATCAAGTGAGCAGGCAGTTTGATACGCTAATTAAGGACCAATAAGAGATTAATATGAACAAGACGACGAAAGCGGAAACGGCCGTTTCCATTCTTACAGAAAGCGAAGTTGCCGAACGAGTCGAGGCCCTTTTGCGGCAGATGAGTCTTGAAGAAAAGATCGGACAGCTGAACCAGGTCGGCGGAGCGGATTTTGCCCCGGGACCAAAAGCTGAAGAGCAAATCCGCGCCGGGAGTGCGGGTTCAGTGTTGTGGGTCAATGACACCAAGCGCTTCAACGAACTGCAAAAGATCGCCGTAGAGGAAAGCCCTTCCGGTATCCCCTTGCTGTTCGCGTTAGATGTCATCCACGGCTACCAGACAATCTTCCCCGTGCCGCTGGCCATGGCCGCTTCCTGGGACACAGCCGTACCTGAGAAATCCCAGGCAGTGGCCGCAAAAGAGGCGCGTGCCGCCGGTATCCATTGGACCTTTGCCCCAATGATTGACATCGCCCGCGATGCCCGCTGGGGTCGCATTGTGGAAGGCGCTGGTGAAGACCCTTATCTGGGGTCGGCGATGGCCGCAGCCCAGGTGAGGGGCTTCCAGGGGAGCGATATGACTGACCCAGAGCGGGTGCTGGCCTGTGCCAAGCATTTCGCCGGATACGGCGCTTCGGATGGCGGTCGCGATTACGACCCGGTCTACTTATCTGATACCCAGCTACGCAATATCTACTTGCCACCGTTTGCCGCCGCGGTGAAGGCCGGAGTGGCTACCCTCATGAGCGCCTACATGGATCTCAACGACGTACCGGCCAGCGGCAATCGCTTCTTATTACGCCAAGTTTTGCGCCAGGAGTGGGGCTTTGATGGCTTTGTGGTTTCAGATGCCTTTGCCGTGGGTAACATGGTGATTCAAGGTCATGCCCGCGACGGGCGCGAGGCTGCTTTGCGGGGCATCCAGGCCGGACTCAACATGGATATGTCCAGCTATACCTACACCGAGCAGGCGGCTGGATTGGTTGCGGACGGTGCGGTGACCGTCTCCGAAATTGAAGACTTGATGCGCCCCATCCTGGCGATCAAGGTCAAAATGGGACTGTTTGAGCACCCCTATGTAGACGAAGACCTGCTGGCAGCAGTTGTGGCCCGGCCCGAACATCGCCAAGCCGCACGGTGGGCAGCGCAGCGTTCGATGGTTCTGCTCAAGAATGAAGGAGGTCTGTTGCCTCTCAAAAAGGATATAAAAAATGTGGCCGTCATCGGTCCTCTAGCCGATTCAATGGAATCGACCGAGGGGTCCTGGATGGTCTTTGGTCATACGCCTGCTGCTGTGACCGTTTTGGCGGGCATTCGCGCCAAGCTTCAAGACGCGCAGGTAACCTACGCGCCTGGTCCTGAAATTAGGCGCGATATCCCCTCCTGGTTCGAGAGCCTGATGGCTGAGGAAGCCCCCAAACAACCTCAAACCGCCGAAGATGCCGAGCTTGCCTTCCAAACCGCCGTGGAGACGGCCCGTGCTGCTGAGCTGGTGGTGATGGTGCTGGGTGAGACAGCCCTGATGGCTGGCGAAGCCGCCTCACGAGCTTCGCTGGACTTTCCCGGCCGGCAGGCGGAACTGTTGAAAGCCGTGTCCGATCTGGGCAAGCCGGTGGTGTTGGTATTGTTGAACGGCCGTCCCCTAAGCATTAATTGGGCCGCCGAACACATTCCCGCTATTCTTGAAGCCTGGGAACCCGGCACTGAGGGCGGGCACGCCGTGGCCGATGTCCTTTTTGGCGAGGTGAACCCCGGCGGCAAATTGCCGGTCAGCTTTCCCCGTAAAGGCAGTCACGCGCCGCTCTACTACGCCCGCAACCTGACTCACTCGCCGGAGGACAGCCCGATGTATAACCCGCGTTACTGGGATGGTCTACCTGTACCGCTTTATCCTTTCGGCTTTGGCCTGAGCTACACGACCTTTGCGTTTTCTAACCTGAAGGTTTCCGCCCCGCAGGTTAGAGTAAACGATACTGTTACCGTTAGCGTGGACGTGGCCAATACGGGTGAAGTGGCGGGCGATGAAGTCGTCCAGCTTTACATCCATCAGAAATGGGGTAGCGACTCCCGCCCGATGCGTGAACTAAAGGGCTTTAAGCGCATCACACTCCAGCCGGGCGAGACAAAGACCGTCACCTTCCAACTTGGTCCCGATGAATTGAAGTACTGGAGTACAAACGCTGGTCAGTGGATTCAAGAAGCAGCAGAATTTGACATTTGGGTGGGGGCCGATTCGCTGGCAGCCCTCCACACAGAGTTAGAAGTCGTTGCATAATCTCCAAAAGTACAGGCAGTGACACAAGGAACACATAAACCGTGGAAAGTAAAACCAAAAACAAAAAAACACGCGCCGAAATTGAGCGCATGACCGCGCGGGCGTTTGACGGTGTAGGGCTTGCCGCCGGTGAGGGCGCCATTACCGAGTTGAAAGAAGGCTGGTTCAATGTGGCTTACAATGTCAGGTTGGCAAACGGGCGTGAAACCGTCCTAAAAATCGCTCCCCCCCAAGACGCAGAAGTGATGTTGTACGAAAAAGGCATCATGTCAACCGAGGCCGCCACCATGCGTCTAGTCAGTCAAAACCCCGAAATCCCCGTGCCCGAAATCTACTTTTTCGATGATGCCCGCGACATCTGTGACGCCGACTACTTCTTCATGGAGAAACTGTACGGCGACAACCTGGAACACGTCAAAGCCAGTCTGCCCGCCGAAACACAAGCCGCCATTGAACGGCAGATTGGCGTGATCATTCACGAAATCAACCAATTTCCCGGCTCCTATTTTGGCTACGATGGCAACCCTGACCTGCGTGGGGATACATGGAAAGAGGCATTTCTAAAAATCATCGAATCGGTTTTAGAAGATGCCGCCCGCAAAGACGCGGCCTTCGACTATGGCTATGACGAAATCCGCGCCGCTGTGCAACAACATAGCCCGGCGCTGGATGAAATCACCACTCCCTGCCTAGTGCATTGGGACGCCTGGAACCCCAACTTCTTTGTGCAAGATGGCAAAGTCACCGGCATCCTTGATTTTGAGCGGGCGTTATGGGCCGAACCGCTTATGGAAGCCCAATTCCGACTGCTCTTTGATGAGAGCGACCATAGTTTGCGTGGCTACGGTAAAACCGCGTTCACCCCAGCGGAAGAACAGCGTAAACATCTGTATGCGCTACATTTAGCATTGGTCATGCACGTCGAATGTTATTACCGTCATTACGACACCGACGACATTTTCAACTTCTCTCGACAATATATCGGCGCGACCATGGCATGGTTAAAAGCCAACTAAACCCCGATGGACCGGATAGCCAGGGTCGAACGTCTGAGTACAGAGAAAATTGGGAAGCTGCTATGGGAAATGTCTTCGCAAACGACATTTTCACTGTTGGTCTACACTATTTACAGTATTACGGATACTTATTTTCTTTTACGCATCACCTCGACATTGGTTATTACAAACCTGCCACGGTTACGGGGATCGTTTTTCAGGATTTGAACGGGAATGGAGTGCGGGAAACGGCGGTTGAGCCGGGTCTGGGCGTGCGTAGTTTTCTGGATGGCAACAGTAACAATTATCCAGACTCATCCGAACCATCTTTGCAGGCGCCTCTTAGCGGGCTGGTTCAGT
>JAKQCM010000117.1 GCA_029559155.1 Chloroflexota bacterium
CGTTCGGAGGGTAAGCTGTCCCGTCGGTATTATGCCGGGGGAACGGCCGTGGCGCGGGCGCTGCGGCAGGCAGGCGGGGCGCGCTACTGGCGCGGGCGGTGTCGCTGCTGTGGCGGGTGGGTCTGGTATCCGCTGCCGGGGCAGACGTTGTAGGGAGCCGGATGCGGGGGGGGGATCTGGTTGACCGCCGTTTAAAGAGGAGAGAGAGTG
The DNA here is from genome assembly GCA_029559155.1 of Chloroflexota bacterium. Classification (GTDB taxonomy): domain Bacteria; phylum Chloroflexota; class Anaerolineae; order Promineifilales; family Promineifilaceae; genus Leptovillus. The sequence continues at coordinate 211 of JAKQCM010000117.1, forward strand.
CTTTGCTGGCGATGAAGGCTGGGGGCAGCCGGCGGATGGGTGGAGACGGCCGTTACCAGGGCCAGGCCACGCCATCCGGTGGTATCCCCTCCCACAGGTCGTTGATGGCCACCTCGGCTCCATCTTCCAGCCACACTTCGGCCGCTTGCCAGCTACTCTGGTTGGCGGCGGCGATAAGGGCCAGGTATCGGTCGGTTTCGTCGTTCTCTTCCTGGATAATGGCGATGACGACTTCGTCGGTCTGATACGTGGCTTTGGCCCCGGCCAGGGCGCTGTCATGGAGGATGGGAGTCATGTTGTTTTGGGAATCTGGATTTTAGCCGGGCGAGTGGCTTTCTTCCACAGGTTTGGGGGACGACCGTTTGGGGGAGCGATGATGGGGCAACGGCGTTTATTTCTTATGAGTGCCCCGCGTCTGAGAGCCTTCCTAAGCAAAACTCAGATTGACGTCGCCGCCCAAAATCGAAGATTTCGGCAATTTGTTGACTCAAGACAGATTTTGTATACAATTGGATTCAATATACATACATTAAGGACCCATATAGGATTCAAATGTACTCAAAACCTAAGAATTTATCACAAAAGGAGCGCTGTAAATGAGCGATAAAACAGGCCGAGTTTTCGCTGTTGCCAATCGGAAGGGGGGTGTAGGCAAAACAACCACTGCGATCACGCTGGCTCATGGATTGGCGAAAAAGGTCCAGGCGCAAAACGGCCGTGTCCTAATCATTGATTTCGATCCCCAAGGCAATGTGACCGCCTCGCTAAATTTGCAGCCACGCGAATTTGATTTGGCCGATTTGCTGCTGGATCGTTGCACTTTCAAAGATTGTGTCGTTTCGGCGAACCGTGCCAGTGATGGCTATGCCCGCCCGAACCTTTTTATTTTGCCGTCGGCAGACAGCCTGGCTGAAGCCAAAAGCGAGCTGATGATCAAGGCGGCCATTGGCGGCCGTCGCTCGATTCCCGTGGAAGATATCTTGGCGCATAAGTTGGGTTTTGTGCGTCAGTTGTTTGATTACACGGTTATTGATTGCCCGCCGACATTGGATGCTTTTTCTGATGCGGTTTACAATCTGGCTGACGAGGCGATTGTGCCGGTTAAGACAGACTTTTTAGGCGAGGTCGGTACTGTGCGCCATACCAGCGATATTCTTGCAGCTCAATCTTATGGGATTGATATCAAAATAGCCTGCATTTTACCGACATTCTACGACCAACGGCTGACAATCGCTCGCTCTGTGCTAGAAGCGCTGGTTAAGCATTACGGCAAATCAAGCGTTGCCATGCCCATACCTCGCTCAACCATTTTTGAACAAGCTCCGGCTGTGGATGGGCAAACGATTTTTGAGTATCAACCAGATTCAATGCCAGCAAGGGCTTACCAGAGTCTAGTAGATAGGATTTATGCGTCATGAGTAAACGCGATTCCCAGGATGATGCTTTAGGCGACTTATTAAATGACTTTGATAACGTCGCCGGCGAAAAACCGGTCGAAAAACCGTCGCGATCTACACCTCAAAGACGAGGCGGCAAAGGGCAGCCGGCTTATCGTAGCGCTTTGAATGAAAGCCAGACTGATCGGCGGCAGGCAGCGCAAGCGACAGGTAAGAAAGCGACAGTAGCCGGACAATATGTTCGTCGCTCATTTACTTTTCGACCTGACCAGCTGGCGAGCATCGAACAAATCGCAGTC
>JAKQCM010000121.1 GCA_029559155.1 Chloroflexota bacterium
TGCCTGAACGTGATGCCTCTGTTCCACATTCATCGGCTGATGGCCGCCCTGCTGAGTTCCCTGCTGGCCGGGGCCAGCGTGTGCTGCACGCCCGGGTTTAACGCCCTGCAATTTTTCGCCTGGCTGGACAGCGAAAAACCGACATGGTACACGGCCGTTCCCACCATGCATCAGGCCATCCTCAGCCGCGCCGCCCGCAACCAGGAAATCATCGACGCGGCCAACCTGCGCTTCGTACGCTCCTCATCCGCTTCGCTGCCGCCGCAGGTGATGGGCGAATTGGAAAGCACCTTCCGCGCTCCGGTTATCGAAGCCTACGGCATGACCGAAGCCTCGCACCAGATGACCAGCAATCCGCTGCCACCGCGCCCGCGCAAAGTGGGCACGGTGGGCATCGCCATCGGGCTAGACGTGGCCATCATGGACAAAGAGGGCAACTTGCTGCCGCCGCACACCACTGGCGAAATCGTCATTCGCGGCCGCAACGTCACCCCCGGCTACGAAAACAACCCCCAGGCCAACGCCGAAAACTTCACCAACGGCTGGTTCCGCACCGGCGATCAGGGCATCCAGGATGAAGACGGCTATCTCACCATCACCGGCCGTCTGAAGGAAATCATTAACCGGGGCGGCGAAAAAATCTCCCCGCGTGAAGTGGACGAAGTGCTGATGGACCATCCGGCCGTGCAGCAGGCGGTTACCTTTGCCATGCCCCATCCCAAATTGGGCGAGGAGGTCGCGGCGGCCGTTGTCTTGCGTGACGGCGCGGAAGCCACCGAGCGCGACATCCGCGATTTTGCCGCCGAACGGCTGGCTCCCTTCAAAGTGCCGCGCAAGGTGCTTATTCTGACAGAAATCCCCAAAGGACCAACTGGCAAATTGCAGCGCATTGGTCTGGCCGAAAAGCTGGGTCTGGGCTGATGCGCATCTGCATTTACGGCGCGGGGGCGATTGGCGGCTATCTGGGCGTGCGGCTTGCGCTGGCCGGCGCAGATGTGACGCTGATCGCCCGCGGGGCGCACCTGGCGGCCATGCAGGCCAATGGCGTGCGCCTGCTCATCAACGGCGAAGAGCAGGTTGCTTATCCCCGCTGCACAGACAACCCGGCCGATATTGGCCAACAGGATTTTGTGATCCTGACCCTGAAAGCGCCTTCCGTGCCGGGGGTGGTGGAACTGATGCAGCCCCTGCTGGGGCGAGACACGGCCGTTGTCACGGCCGTTAACGGCATCCCCTGGTGGTATTTTTACGAACTAGACAGCCCCTGGCGCAATCACCAACTGGCAAGCGTGGACCCCGGCGGTCGGCAGTGGCTTGGCATTGGGCCGGAGCGAGCCATCGGCTGCGTGGTTTACCCGGCGACCGAAGTGGTCGCCCCTGGCGTCATCCAACACGTCAGCGGCGACCGCTTTAGCCTGGGCGAGCCGACCGGCGAAAAAACAGCCCGCGTGACAGCGCTCAGCGACTTGTTTCGCGCGGCCGGGCTTAAAGCGCCAGTGCGCCAACACATTCGCAATGACATCTGGGTGAAGTTATGGGGCAATCTGTCGTTTAACCCGGTCAGCGCCCTGACCGGCGGCACGCTGGAAGCCATCGCCGCCGACCCCGGCACGCGGGCTGTGGTGCGGGCGATGATGTTGGAAGCGCAGGCCATCGGCGAAGGGTTGGGCGTGCGCTTTGGCATGGACGTGGACCAGCGCATTGCCGGAGCAGCGGCCGTCGGCGCGCACAAAACGTCTATGCTGCAAGATTTGGAACACGGCCGTCCGCTAGAAATCGACGCTTTGGTAACAGTGGTACAGGAATTAGGCCAACTGGTCGGCCTGGCCACACCGACAATTGATGTGGTGCTGGCGCTGGTGCGGCAGCGCGCCAAACTGCGTGAACAGTGATGCGTGAAGCGTGATACGTGATGCGTGATTCTGCTGGCTCACGCATCACGCTTCAGCCAAACTCCCCAAACCCTATCCAAACGAATCAATTATCGTAATCCCCACCCCGGCAAATGTATCCATTTCCACCAGCGCCTGTAATGACTCTTCCAGGCTGATGTGCTTGCCGATGAGGCGTTCCGGGCGCAGTTTGCCCGCCTGAATCATGGCCAACATGGCGTCGTAGCGGAAGGCTTGCATGCCGTGGCTGCCCAGAATTTCCAGCTCGTTGGCGATGACTTTGTTCATCGGCACGGCCGTATTCCGGTAATCACCCACCATCAGGCCAACCTGGATGTGTTTGCCCCGTTTGCGCAGATTGGCGATGGAATTGAAGCAGGTCTGCGGGCTGCCCAGCGCGTCTAAAGACACATGGGCGCCGCCGTGGGTGATATCTTGCACGGCCGTTACCACATCTCCCACCCGCCGCGCATTCACCACCGCCGCCGCGCCCATTTCGCGGGCAAACGCCAGCTTGTCATCGTCGATGTCGATGCCCACCACATTGGCTCCCAGCGCATTGGCGATCATAATCGCCGACAATCCCACGCCGCCGCAGCCATGCACAGCCACCCACTGCCCGGCCGTCACCCGCCCCTGGTCAACCATCGCCCGGAAAGAGGTGGCAAAACGGCAGCCCAAACTGGCGGCGGTGGCAAAATCCAGCCCTTCCGGCAGCCGGACAAGATTGATGTCGGCCTGCTGAATGGCCACATATTCGGCAAACGACCCCCAATGGGTGAATCCGGGTTGAAACTGATGATCGCACACCTGATGGTTGCCGGAAAGACACTGCGGACACGCGCCGCAGCCGCAGACAAACGGCAGCGTCACGGCGTCGCCGACCTGCCAGCGGGTTACATCTTTGCCCAAAGCGACGATGACCCCGGCGAGTTCATGCCCCGGCACATGGGGCGGGGTAATGTCCGGGTCGTGGCCCATCCAACCGTGCCAATCGCTGCGACACAGGCCGGTGGCGCGCACTTCAATGACCACGCCGTGCGCTTCGGGCGTGGGATCAGGCAGGTTTTGGATGGTTAATGGCTGGCGGAAGGTTTCGTAAACGGCCGTTTTCATGCGCTAATTCCTACAACAACCCGACATAACTGCCGCCGTCTACCTGCATCATCACGCCGGTTACATAACTGGCCGCCGGTGAAACCAGGAACGCAGCCACATTGGCAAATTCTTCTGGCCGGGCCATGCGCCCCATAGGGATGGAGTTGGTGATTTTGGCGCGCTCAGTTTCCACGGCCGTGCCGTTGACCTCGGCGCGATACTCAAAAATATGGTCCACGCGATCCGTGGCCGTCCAACCGGGCAAAATGGAGTTGACGCGAATGTTTTCCGGAGCCAATTCCAGAGCCAGCGTTTTGGTCAGGCCCACCACGCCCGGGCGCAAGACATTGGACAGCAGCAGCCCGGCAATGGGCTGTTTCACCGAAACGCTGGTGATGGTGAGAATGGCTGGGGTTTCACTTTGCCGCAGGTGTGGCAATGCAGCTTTCACCAGATGCACCACGCTCATCAGGGTCAGGTCGATGGCGCTGCGCCAGGCATCCAGGTTGGTGGTGTCGAAGGTGCCGCCGGGAGGCCCGCCGGCATTGGTGATGAGGATATCCAGCCCGCCAAAGGCGGCAACCGTCTCGGCCACCAGATGATCAATTTGGGCGCTGTCGGTGACGTCGCATGGGATGGCCAGCACGGCCGTTTCCTGGCCCAATTCTTGCTTCAATTTGGCTGCCGCCCGCGCCAATGTCTCCGTCGAGCGAGCCGAAAGGACAACTTTTGCCCCTTCCTGCGCCAACTGCCGCGCCGCAGCAAATCCCAAACCGGTCGAGGAAGCCACAACCAGGGCCACTTTTCCACGTAAACCTAAATCCATTTTTTACCTCTGTAGTCCCGCTGGATTTTCAGAATCCCTGGGGTAAACGATTTTGCTAGAGTTCCACTTTTAAATCTGTGCCGCCAATGGTTATTACGTCGCCGGCGCTGATAACGGCCGTTTCCACCAGCGGCGCGCCGTTCAACAACGTGCCATTACGACTGCCCAAATCTTCCAGCCACCACTGCCCATGACGCTGCGTAATCAGCGCATGTTCGCTGGAAACATATCCATCATCCAATAAAATGGTGCTGCTTTTGGCGCGGCCAATGCTGGTTAACGGCCGTAACGCATACATGGTGTCCAGCGCCGGTTCGCCCGATTCGCTTTTGATTACGCGCAAACTACCGGTTGCCTGCTGTTGGATCGCCAAGACCGCTTTTGTCAGCAGCACATCCTGATAAATCAGCCAGGCAAACAGGCCAAAAAAACCCAATAACAGGACCGCAGCCAACAATCGCAGCAAAAACAACACAATCAAGGGATCCATAAATCACCGCGCCGACGAAATACCCGGTCTGGGTATGGTTTCTTCGTCGATAAAAGCCCGCTCCAGGCGTCTTTTGTTATCAAGCTCATCCTGCCCTTCGCCGTAGATGATTTTGACGGTGCTCAGGGTGATGACGTCGCCGGGCTGCAAGGCGTATTCCTGCACCGGCTGGCCGTTGACAATGGTGCGCCCAGGCCGGGAGCTGAGATCGTACAACACGAAACGGCCGTATCGCCAGCGAAGTTGGGCGTGGCGGCGGCTCACCGTCGGCGCATCCAGCACCACGTCGTTGTCCATGCGCCGGCCCAACCCAATCAACGGGCGGTCTAAGGCCACATGTCGCTCGCCGTCGACAATTAAATACGCGTCCAGAGCGCGTACCGCCGCCAAAATTTCCTGCGCGGCCTGGTCTAAATCGGGGCGCGGCACGTTGAATTGGGTCGTGGGATTGGCGGTCTGGCTGTGTTCGGCCAGGACGTGGACTTCGTGGGGCATGTTTTTGGGATCGGCCACCAGGGTGACATACGGCCGTGACACCAATCGCCAGCCGGACTGCTGCGCCAACTGCGCCACATAATCGGCCAGGGTCTGCTCAATATCCGGCTGCTCGGCCAGAATGCGGGCCGCATCCTGTGGCTGGAGGGCGATGGTAAAGATGTCGGCGACACGGCCGTCGTCGCGGCTGTCTTCCAACGCCTTCGCCAGCCGGTTGGCTACGTCCAGCGACCCTAACTCGCCGCCCAACAACCGCCCAAAAGAGCCTTCCACAAGCTGCTGCGCCCGCGCTTCAAATTCAGAAAGTCGAAATCGTTTCATCATGGTCTTACCTCTTGCCCGGGCAAAATCGTCTATCCTGGCCGGGTTTAAGGGGGATTATAGTTTCGCAGATTCGGCCGTCAATTGCAATTGCCAGCGCGTAGGCATCCGGTATACTTCCCATAATCGAACACTCACTTACCACTAACCAAGTTTAGGAGATCTATGGACGGCAAAGAAATTCGCCTGACGGCGTACGCCTCATGCGCGGGTTGAGCGTCTAAACTGAGTCCTACGGACCTGGCGCACGTGTTGCAGCCATTACGCGAAACCTTCGATCCCAAAAATTATCCCAACCTGCTGGTCGGCCTGGAAAAAGCCGACGACGCGGCCGTTTACCAGATCAACGACCATCAGGCCATCATTTCCACCACCGACTTTTTCCCGCCGGTAGTCGATGACCCCTATGATTTTGGGGCGATTGCCGCCGCCAATGCGATGTCGGATATTTACGCCATGGGTGGGCAAGTGCTGTTTGCCATCAATCTGGTGGCTTTCCCCGACAACCTGGTCGGCGAGGTGCTGCGCGAAGTGCTGCGCGGCGGCGCGGAAAAAGTGGCCGAAGCGGGCGGCGTGATTGCCGGCGGGCACAGCGTTAATGACAAGGAACCCAAATATGGACTGGCAGTCACCGGCATCATCGATCCGGCGCTGGTGAAGCGCAAGGGCGGCGCGCGCCCCGGCGATGTGCTGCTGCTGACCAAACCTCTGGGTGTTGGCGTGATCACCACTGCCCTGAAACAGCAGATTACGGACCCGGCGCATGTGGCCACGGCCGTTGCCTCTATGAGCGCCCTCAACCGGCAGGCATCCCAGGCCGCTCTCGCTGCCCAGGCCCACGCCATGACCGACATAACCGGCTTTGGCCTGCTGGGTCACGCCCACGAAATGGCGCTGCAAGGCAGCGCCCAACCACAAGACGGCGTTGATTTCCGCTTTTTTGCCCACAAACTGCCCTGGCTGCCCGGCGCATCCGGCTACGGCGAAGCCGGCGCCTTCCCCGGCGGGCGCGGCAACAACATGATGTTCTTCCAACCCCACGTGACCTTTGCCGCAGGCGTGCCCACGCTGGTGCAAGACTTGCTCTGGACGCCAGAGACTTCCGGCGGCCTATTGGTGGCGGTTGCGCCGGAGCAGGTGGAGACGTTTGTGTTGGGGTGTGAAACGGCCGTTATCGTCGGCGACGTCATCCCTGGCAGCGGTCACATCTTCGTCAACAATTAGACACCTCCCCGGAAGCTCAAATCTTCCGGGAAAATAACCGAGGCCAACAGGAGACCTATGGACAGAACCGTCCCCAGTTCCGGCAACGAAGAGATCAATCTCTACTTGCGAACCTACTATTCACTGCTGCGCAGCACCCGCGAAGTCAAACTCAAAACCTTGTTAGAAGCCCACAAACGCATGCATTCCGCCCTGCACATCTACGCCGACGAGCCAAATCTGGATACGGCCGCTTTCATCTACTCCATTTTGCGCGTGCCCGACTGCATCAATCATGTCAAATTGGTGGTCATGGGCCAATCGGCGCGTGTTTTCACCGAACATGGCTACGCGCAAATCGAATCATGGGAACAGGTCAGCGCCCCAGGGCGGCGGCGGCGCAGCTTTTTTGATGGCCAATCTACGCTGGCCGTCTACATCGCCAGCCGCTCAGATATCGACGACATCGTTCCCATCCTGGTGGCATACCAGATCGAACGGCGCAAGTTGTACAACACCCTGCACCAACCCACCATGATTCAACTGCTGCAACAACTCAAACAAAAGACAGCCGGGCAAGAACCCACGACCGACGATCTGGCCCCCCTGGCTCAAGCCACAGGCATTCCCGTCGCCGATCTGGACAAATTAACGCGCATCTGGTCAACCCAATTGCCCGACAAATTGTTAGACATCGCCCAAAACCGCCACGAAATTTCTATCCGCTCGCTGGCCGGGTCTCTGGCCGATTATAAACGGGCCACGCGCCGCTGGTGGATCAACGTAGAAAAAAATACGCCCGACATCGCCTTCGACGAACGGCCGGTTTATTTTGTTTCCAGTAATCCACACAGCCTGCCCAACATGCTCAGCGGCTTTGGTTTACAAATCAAACAGGCGCTGGAAACCTTTCTCACGGATAATGGGTCCAATGCGCTGCGACAGGAATATCACGACATTGTTGAGCGCAACATCCCCAGCAGCCTGGAAAATTTTCTCTACTACCTCCTTAAAAAATACGAATCGGCCCATCCGAATGTGAAACAAGATCGACTGGCCCATGAGCGGTCCGCGGGCATCATTCGCATCCCCAGCGAACACGCGTTTGATATTGAGGTGCAGGTAATCGCCCTCAATCAATTGGACATCTCCCATATGGACACCCGGCTGAACGTGCCGGGCATTGAAAAATTGAGCCAGAGCAAGGCCTTGATTGTCAACATCGATTATCCTCTGGGCATGGCCGCCTATCAGGTGCTCACAGAAATGGCGCGTAACGTGGATGAAATTCGCGGCGTTTACATTATGGGGAAAGCCGCCACGTTGAACGGCGGCATCGGCGATGTGATGATTCCCAGTGTGGTCCATGACGAACATTCGCTGAACACCTACATGTTTGATAATTGTTTTACGGCCGATGATGTGGCCCCCTATCTGGTTTATGGCTCGGTGATGGATAACCAAAAAGCCATCACTGTGCCCGGCACGTTTTTGCAGAACGAAGGCTATATGTCCGTTTTTTATCAGGAAGGGTACACCGACATGGAAATGGAAGCAGGGCCATATTTGAGCGGCATTTATGAAATGGTGCGCCCCAAACGCCATCCTTATGACCAGATTGTCAATTTGTACAACAACCCGTTTCCGGTGGGGATTTTGCATTACGCCTCGGACACGCCGTTCAGCAAAGGCACCAATCTGGGCACGCAAAACCTGTCCTATTTTGGCATGGACGCCACGTATGCCACGACAATTGCCGTTTTGCGGGCTATTTTGACGACGGAGATCGGGCATTTGCAAACGTGATGCGTGATGCGTGGGCGTCTCCAGATCACGCCTCACGCATCATGTTCCATACTATTATTTTTGACACGAGCGATATATGAACCATTCACCTGATTCTGACGAATTAGCGGCACGGTTAACGGCCGTGCGCCAACACCTGGCCGCCTGGGACATTCCCGCCATCCTCATCACCCAGCCCACCAACCGCCGCTGGCTCAGCGGCTTTACCGGTTCCGCCGGGAGTTTGCTGGTCACTGCTGACAAAGCGCTGCTGGCGACTGATTCCCGCTACTGGGAGCAGGCGCGGGCGGAAGCGCCCGCGTTCAGCCTCTTCCGGCACAATCGCACCGACGAAGACAACCTCCGGTTCCTGACGGCCGTTTCCACCGCCACCATCGGCCTGGAAGCCGACCATATCACCCTTAGCGAAGCCGACCGTCTGAAAACGATTACATCCATCACCTGGGTTCCCATCTCACCCACGTTGGATACCCTGCGCTACCACAAAACAGCCGGAGAACTGGCCAACATTCGCGCCGCCGCAGCCATCACCGATCAGGTGATGGGCCTGGTTCCGCAGTTGGCGCGGCCGGGCATGACCGAGCGCGCGCTGGCCTGGGAACTGGAAAAAGCGATGCGCGAAGCGGGCGCGGAAGGTACGGCCTTCGACATTATCGTTGCCGGCGGGCCGAACGCCGCCCTGCCCCATCATCATCCCGGGGAACGGCCGTTACAGCCCAACGAACCCCTTCTGGTGGACATGGGCGCGCAGGTAAACGGCTACAAAAGCGACCTGACCCGCACATTTTTTCTGGGCGCGGAGCCAGACGCCCAATTTCAGGCGATTTATGCTGTGGTGCAGGCGGCGCAAACGGCCGTGCGCCAGCACGCCCGCCCCGGCCAAAACGGCAACCAGGTTGACGCGCTCGCCCGCGAGGTGATCCAACAAGCCGGTTACGGCGAGAATTTTGGCCACGGTCTGGGGCACGGCCTGGGCTTGGACATCCACGAAGGACCATTTTTCACCTTCACGCCCAACGGGCAGCGGTATTCATTGGCCGTGGGCATGGTGGTCACAGTAGAACCGGGCATTTACCTGCCCGGCTGGGGCGGCATTCGCCTGGAAGATTTGTTCCTGGTAACAGAAACCGGCCTGGAAGCGATCAGCCAGTGCGCGGCACCGGCCGTGATAACCGTAGCCGAAACGTAGCTTACACGACGGCGGAATCTGGCATAATAGGCGGTAGTCAATTGGCGCGGAACGGCCGTTATCGACTGTTCCCAACGATTCAAGCCCCCAGGCAAGGAGTGATTTGTATGCGGCCATCACACCAACCCAACGACTTCCCCCCCGACCCTACCCAAACCGGACTGGAAAAAGTCCGTATGCTGCTCCGCGAAACAGTGTGGACCCTCTGGCGAGCCATTATCCTGGCGTTTTTGCTGATTTACTTTGTGGCGCAGACCAACGTAGTTCTGGGCGCGAGCATGGAACCGACGCTGCACGAACACCAACGACTCATTGTGGAAAAAGTAAGCTATCGGCTGACCACCCCACAGCGTGGCGACGTGGTGGTAGTGGATGTGGCTGGTCTGGATGTCCCGCTCATCAAGCGTGTGGTGGGGCTGCCGGGCGAGACGGTAGAAATTCGGGACAATCAGGTGTGGGTAAACGGCCGTGTCCTCAGCGAACCCTATCTGCCGCCCTTGTGGCAAGTCAACTACCCCCCTACCCAGGTTCCCCCAAACTTTGTATTCTTGATGGGCGACAATCGGCCCGTATCACGCGACTCGCGAGCGTTTGGGCCGGTAAGCATCGACCAGATTCGCGGCCACGCCTGGGTAAGGTATTGGCCGCTGCAAGACGCCGGTTTAATACGCTAGCAAGATTGGTCCAATCTTAGCGATTGGACCAATCTTCACCATTTACACTCTAGTGCCAGACGTTTTCGTAGGAATGATGGCCTTTTAGCAGTTGACCAGAGGTAAACCGGGCCAGATCAAACGGCGTAATATCCACCGTGCGCGCTTTGCCTTCCACAATTAATTCAGCCATGCACGCCCCCACAGCCGGACCAATTTTGAACCCCGTCCCGCTAAAACCACATTGTAAATAATACCCTTCCGGTCCGGCCGCTCCGAGGATGGCTCGCTGGTCGGTGGTGAGGCCATCGAATCCGCTGTGGGCGCTGTGCAGCGATCCCTCTTCCATCAGCGGCATGCGGCGGCAAATACGCTCCACGGCGCGGTCCACAAAATCCGGCGCGGCATGGTCGGCGTCGCCGTCCGGTGAAAGGCCGATAGGATTATGATCTTCCAGGCCAACCAGGGTCAGGCCGCCGGTTTCCGGGCGGAAGTACATGGAATTGGCCATGTCGATGACTGTAGGGTGGCTGGGGCCAATGCTGGCCGGGCGGCAGATGAACATCGTATCATGCCGCCAGGTGTCGATGGGCAGATCCAGGCCAACCATCGCGCCGACCGCTTTGGCCCACGGACCGGCGGCGTTGACGACGATAGGGGCATGAAATTCGCCTTTGCTGGTGATGACGCCGGTGACGCGGCTGGTGGTGGTGGTAACGGCCGTTACCTCACAATCTTGCACCAACATCGCCCCATTCGCCCGCGCCGCCGCTAAAAAGCTGGTCACCGTCGCCGATGGATCGGCATACCCCGATTCCGGCTCATACGCCGCAACCTCAAAATCATCCACCGCAAACGATGGGGCCAGGCGAGCCACATCTTCGGGCGTCACCAGCAGCGCTGGAATGCCAATCTGCTGGTGCATGACAACGTTGGCGCGCAGTTGGTCGCTGTACGCAGGCGACACAATCTGCAAGAAACCGGTGCGCGTGAAACCGCACTCGCCGCCCACCATGTCGGCCCAATTGCGAAAATAAGCAAACGACGCCCAGGCCAGCCGCGATTCCGGTTCGAGATCGTAGTGCATACGCACCAGGCCGCTAGACCGGCCGGTTGCGCCGGAAGCCGTGAAATTGCGTTCGAGGATTAACGGCCGTACCCCCATCCGCGTCAAATGAAAAGCCAGACTCGCCCCATGAATCCCGCCGCCAATAATAATCACATCCGCTTGTTGGTTCATATCCTATACCTCCATGACAACATACAGAAAAAGAGGAACAGAGATACCCCTCTGCTCCTCTGCAAAACAACAACCCACAATCGTTTCAGAAACTTTTGCCGGGTTATGTTACCCCATGAAAGAGATTAAGCCTTAGCCGATTCTGCGCCTAAAAACTGCGTCATCAACTCATTGCCTTTAGGAATCAGAGTGATTTTCGTATCACCCTTCAAGATATTTTCCGTTTCCAAAATCTCAAACATCGCTTCGGCAACCTCAGCGTCCGTGGTAATTTGTTTCAGCGCTTCGCCGACGATCTTGGGGCGCATCGCTTGCGCCTGGGCAAATTCAATAGCCGCCCGCCGCTCGGCCGAGTTGGTGATGATACTCACGCGGTTGGCCCCATCCTGGCGAATGGCCGACGTTACCTGCCGCAGCCGGTTCACCACTTTTTCTTCGATTTGGCGAATCATGCCCCTATCGCGGAAATGTACCTTGCGAATGTAGACCGAACCCAGGCGATACCCCCACTCCTCCGATTTGGGCGATACCTCTGCCCGCACCGTGCGGCTCATAACATGCCGCGTTTCCAACATATCTTCCAGAGGCATATTGCTCAAAGTGCGCACAGTGGCATTGCTCACATTGGCCGAAAGCGAGCCACGGGGATCGCTATTCTTGAACAGATAAGAAACCGGATCGCTAATTTGCATCTCGTACCAGACGCCAATGCCCATGGGCGCGCCTTCTTCGGAGTTAACCGGCAGGCTGCGCAGATATTGCTGGTCCAGACGCATATCCAAAATGCGCCGCGTCCCCAGCCAATTGACCACCAACGCGGCGGGACCCATCTTTAGCCATAACAGATGCAGCCCTGGCTCTTGCAGGACACCCACTACATTGCCAAACAACACATAAACGTGGCAGGTTCCTTCTTTTACAATGGCATACACGCCAAGCAGCCGCAGGAAAAAGCGCAACAACGGCTCGAAGATGAATAACAAAAAAAAGGATATAAAGGCTACAGAGAAAAGCGTCACCAACTGGTTCATTCTTCCACCTCCAAAATGATGCTTTTGGCCTTGGTATACAATGACAAACGCACGTTGCGCAAATAGGCGTCCAGCGCTTCAGGTCCATGACTTTTGATAGCCCGCAGCTGTTCGGCCATGGCCACGAGAGGTTCTACCTCGGCCTGAGCGCGTAGGGTTTCAATTTCTACCGCGCGTTTGGACTGCACGATGGTCTGGTCGGCCTGGGCTTTGGCCAGACTAATTTCGGAGGATACTTCGTTGTGGGCGGTGTTGATGGCGGCAAGAGCCGATTCAACTTCATCCGGCGGATCGATACCTGTAATGAGAGAGGCGTCTAATTCGACGCCATAACGAGCGGCAGCGGAAGCACATTCCAGTTCCATGTAGTTGTTGATCTCGTTCAGGTTCTTGCGCAAATCATTGATGGAAATACCGGCCATGAGACCCACATCGATCACCTCTTCGTCAGAGGAGCTGATGGCTTGCGATTCAAAACTGGCGATGCGCTGGCGCAGGATGGAAATGAAATAAGCCATGACATGGACGATGGGGGTTTTGACGCCAAAGAGGTAGGCATAGAGGTTGCGCTCGCACGGCCGATAGCGAATTTGCCCGGTAAGGCCGATATTGAGTTGATCTTTGGTCACAGCGTCGAGTTCGGTTCCGGCATGGTTAGCGTCGGGGGTTTCCAGGTCCAGGGCCATGTTGATGGTTTCGGTCGCCACCGACACTTTGTGGACTTTTTCCCAGGGCCAGCGGAAGTAAGGACCGCCGGGGGGGATGATCCGCACGAGGGGATAGCTGTATCGTTCTCTATCCTTTTCGTTTAGGGCTTCCGAGATGGGATCGTCGAGGGTGGTGGATTTGCTGAGGCGCACGGCGCGGCCGAAGCGGGTTTTTACGGCGCGTTCGTTTTGATCAACGGTATAGAACCCATTGATGACGTAGCGCAAGAAAAACCAGCCGAGGAATCCCAGCAAAATACCCGGACAAAACGTTGTCATACTTTATCTCCTTTGTTTACTTGTCCCCCTGACTGGGCGCGAGAAACACGGCCGTTTCCCTTTCACAAAACCGCTAGAATCATATCACAGACCGAATCCTTTTGTCTTCAGATCCTTTTTTGCCGAGAGACTCCACGGGTTTATCCAACCCTTAGGGTCTACGTATGGGGCGTAGATGTCAGCGTCAACTGCTGCCAGTCGCGACCGTCAACTGCTGCCAGTCGCGGTTGAATTGTTCGATTGCCCAGGGGATATGGTCCGCGCCGTCGAAGCGCACTTTGTCTTCGATGAGCATAACCAGCCAGAGGTAGAGCCGGTAGAGGGTGCGGCGAGTCTGGGCGGCAGGATCGGCGGCCGGCAAACGGCCGTATCCCACCCAAAACGGATCGTTCTCGCCACGAAACATCACCTGGTCGATTTCCGGGTCGCCCCACAAGGCGCGCTCCCAATCAATGATGCCGGTGATGGTATAACGGCCGTCTACCTCCGCCACGAAGATATTGCCATCCCACAAATCCCAATGCACCAGACTGGCAGCTTGCACGGCGTCTAACAGCGGGGCCAATTCCTCCAGGCGCTGGCGCACGGCCGTATAGGAAACCGGCAGCAGCACACCCAAGCCCTCGCCATCGGCCAGCAGCGCGGCCATCATGCGCATAAACGCCGCCCGCCATGTCTCGGCCGAGAGATCGGGGCAGTCGTAGCCAAACCGCGCGCCGTGAAGCGCGTGCATCTGGGCGGCGTATTGACCCAATTGGCGCAGCACGGCAGCCAATTCGTCCGGCGGCATGTCGGCTTTGGCCTGGTCTAACGGCCGTCCCGCCAGCCGCGCCACAAACATATAATCCCGATCCAGCACCTGCCTGCTGCCATCATAAGCCAGCAGTGGAGCTACTGGAATATCCAACTTTCCTTCCACCAGCTGCATGATAGCTACTTCACGCTGCATCAGGCCATGCTCATACGACAGTACAGGCTGGCCGGGCGGCGGCGCAATACGCAGCACCACGTCCGGCTGCCCATCGCTCAGGCTGAGGGCGTAAGCGGTGTTGAACCAGCCATCTTTGAGTGGCGTGATGGCGGTGGGGGAAACGGCCGTGCCAAATTGCGCCCGCACCAGCTCCGCAATTACCTCGTCGCTAAATTCACTCTTGGTAAAACTTTTCATTGTCTACCTCAGATTGGACCAATCTCTGCATAGTAAAGTGCGCTACACCTGAATCAAGTGTAGCGCACTTCAAAAGGGAGGAAAACACAAATGAACGCCTGTCAAAACCGAGAATAGAGGCACCGATTGGATACCATACAGACCCTAAGGGTTTGCTCTTGAGCAGCCAGGTTAGCTGGCCCCTAAACCCTTAGGGTCTTGCGTGCTGCCAACCTGACGGCTAAGGCGTGGTCAGGCCATAGCCAAAGGGGAACAGCGGCCCGTCTTCACCTTCGCCCAGATTGGCGAAGTCAAACGGCAGTTGGTCGGCGCTGCGCGGCCAGGTATAAGACAATTTGCCGGTGAACGGCGCATCGCCAAACAGCACATCGGCCACGCCCTGCCCTTCTGTGCCGGGCAGCCAGGCCGCAACCAGCGCGTCCCAACTATCCAGCATATCGGTGACGACGACCGGCCGGCCGGAAAGCAGCACCACGACCAATTGATCGCACCGCTCCTGCATCCGCTGGACGGTGCGCAGGTCGTTGACCGGCAGCCGCAGGTCCGGGCTGTCGCCCAACCCTTCGGCGTATGGTTGTTCGCCAATGACGGCAATGCAAACGGCCGTCTGATCGGCCGGCGCGTCTTCAAAGCGGCCAAATTTATCGTAGATAACCGTGGTGTCCGGCGAAACTGCGGCCTGAATGCCCTGCAAAATCGTCGTGCCTTGGGTGATATTGCCCGGTTTGCCCTGCCATTCAATCGTCCAGCCGCCGGATTGGATGCCAATGTCATCGGCCGCTTCGCCGCCAACCAGCAGCAGCGGCAAATCCTTCGCCAGCGGCAGCAGGTCGCCGTCGTTTTTCAGCAGCACCTGCGACTCGGCCACGGCCCGCCGCGCCACCGCCCGATGCTCCTCGGAGCCAACCAACGGCAGCAGCGCCGGGTCAGAGAAGGGGTGTTCGAACAATCCCATCTCGAATTTCACTCTGAGGATGTCACTGACGGCCTGGTCAATACGCTCCATGGACACAGCGCCATCTTCAACCGCCTGCGTCAGCGTAGCGATGAACCGGTTGTAATCGTAGGGGACCATGTTCATGTCTACGCCGGCGTTGATGGAGGCGACAACGGCCGTGTAATAATCATTGTCGATCTGGTCAATACCGGCCCAATCGGACACGATGAAACCGTTGAAACCCAGTTCGCCGCGCAGCACATCCGTGATCAGGTACTGCTGGGCGTGCATCTTCAGCCCGCCCCAACTGGAATACGAGGTCATGATATTTTGCGCCCCGGCCTCAATCACGGCCGCGTAAGGCGGCAGATGAATGGCCCGCAGCGTCGCTTCATCCACATCGGTCACGCCCTGGTCCAGTTGGTAGCTGCCGGTGGTCGAACTACCCCAGGCCGTGCCGCCGTCGCCCACAAAATGTTTAGGCGTCGCCAGCACGGTGTCCGGTGCAGCCAAATCGTCGCCTTGCAGCCCTTGCATGTAGGCCACCGCCAGCGAGGAAACCAGGTCTGTGTTTTCGCCAAACGCCTCGTAGGTGCGGCCCCAGCGAATATCTTGCGGCACAGCCACCACCGGCGCGTAATCCCAGTAGATGCCCGTGGCGATCATTTCCAACGCCGTCACCCGGCCGATTTCGGTCATCAGCGCCGGGTCGTTGGCGGCTCCCAGGCCAATATTGTGCGGGAAAATGACCGCGCCGTTGACATTGTTGTGCCCATGCACCGCATCCACGCCGTAAATCAGGGGGATGGCTAGCGGCGCTTCCAGCGCTCTCGCCTGGAAGCCATCGACCATTTCCGCCCATGCTTCTGGCGTGTTGGGCGTAGGATAGCCGCCGCCGCCGCTCAACAGGCCGCCAATATAGCGGGCGGGGATGTCGTCGGCGATCATGCTGTTCTTTTCCACCAGGGTCATCTGCCCGATTTTTTCGGCCAGGGACATGCGCGCCAGCAAATCGGCCACCCGTTCATCGACGGGGAGATCGGGGTTTTTGTATGGCGCGTCGGCCGGAACCGGATCATGAACCGGACCAGGGGTTGGTTCGGGCACGTTGGCAGCCACGTCGCTTTGCCCAATCTCAAAGAAGACAAGCTGGCCAAAGACACTTGGATTCTGGTAGGAGCTGTCGGCCGTGTCTTTGAGCGACCAGATGACTTTCAGGTTGCGGTCTAACTCCGACGCGCTGTTGAGGTGGACCTGGAAACCGATCACATTGCCATGTTCGCGTTGGATGTTCCAGACGTTATTTTTCAGGGGGACGGCCATTTCTACGGCGTAGCCGGTGTCGGTGAGGGCAACCTGCACTTGCGCATCGGCTGAAGCGCCGTTCACGCCGCCCAAGACAATTTCGCCCAGCGGTTTGCCCGCGTTCAGCGGCGGCACGGTGATTTGAGCCACGCCGTCGCGGTAAGAAGTCAGGCCTAAATCGCCGGTGGCGTTGATGTAAAATTCAACGGAATCTTCGTTCCAGTAGTTTTCGCCATGCTGTCCGGTGATGACTTTGGCGTCATCGACGTTGGCCATAAAGTAGAGGAACTCGTCATCGGCGGCGGCGGCGAAGGTAACGGCCGTTGACCCGCGCACTTGCGCCGCTGTTTCGGGAAT
This sequence comes from Chloroflexota bacterium, assembly GCA_029559155.1. Classification (GTDB taxonomy): domain Bacteria; phylum Chloroflexota; class Anaerolineae; order Promineifilales; family Promineifilaceae; genus Leptovillus. Next base: position 16,998 of record JAKQCM010000121.1, read on the forward strand.
GAGCACTTTGGGTACGCCCTGCCAATCACTCAGATCGCCATCCACGGTGATGGTTACCGGGAAGGGGGCCAGGTAGGTTTCGCCGGGCGCGCCATCGGGAGCGAGCATAGGGCCTTCGTCCACAGGCACAGTTTCGGCGGGCGCTTCGGTCGGCACGGCCGTTTCCGTGGGCGCAGGTGCGGCGGTAGGTTCGGGCACGGCCGTATCTGTCGCCGCGACTTCGGGCAAAACTGCGGGTTCGGCTGTCGGCGCGGGCGTCGCTTCCTGCGCGCCGCCACAAGCCACCAGCACAACGAGTAACAGGAATAATAGGGTCAAACGGCCGTTTCTCTTCATCTTTATTCTCCTTTTCTATAACAGCCAGCCAAAGCAAGCAGAGGCTCACGCGCTCGCGCTTCAGCCTATGTCGGTACTGTCGAAAGTTGGGCCATGGTGACGGCAGACGGGGTGACAGCCATTTCATCTTCCCAAACAAAACGTCCTGTCGCCCGAATATCGCGGGACGAACTGCCCACGCGCACTTCAAACTCGCCCGGCTCCGCCACCCAATCCGAAAACGCCGGGTCATAATAAGCCAACGACTGCCGCGTCAGTCTCAAGGTAACGGTTTGGCGCTCGCCTGGTTCCAGATGAATTTTGGCGAAGGCTTTTAGTTCTTGCAACGGCCGTGCCAACCGGCTTTCCACATCGCGCACATACACCTGCACCACTTCCTGCCCGGCGCGTTGGCCGCTGTTTGTCACATCCACACTGACTAAAATCTCGTCGCCTGGGCCAAAGGTCGCGCCGTTCAGGCGCAAATTGTCGTAGGCAAAGGAAGTGTAGGAGAGGCCATGCCCAAAGGGAAACTGTGGGTCTACCCGCTTTTTGTCGTAGTAGCGATAACCGACAAAGATACCTTCGCCGTAATGGACACGGCCGTTTTCGCCTGGGTAGTTGATGAACGCCGGATTATCTTCCAGACGGACCGGGAACGTGGTGGGCAGTTTGCCTGATGGGGTCACATCGCCGAACAGCACGTCGGCCAGGGCGTTGCCCGCTTCTTGCCCGCCATACCACTGCTGCAACACGGCGGGAACCTCCGCCAGCCAGGGCATTTCCACTGGCGACCCCACATTCAGAACCACGATGGTGTTGGGATTGGCGGCGGCTATGCGGCTGATAAGTTCATTTTGGCGGCCAACCAGGGCCATGCCCGCGCGGTCGAAGCCTTCACCTTCCCATTCCCGGGTCAGGCCGGCAACCACGATGGCTGCGTCGGCCTGCGCTGCCAGGTCTACGGCCGCCTGAAGCGGATCGGCCGGCACAGGCGGCAGGCAGCCCAGGCGCAAAACGCGCCAAACAGCGCCCGGGTCGGTGATGTATTCGACCAGGATGCTGGCGGGCTGGTCTGGGGTGAGATGCAGGGTAACGGCCGTCTGCCGATCCGTATCTTCCTCCGCCGCCCAATGATCAATCACCACTGCGCCATCCACCAGCAGGCGCGACCGGCCAATGCTCCAGAGATGCAGCTGGTACGCGCCGGCCGAGGGCGCCGTCAGGGTGCCTTCTAACCGCAAAGAAAAATGGGTTGGGTCAACAAACGGATTGACCGTGCCAAACCAGGCGACTTCACTTTTGGCCACGTTATCCACATGCGCCGGTTCGCCGCTCAGGTCCAAATTGTGATAATAAGAGAGGGTCAGACCGGCGGAACGGCCGTCAACCGCTTTCAACCAATCAACGTCCATCAGGGGCGGCAGACGGTGCAGCAGTGTGCCAACTTCGTAAGCCACCGTCACCTGCTCCCCTACGCGAGCCTGAATGCCGGCCAACGGCGAGATCATGTACTGCGGATTCACCTGCGAACTGCCGCCGCCCATAATTTGCGCCCACTGCGCGTTTTCGCCAATGACGGCGATGGTTTGCGGCTTGTCGGGGTTGAGGGGCAGCAAATCGCCGTCATTTTTGAGCAGGACGATGGCTTCGGCGGCGGCGGTGCGTGGCAACAGCGGGTCTACAGAGGGGGGTACGGCCGTTTCCTCTGCCCCCTGCTCCCACAAACCCACGCGCCCTAACAGGCGCAGCAGGCGGCGCACTTTGTCGTCGAGATGGCTTTCGGGCAAATCGCCGGCCATGACTGCGGCCACAATTTTCTCCGGATTCATCCAACGCGCCGGGCCGGGCATCTCCAAATCCAACGCGCCGCCGGGCACATTGTCGCTGTACGTGCCGTACCAATCGGAGATAACCAGGCCGTCGTAGCCCCATCTTTCTTTGAGAACGCCGCGCAGCAGGGGGCCATTTTCGCTGGCATGGGTTCCATTGATGCGGTTGTAGGCGCTCATAAGCGTCCAGGGGTTGGCGTTTTCCAGCGCCAGACGGAACGGCTCCAGGTAAATTTCGTGCAACGGCCGTTCCGCCACCTCCGAACTTATCGAAAAACGCTCAAATTCTTGATCATTGGCTACAAAATGCTTGATACAAGCGGCCACGCCCCGGCTTTGCAGGCCGTTGATATACGCCGAGGCAATCATGCCGCTGAGATACGGGTCTTCCGCAAAACATTCAAAGTTGCGCCCGGCAATGGGCGTGCGGTGGATATTTACCGTTGGGGCCAAAAGTAAATATCC
>JAKQCM010000132.1 GCA_029559155.1 Chloroflexota bacterium
GCCACGTCCCACTGTTCGTATTCGGGCGGCTGATATTCACAAAACAGCTTCAGCACTTCGACGAGGTTGTCGGGGTTGGTGATGTCTTCATCAGCAATGGTGCTGCCGTTTTGCACGAGGATGGCGCGGTCGGGGGCCTGAAAGAGGATGTTGTCCTGGGGGTAGCCTTCGCTAAATTTCTTTTTGACTTCCTGGTGCAGGTCGTCGTGGCTGTCTTTGGCTTCCCAGATGCCGTGCCGCAGTTTGAACTGGTCGAGGAAGACGCCATCGGCACGCAGGGCGCGGCGGCCTTTGCGCGGTATCTGGTGCTGTTCGGCGAGGGTCCAGTTCATGCGGCTGGCGCAGGCGCGGAGCAGGTTGGCAAACTGCGGCGCGACGGCGCCTTCGTGCAGCAGGCTTATCTGCTGCACATCGGCGAGAGCTTTGTAGTACTCTTTGACCGGCTGGTGGCTGGCTTTAAGGTTGAGTAGTGGCATGGCAATTCCCTTGTCTGTTTTGTTCGCACGTGATGGGGAGATTATAGCGGAAGACAGGGGGAAAGGGGAAATTGTGAATGATGAATTATGGGGTTTGGCGGGAGAGGGGAACGGCCGTTTCCCCTTTCCAAACTTCCCGGAACCTCTGAGGTTCCGGGAAGTTGAATTACGGCCCGCGACCGGGCGCGTCCGGCGGCAGGGCGGTGGGTGCGGCGGGGAGGGGGGCCGCAACGGCCGTGCCGTACGGCGCCCAGGTCGGGTGCGTGTTCACGGCGTCGCCTTCCGTCAGGCGGCGGGCCGTGCCATCGGCCAGGGTGTAGAGGTAAAGGTCGTTGTTGAAGATGAAGGCGATGTGCTCGCCGGTTGGGCCCCAGGCCATGAAGGCCTGCTGGCGCGGGAAGTAGCTGTTTTCGTTGGCCGGGGGGTAAATCTGGCGGGCGTTGCTGCCGTCGCGGTCCATCAGCCAGAGCGTGTAGCTGCTGCGCTGGCTGTCCAGTGGATCGGTGGTGCGCAGAAAGGCCAGCGGCGCGGCGGCGTCGGGGCTGCCGGCCCAGTGCAAATGCGCCCACATGCCCGCATCTTGCACAAAGCGCCCGGCGATGCCGCCGGTCGTGTCTACCACCCAATTGGCAAAAGTGGGGTCTTCGGGGTCGGCGCTGTCGTGGCCGGTGTAGGCCAGGAAACGGCCGTCCGGCGACCAGGCCAGCGTGGGCACCCACACCCAGTCACCCGGCGGGTCAAACTCGGTGAAGGTTTGCAGCTGCACCCGCTGCGGCGCGTCGCGCGGCGGGTCCAGGTTGATCAGGCCCACCTCGTTGGCGTAGCTGTAGGCGATTTGCGTCCCGGTGGGCGACCAGGCAAAGTTGCCGCCCCACCAGGAATAAAGCGCGGCGTAGGCTTCCACGATCTGCTCCGGCTCCAATTCATCCTCTGGGTCGGGTGGGATTGTCGCGCGCCAGAGGTCGTTGTTGGCTTCCCAGCCGGGCGGTGTGGTGATGGAAACGGCCGTGGTATAGGCAATCTCGCCCACTTCTGCCTCACCGGCGGGGTTCCAGTCGGCCCACAGCACGTTGTCCACACCCAGGGGGCGCGGCTCGGCGCTGCGCTGCGTTTCGATGACGTAGAGGGCGTTGTTGAAGACGGCCGGATCGCCATCGACGCGGCTGTAGAGCAAATAATCGCCGCTGGGGGAAAGGCTGAAGACACGGCCGTCTAGCTGCCCGCCAACCGCCAACTGCTCCGGGAAAGCCGATTCGCCGCGCAGGAAAACGGCCGTGCCGTCGCTGATGTAGGCCAGCACGCCGGGGAAGCTGACGTTGCCGCCCGCCGCGCCGATGCCGACCATCACAATCTCGTCCTGCGGCTCCTCGATGACCACTGTTTGTGTCGGCCAGCGCTCCGCCTCCAGTCCATCGCGGTAGACGATGCGGATGGTGGTTTCTTGCAGGCCGTCCTTGCCTGCCTGTACGATGAGGGGCGGGTCTTCGGCGGTCATGGATTCGTTGCGCACGATTTTGCGGGCGAAGGGTATGCTCTGAGTGGTGGTTTCGATGCTTTCGCTGATGCGCACGACGGTGATGGTTTCACCGCCGGCCAGGGGCGTGTAGACCGGCGGGGTGATTTCGTCGCTTTCGCCCAGGGTCACGCCGGCTTCGGCTAGCAGTTCGCGCACGTTGGTAGCTTCGGTGATGAGGTTAAAGCTCTCGCCGTCGGCGATGAGGGTGACCTGGAGGGGTTCGGGAACGGCCGTTTCCGGCGATTCTACCGCGCAGCCGGCCAGGAAAAGGAGCAGCAGGAAAAGGAAGAGGGAGGAGGAAAGGGGTGATGCGCGATGCGTGATGCGTGAGGGGGGAACGGAACACGCATCACGCATCACGCAGTACGAAGCGTGATAACCCACGGTTCTCAAGCGTTCTGCCACATCTCGCTGAGTTCGGGGGAAAGGACGTCGGCGACGGCCTGGCTGACGTCGTTGGGGATGAGGGCTTTGAGGCTGTGGAAAGTGGCTGTCACCGGATGGCGGGCAAATTGGGCGTCGGTGTTGCCGGCGCGGTTGGCAACCATTTTTTGGAATTCTAACCGGGTCAGGTTTTTGTTGCGGAAGTGAAGGAGCCAGAATTGGCGTTTTAGCTGTTTGCCCAATTCTTCCGGCAGGGCGTTGGCGAGTTGTTTTTTGGTACGGCCGTCGAGGTTCAGGGCCAGGGTGCGCAGAGTGGCGTGGCTCCAACGCCGGGCGTGATCGGGGGTGCGCAATTTGCCGATGGTTTGCACGGCCGTGTAGTAGGCATGTAAGTCGTTTTTCGAGGTGCTGCTGGTCATTGTCTGGGTCATATTGTCCTGTCTCCAAGGTGACTTTTTTACCCCGCTCAGGGGCAGGCGTCAAGTTGACGATTTACTGATACTTGTTTATACTTCGACGGTTCATTTCCAACCAGATTCGAATTATAATCGAACAGTTGATTTTAAGGTATGCCAAAACGCGCTGCCAAGTGTGTGAAAGGCTGGTGATCTGGAGGGCGGTGGATGTAGTAACACGGGGTGCAAAATTAAAAAAATCCCCTCGTTGAACGAAGTCGTTGCATCGAGGAGTTGACAAGCCGAGGAATGGAATTATGTCTGAAGAACGTTATACATTGGTAGCCGAGCCGCGCACGGTTGTGGGCAAACAAGTCAAACAATTACGTCGTGAGGGTTGGACGCCGGCAGTGATTTACAGCACAAAGCAAGAACCGATGAACATTAAATTGGAGACGCTTCCGCTGTTCAAAACATTGCGTAAAGCCAGCACAACTCATCTGATCGACGTCGATGTGGAAGGTAAAAAACACACCGTTTTGGCGCGTGAAATTCAGCAACACGTCACCCGTGGTGATCTGGTACACGTTGATTTTCTGGAAGTAGACATGAAAGTAGTCATTACTTCCGAAGCTGAATTGGTTGGCGTGGGTGAAGCGGCGCCGGAGGCTGATGGCCTGGGCGTGGTGACATTGAGCCTGCGCAGCGTAGCCATCGAATGTTTGCCTGACGATCTGGTTTCCCAGATTGAGGTTGACCTGACCAAAATTGCGACGCCCGATGACGCCATCACCGTCGCCGATCTGGTTGCTCCCCAGGGCGTTACCATTTTGGACGATCCTGAAACGATTGTGGCGGTGTTCTCGTATGAACGCGCCGCCATTGAAGAAGGTGAGGAAGAAGAATCGGATGCCTTTGCGCCGATGGCTGATTCGGTGGAAGTTATTGGTAAGGGCAAGAAAGAAGACGAGTTCGACGATTAACTCGTTTGGTATTCTGGCATGTGAAAATAGAAAAGGCTGGAACTTTGTAGAGTTCTGGCCTTTTTTGTTGGGGTAGTGGGATTGGCGATTGGAAATGAAGGATGAGAGATCGGTGATGGCCAAATGGCTGACTGGGCTGTGTCTTGTGCTGATTTTGGCGGCGGCGGCGGCCCTGCGGTGGACTGGGCTGGCATGGGACGATTACCAGCATTTTCATCCGGATGAGCGGTATATCCATTGGGTGGCGGCGACGATTGAACGGCCGTCATCCCTACGCACCGCCTTCGATCCCCGGCAATCGACGCTGAACCCGTATTACTGGCCGCCGGAAGCCGCCAGCGCAGGCATCGAAGTGCTGCAAGATACCCCACGCCGCTTTGCCTATGGCCACCTGCCGATGTACCTGGGTGTGGCGGCGACGCGGCTGGCGGAATGGGCCGGGTCCAGGTGGGCCGATGCCCTGCCGTCAGATTGGCTGCTGACGCGAGACATTTTGAACGCCTCCGGCATGGTTGAGTACCGCCATCTGGCGGCGGTGACGCGGGCGCTGACGGGTCTGGTGGACCTGGGGACGATTGTGTTTGTGTTTTTGCTGGGGCGGCGGGTGTTTGGCACGGCCGTTGGCCTGCTGGCGTCGGCGTTTCTGGCCTTGAACGTGATGCATATCCAGCTCGCCCACTTCTTCACGGTGGACCCCTATCTGACGTTTTTTACGGTGGGGACGCTTTATTTTATTGCGGATTGCGGATTGCGGATTGCGGATTCTGAGGCCAAACTGTCATTCCCTGGTCCGATCAGGCGCGCGCACGTCTCCTTTTTACTGGCGGCGGTGTTTGCCGGGCTGGCGGTGGGGACTAAGTTTTCGGCGGTGTTGTTGTTTGTGCCGTTGGGGGTGACGGCCGTTGTCGCTGCCGGCGAACGGTGGTGGCGTTGGTGGGGAACGGCCGTGCTGGTGGCCTTTCTAGCCTTTTTTCTCACCAATCCGTTCGCTGTGCTGGACTGGTCTTGTGAAGTTGTGACCCCGGCTATGTCTGTAGGACCGCTGACCATTCCCGAAATCAATTGGGCTTCGTGCTACCTGGACAACATCACCGCGCAGAGCGTGATGGTGGGCGGCGGCGGCGACATTCCGTTTACCCGTCAATACGAAGGCACACTGCCCTATCTCTACCCCATCGAGATGCAGCTAAAGTGGGGCATGGGCTGGCCGTTGGGTCTGGCGGCGTTTGTGGGGTTTGGCTGGGTGGTATGGGAATTAATCAGCGGATTGGAGATTAGAAAATGGCGTTCTTGGCGACGCGCCAATCTCCAGTCTCCAATCTCCAATCTCCTCCTCCTTTCCTGGGCCGTACCCTTCTTCCTGGTCACCGGCAGCTTTTTTGTGAAATTTATGCGTTACATGCAGCCGTTGACGCCGTTTCTGATGATTTTTGCGGCGGCGCTGCTGTGGCAAATTGGGCGTCGTTGGCTGCGCTGGCTGGTGGCAGGCGGGGTTTTGGCGGCGACGGCCGTTTACGCCCTGGCTTTCGTCAATATCTACAACGCGCCGCATCCCTGGATAACGGCCTCGGCGTGGATTTACGCCCATGTGCCGCCGGGCGCGCTGATTCTTAGCGAGCAGTGGGACGATGCCCTGCCGACTTCGCTTATTTTGGACGGCGAAGCGCGGCTGCGGGCGGAGTATGAAAATGCAGAGCTTACCTGGCTGACGGGCGTGGGGGATGCCGACGACACGGCAAAGCTGGCCGCCAACCTGGATTTGCTGGCGCGGGCGGATTATGTGACCCTGGTGAGCAATCGGGTGTATGGCGTGGTCCCCCGCTTGCCGGAAACCTACCCCAATTCGAGCCAGTACCACCACCTGCTGCTGGATGGGTCGTTGGGGTATGAGCTGGTGTGGGTGAACGGCCGTTACCCACACCTGTTTTCCACTTTTTACCGACCGGACACGTTTGGTTGGCCGGGCTTAACGCCGCCGGATGGCGTGAGCGCGTATCTGGCCGAATCGATGCCTGGGTTGAACGGGGGCCGGGTAGACGAGAGCTTTGTGGTGTATGACCAGCCGTTGACGATGATATTTCGCAATAACGGCCGTTTATCGGCGGCAGAAATGGGGAAGATGTTTGAACGGCCGTAACCGTAAGAGCGAGGATAGTGTGATGATGAATTGGCAAGATTGGCAGCCGCAATTCGAAAGGTTTCTCCAACAGCAGGCCGCGAACCAGCCCGGCGACGCGGCGCATGACGCGGCGCATGTTCGTCGGGTCGTCGCCAGCGCTGTGCGTCTGGCGGAAATCGAAGGCGCGGAGATGGCTGTGGTGTTCCCGGCAGCCTGGCTGCATGATTGCGTGATTGTGCTGAAGGATTCCGCGCTGCGCTCGCAGGCGTCGCGGCTGGCCGCGGAAACGGCCGTTGCCTTCCTTCGCGCCCAACAGTACCCGCTCCAATACCTGGAGGCCATCGCTCACGCCATCGCCGCCCACAGCTTTTCCGCGGGTATCGCGCCGCAAACGATCGAAGCGAAAGTGGTGCAAGACGCCGACCGTCTGGATGCGCTGGGCGCGGTGGGCATGGCGCGTACGTTTATGGTGGGTGGGGCGCTGCAACGGCCGTTATACCAACCATCGGACCCCTTCTGCGCGGCGCGCTCCGCCGACGACGCCGTATCCACGCTGGACCATTTTTATACCAAGTTGTTTAAATTGGCCGGAACCATGCAAACGGCCGCCGGTCGCCGGGAAGCCCAGCGGCGCACGGCCTTTATGCAGGCGTTTTTAACGCAGTTGGCGGGGGAAATTGGGGCGCAGGATCAGCCTGCGTAGCGGAGCGGGCGGCGCAGGTGCAGGAGGCGGTAATCGCCGACGCGCTGAAAACCAAGCGCCATGTATGCCTTTTGCGCCGGGATGTTGTCGACGCCGGTGAAGAGGATGCCGGTGCTCACGCCTTCGGCGCGGGCATCGAGCAGCGAGGCGGCGACCACGCCACGGCCGTAACCCCGGCTGCGCCATTCCGGCGGGGTATACACGCCGCCAACCTGGACTGCTTCCCTGGCGGCGGCGTTAAAGCCGCTGCTGGCGACGGCACGGCCGTCTTCTTCCAACACCCACACGCGGCCCATTGATTCGGCAAATTCCAGGCTGTGGCGCGCGCGCTGCCACAATTCGGGTGTGTCGTGTTCATGCATTTCTTCGATCATGTAAGCGACTCGCCAGGCTGTTTGTTGGTCCAGATCGTCGGTGGTGATGCGACGGCCGTGCCAAACCCCCGTTTGCAGCTTTTCCGGCACAATCAGATCGGCCAGGGCCAGGCTGTAGAGGTGTTCGGTTTCGTCCAGTTGGATGGCGTCGGCGGTGATTGCCAGGCTGTCTTTAACACGCTGCACCTGGCCTGCCGGACCGATGAGTCCCTGGATGGCGCGGTCGGCGGCGGCGACGGCCGTGCGCCAGACAGCATCCAGTTGTTCCGGCGCTTGCATCACCAGCATCCCATTCCAAAAAAGGGCGGCCGCGCCCACAATGGCCCCATCGACAAAAGCGGCGGCGTAGGTTCCCTGGTAGGGACGGCCGTTGTCGGCCAGGCCGGCGATGCGCATATTGCCCAATAAAAACAGCGACGATTCAATGCGCGGCAGTAAAAACGTTTCTAAAACGGCTTCATCATCTGGGTGTAAAATGCGAGTGGTCATCAGGTTCGCCTTTGGGCTGTCTGGCAGGGAGACGGCTGGGCTGCCAGATTCACAGTCAATTCCAGGCTGTTGTTATGAGAGTATACATGAGCTGCAATGCTTACGCTTGCCTGAGTTTCTGCTTAGGAATGCCTGCGGCCTGTAGACCGCGTGTTATAATGCCCACGCTAAATTTTTGCGAGATTGAGGAGAGTTTATGCAAGCTGCTGCGCCACAACGGCCGTCACCGAGTAACGGCCGTTTTAGCCGAAATCTAAGCTATTTTCTGGTCGCCCCGCTGACTGCGCTGGTGATTGTGAGCCTGTTCCTGGCTTTGAATGTTGCGACCTACCAAAACCAACACCGCGACGTCATTTATTCCGGCGTGTCGATGATGGGCATCGACCTGAGCCAGATGACCCCGGAGGAGGCCAAAGCCGCCCTCACGGAGGCGCTGCCGTACACTCAGGCCGGCTCGGTCACGTTTACCGATCCGGCCACCCATCAAACCTGGTCCAAATCGGCCAGCGAGTTGGGCGCTACGGCCGATGTGGACCGCATGGTGGAGGAGGCGTTTAATGTTGGCCGGGAAGGCGGGCCAATCCGCCAATTCCGCGATATGTTTGCGGCCTGGTATTTTGGTCGTCAGTTAGCCCCGACGATTATTTTAGACGAGGGGCAGTTGGACCAGTCGTTGGCGGAGATGGCGGCGGAAATTGATCGTCCGGCCGTTGACGCGGCGTTTACATATGATGGCGGCAATACGACGTATGTGGCCAGCCAGATGGGGCGGCGGTTGGATACGGCCGTTGTGCGCGAAAACCTTTTGGCCCCGTTAGCCGAGTTTCGGCCGGTCGCGGTGACGCTGCCGATTGTGCCCACCCAGCCGCGCGTGGCCGATACCGGCGAAAGCTCGACCCAAATTCAGCAGGCGCTCTCCGAACCGATGAACTTCTATTTGCCGGAACCGCTGGAAGATGTGGACCTGGGCGTACTCGAGCTGTCTCCGGAACAATTGTCGCAGTGGGTGCGTGTGGAAATGACGCTGGCGGCCGATGGCACGCAGCAGCCCAAACTGATCATTGATGAAAATGCCGTCCGGTACTGGATTTCGCAGTATGCCGACGAGATTTACAAACTGCCGGTGAATGCCCGTTTTTATTTTGATGATGGGACTCAGCAGTTGGTATTGGTATCGCCGCATGTGAACGGCCGTGAACTGGACGTGGACGCTACTCTAAACCAATTCCTGGCCCAGGTAGACACCCCCAACCGCTCGGTGCCGCTGGTTGTTAAAGACATCGAGCCGCTGGTTAACGCCGATGCCACCGCCGCGGAGCTGGGTATTACGGAACTCATCAGCGAAAAAGTCACCTGGTTCTATGGCTCTTCCGACGAACGCAAGCACAATATCGCCCGCGCCGCCTCCAACTTTTACGGCATCGTGGTCGCGCCTTATGAAGAATTTTCCTTCAACAAATACCTGGGCAGCATCAGCGAAGCGGATGGTTACAGCGAAGGGTTGATCATTGTCGGCGGGCAGACCATCAAAGGGGTCGGCGGCGGCGTGTGCCAGGTTTCCACTACCCTGTACCAGACCGCGTTTTGGGCTGGCTTCCCCATTGTCAGCCGCCTGGAGCATGGGTATTGGCTCAGTTACTACAACGACGGCGAAGGGCCAGGCATGGACGCTACCATTTATTCGCCGATTGTGGACTTTAAGTTTATCAACAATACGCCTTACCATCTGCTCATCGAAAATTATTACAGTGCGGAAAATGAAGCGCTGACCTTCAAGTTTTATTCCACCAGCATGGGGCGCACCATCGAAAAAGATGGGCCAGTCTTTGAGAATGTTACCGAAGTGCCGGGAACGGATCAGGACCGCTGGGAATATGACCCGGATTTGCCGGAAGGCACGGTGCAGCAGATCGATTGGGCGACTGAAGGCGCGGATGTTTACGTGACGCGCAGGGTGATAAACGCGGACGGTCAGGTGATCGAGGAGCGCGTTTTTGCCAGCCATTACATCCCTTACCCCAACACCTATCACTATGGCCCCGGTGTGGAGCCATACGATTATTCCAAAGTGCCCAAAAGCGACCGATAAGTTGAATGAACTTTGGGTTATGCAGGTTGGTCCAATCTTCGGGATTGGACCAACCTTGCCGGTTGCATAACCATCACGCCTGGCGGCTGGATAGCCCACAAGCTGCTCCGCCCGGAATCGTTGTCGATTCGTCCTCGATCCGTTACTTTCGTTTCCTTTTGGCGACTAATTGGGTAAACCCATGCCTATGTTCAAAAGGAAGCAATTGATCGACACACCTGCGACTTTGGCGGAAACGGCCGTTTCCGTCCCCTCTTCTCCCGCCCGCCTGAATTTTCGACTTTTAACGACAGCTGGTTTGCTGTTGGTCCTATTCATTGGCTTTCTGGCCTACGTCCAGTTTGGCACAGACGCTCTGGCCGGTAACGATGGGTATTACCACATCAAAATGGGCTGGCTGATGGGCCGGGAGGGATTAACGCCCGATTTTCCCTACCTGCCCCAAACCATCCTCAATGCCGACGCATTTTACGACCATCATCTGCTGTACCACGTTTACCTGGCGATTTTTGCCGCATTTGCCCCAGACCCGGCCATCGACGGCGGCGCAGGGCTGACTTTGGCGGCCAAAATTGCCAGTATTTTGCTGCCGGCGCTGGCATTTATGGCGCTGTGGTGGCTGCTGCGGGGGCAGGGGGTGCGTTTTGCGGCGGTGTGGGCGGTGGGGTTAACGGCCGTTTCCGCCGCCTTTTTATATCGTATGAGCATGCCTCGCGCGCAGTCGGCCTCGCTGCTGGTGCTGGCGCTGGGCCTGCACTGGCTGCTGCAAGGCCGCTACCGTCGGCTGCTGCCCTTGGGGTTTGTGTATGTCTGGCTTTACAACGCGTTTCCGCTGCTGCTGGTGGTAGCCGGTGTGTATGTCGCTGCGAGCTGGTTGTTGGAGCGGCGGTTTGTCTGGCAGGCAGTGGTTTACCCCGCGGCCGGCATTGCCCTGGGGGTGGTCATCAACCCGTATTTCCCCGAAAACGTCACCTTTATCATCCAACACCTGCTGCCTAAACTTGGCGAATCGGCGACGCAGGTGGGCAACGAGTGGTATCCGTATGAAACGGCGACGCTGCTGCAAAATTCTGGTTTTGCGCTGGCGGTTTTTGTTCTGGGGATTTTTGGTCTGGGCTGGCGAACGAAGCGGATTGATAAAGCGACGTTGGTGGTGTTGGGAACGGCCGTGTTTTTTGGCTTCCTTCTCTTTCGTTCCCGCCGCTTTGTGGAATACTTTCCCGCCTTTGCGCTGCTGTTTGCCGCTCTGAGCCTGGCTCCGCTGCTTGAGGAGTGGCTGGCTGGAAAACGCGCCATTTTCTACCGGCTTACCCCGCTGGTTATGCTGCTTGTGTTGGCTTATCCCACGGCGCAAACCCTACTGGCCGCTCGTGACGACCTGGCCGGTTCCAAACCGGCCGACCAATATGCCGCCGCCGCCTTATGGCTGCGCGACCATTCTGATCCCGGCGTCCGCATTTTTCAGACCGATTGGGATGATTTCACCCGCCTGTTTTTTTACAACACCGAGGCTGTCTACACGGCCGGATTGGACCCGACCTACATGGAGTTGTACGACGCCGATTTGTATGCGGAGTGGGTCCAGGTGACCAAAGGTAAAGTAGATTTGCCCAGCGAATTGATTAAAGCGCGCTTTGGCAGCGACTTTGTTTTTACGGATTTAAAGCACGAAAATTTTTTAGAGAAAGCCGCTGGTGATCCTGGTTTGGAAGAAGTATATCGGGATGAGTATGCGGTGATTTTTGCCGTTCGGTGATGGTGGAGCAGGAAAACGGCCGTTTACCCCAAATTTACAGCAAACCGTTACTTTTTAGGCCCCGCTAACGACTATTAAAGCAAAGGTAATTTATTGTTAGCGAGGTGTATTGAGATGAAAAAACAATCAACTTTTTATGTATTTGTATCCGTTCTGATCTTGGGTATGGTTGTAGCCGCGTGCAGCCCGACGGCTGCTATGCCGGAACCGGCAGCGGCGCCAGCCATCATCCATCCGGCCGACGCTGCGGCTAATGATTCGATGGGAGCCGCGCCTGTCGTGGATTCGAGTGAAGATGCAGCGTCCAGTTTCGGCGGCACTGTGGCGACCGATGGCAGCCAATCGGCTGATGATACCCAGTTGGTTGATGATTCTAGCGTGGGGGCGGGTGCGGAATTGGCTCCCCAGGTGGTAAACGGCCGTAACACGGCCGTTCTTGGCCAAACCTCTGCCACCCTGACCGGCAGCCACACGCGCAGGAGCATGTTATCGAACGCTAACGCCAACGACGACAATTCGAACGATAACGACAGCAACAGCAACGACGATAATTCGAACGACGACAGCAACAGCAACGACGACAATTCGAACGACGACAGCAACAGCAACGACGATAATTCGAACGACGACAGCAACAGCAACGACGACAATTCGAACGACGACGACAGCAACAGCAACGACGACAATTCGAACGACGACGACAGCAACAGCAATGATGACCACGGCAATGATAATGACAATC
>JAKQCM010000136.1 GCA_029559155.1 Chloroflexota bacterium
CACTGCCGGTAATTTTCACCTCGCGTACCTCAAACTCCGTCCCGGCCAACCACGCATCGGCCGCCCGCCGAATTTCTAATTCCTGGCGCGACTGCCACGTAATTTGTGCCCCGGTGGCGCCTAGCGGCACAGCCACCAGCAAAGAACTGATGATCAGGATAAACGCATTCCGCCGCGCGTGACCCTTCAGTTTCACAGTCGCCGCGCCGCTCAATCCCAAAATGGCCAGCACGCCGCCGCCGGCCAACAGAATCGCCAGCATGTTGGTCACAAACAGCAACAACGCGCCCCAAGCCGCGCTCATTTCACCATACGACAAACTAATGCCTACCACGCACAGGGGCGGAACCAGGGAAATAGCAATCGCCACACCGGGCAGCGAATCGGCAATGTCATCCCGGCTCATGCAAAATGCGCCAGCCGCTCCCGATGCCAGCGCAGCGATCAAGTCCCACAACCGGGGCGAGGTACGCGCAATAATCTGGGAATTGGCGGTGAAGGAAATGGCGTCGGGATACATCAGACCCATTAGCGCGGACAAACCAATGACGCTGGCAATGCCCATAGAAACCAAAAATAAACTCTGAATCGCCCGCCCCATCTGCCCCATAACCAGCGCGCCGGCTGTCGCCATGATGGGCAGCATGAGCGGGGCAATGATCATCGCGCCAATCACGGTGGCGGTTGAATCGTTGATCACGCCTACCGTGGCGATCACGGTGGCTAGAAATAGGAGTACGCTAAACCGTTCCAGATACGGCCGTCTCCGATTCCCCTCAAAAAACAACTTGTTCTGAAACGCCGGCACATCCTCCGGCCGAAATTGATTTTCACGCAGTATACTAGACCACATGCTCATGTATCACCGAACGCCTCCTCTCGCGCCAGTATATCAATGCCAAAAGCAGTCTGTTATTCAGCCGATTCGATGCCGAACGCCGAACGAAGCTCATCTTCCGCTGCTGTGGATAAATTGGACGTAACGAGTTCAAAGGAAAGGGCTTTTTCTTTAACAGCCGGGATCACCTTATCCATCACCGCGTCACTCGTCATCAAAAACAACGCCGACGTGCCTTCCGTCACCTTTTCCCGCACCGATTTGATAAACCCATCGTCGATGCCAAAATCGGCGAATTTGCCCGCCAGCGCGCCCATCGCCGCCCCAATGGCCATGCCAAAGAAAGGCACAAAAAAGATGAGACCAAAAAGCATTCCCCAAAATGCGCCATCCAACGCCCCCAGACCAACCAAATTGGCCAACTGTCGGGTTTTCGGCGCTTTTTTGCCTTTTTCCCAGGCCACAATCGCTGCGTCTTGCAACGAAATCAGGTTCTGCTTGGTCAGGCTTTGTATCAGTTCGAGCATTTCCTGGGCGCCTTCCGGCGTATCAAACTTCAAAACTGTAATGGTTGCCATTGTCAATCTCCTTTGTATTTGGTTTTATCGCTAATGGGGGTTTGGCCAGATTTGCACCTGACCCAAACTGACTCAGCTACTACTCTCAACAATGATATAACAAAATAAAACAAGGACGAATTTTCATTCGTCCTTGCCCATCACCCTATTTTCGCATCGCCTGAACCAATCAGGCTTCACCCGACAACGCCGTTTGTTCGCCTTGTTCATCTGGCAGCGGCGGCGGTGAAAAATCTATTTCCAGCGCGCCATTTCGCAGCACGCCGCCTACCGCTTTCCGTTTGGCCAGCACCCCCGGCAAAATCATTTCCCGCTTAAAATTGCCGATGGTAATGAACATTTCGTCGCCGCGCTTGCGCAGCCGCACATCGCCGCTGGTTACAAACGACATGGGAATTCGCAGGCGATAGCCGCCATCCGGCAGTTCGATAAATTCCTGCACCGCGCCGCGATAAAAAACCTGCCCAGGGTCTTCATTGCCAAAACAATCGAATGCCAGCCGTGAAAGAGCCGCCACGCCGACCACTTCGTCGGCATAATAAGGAGCGCGCCACAAAGGCAGTGGTCGGAAATTATCTTCTATCATTTGCAGGTATTTGGCCTGAAGCTGCCGCCGCTTGTGATAAAACTCGCCTTCCTCAGCGTTTTCGCCCAAAATGCGGTTGATAATCACGCTGTCTACCGGATAGTTGAACAAGCCCAAATAGCTAATGGCCCGTTCCGCTTCGCGCACGACCATTTTTTCTGGTTGCAAGACCACCCGGTAGCTGCTAATTTCCGGGTTACTTAACGTTTTGCGTAATTCGCCGGTCGCCTCGTCGAGTTTTTCTAACGCTTCAAAAATTTCGGCCGGGCCGCGAATGATGCGTCCGGCGAATGGTTTTAGGGCTTTGATGACGTTGGTTTCAAAGCGGGAGAGGTGTCCGGCGTACCAGCGGAAGGTATCGGGCATGGTCAGCAGGCGGATGGTTTCGCCGGTCGGGGCGGCATCAATAATCACGCGGTCGAAATTTTGCTCCAGGGCTTGTTTGTTGATATGCAGCAAGCTGACAATTTCGTCCATGCCCGGAAAGGCCGACAACTCGTCGGCGACGACGTTGCTGATGCCTTTGCCGCTGATGTTTTGTGAGACGAAGGATTGCAGCGTCCCCCAATAGTTGTGAATGTCGGCCACGACGCTGATTTCTTGCGCCCACAGGTTTTCGGCCAACTGTACGGGCACGGCGTCTAGAGGTTTGTCGAACGAGTCGGCCAGACTGTGGGCGATATCTGTGCTGGCGACCAGGGTTTTGTAGCCTAATTCGGCGCTGCGCACGGCCGTTGCCGCTGCCACCGTCGTTTTACCCACCCCGCCTTTACCTAAATACAAAATAATGCGCATGTTTTGCTCCAATATACAGGTTTGTCAGCCTACTGTACGTCTTGCCGCCGGACTGCGTTGCAGCGGATACGGCCGTTACGGATATACCACGCCTCTCCAAATCCAGCAACAGTCACACACCCTCATTGCCCCACTCCCCCGCCTATCCTATAATTATCAGGATCAATCTACCTTCCCAACCAAAACCAATTGACAGACAAGGATCGGCCTACAGCCATTTCTCAGGATTGATTTTCCCGGTTCAGCCCTTCCGCGTCCATTTTACTCATGACAGCGGCTTATTCGCCGCTGCCCCATTAAGGAGAAAAAACCATGCGTACACCCATCATTGCGGGTAATTGGAAAATGAATAAAACGGCCGATGAAGCGGTCGCCTTTGTGGAACAAATTCGCGAGGGCCTCAACGCCACCAGCGGCGTCGATATCGTTTTATGCCCGCCGGCCCTGGCCATTCCGGCCGTAGCCGCCAGCGTCAAAGGCACGAAAATCGGTGTCGGCGCGCAAAATATGTACTTCGCCGAAAGCGGTGCTTTCACCGGCGAACTCGCCCCCAACATGCTCACCCCCTTCTGCCAATATGTCATCCTCGGCCACTCCGAGCGCCGCGCCTATTTTGGCGAAAGCGACGAAGGCGTCAACAAGAAGATTAAGGCCGCCCTGGCCCACGGCCTGACGCCGATGGTCTGCGTGGGCGAGAGCCTGGAGCAAAACGAAGCTGGCGAAACCCACAGCTTTGTCAGCGGTCAGGTAAAAGCCGCCTTCGCCGGACTCACAGCCGAGCAAGCCATCGCCTGCGTCATCGCCTACGAGCGAATCTGGGCCATCGGCACCGGCAAAACCGCGACCGTAGAGCAGGCCGGAGCAATTATCGGCGGAACCGTGCGCACGGCCGTAGCCGAAATCCTGGGCGACG
>JAKQCM010000139.1 GCA_029559155.1 Chloroflexota bacterium
CGGCGACCTCTACTCCCACAGTGGCATCATCCACGCCGACCGCTGCGCCGACCATCACTCCTGCTCCTACGGACACACCATCGCCGCAGCCACCTGCGACGGAGGAGCCGGTGGTCGTCCTCACGCCGACCGTCACAGCGACGGCGGTGGCTGCTGAGGAGCCGGCGGCGGGGGGCGGGATGGCGCCTTTCCTCATCGGCGGGGGCGTGCTGATGATTTTGGGGGTCGCCTTGTTCTTCGTGGCCCGTCGGCGACGGGGCTCTGCCGCGGGATGAGCTGCTGGCGGGAGGGGGTTGCTGCTAACGAGACCATCCGTATGTGGGCGGAGGCCCTGTCGTTCCCCGGTGGTAACGCTTTATGTGACCCCATTGGTCTTCATTCTCCTTTTTGATCTCCCGGCTGAGCGACGTATGTCTTCGTTTTTCCTTTAACGGCAGCGCTTTCTGATTTCCGATGACATCCATTTGGTGGGAGCTGGCTCTTTGCGGTTGAAGATTCAGAGGGCGTGGTCTTCTTTACGCCATTCAGATTTCTTTCTGGCCCTGATTGTGGTGGGTTTGGCCTATGGGCTGTACTGGTCTACAGTGGCGCCGACTGTCTTGTGGGGCGATGATGGACATTTACAGCTGAATGCGGTGCAAGGGCTCATTCAGGGCAGCGCGGGAAGTCATCCTTTGTGGGTGTGGGTCGCCCATCAGTTCGTGCGTTTCCTGGGCGGCGACATCGCTCGACGGGTGAATCTGGTCTCCAGCGTGTTTGGGGCGCTCACGGTGGGGCTGCTGTTTGCCTTGCTGCGGGAACTGGGGCTCAAGCGTTTGGCGAGTTTCCTGACGGTAATGGCTTTCACCGTCTCGCACACATTTTGGCAACATGCCGTCCGGGCCGAGGTGTATACCATGACGCTGGCGGTGATGGTGCTGTTGGCGTGGTTGGGCGTGAAGTGGTTTCACACCTCCAGGCCCTGGATTCTGATCGCAGCGGCTTTCGTGCTGGGGCTGGGGCTGTCTGTACATTTGCTGATCGGCCTGTATGTGCCGGCGTTGCTGTGGTTGATAGGACGTCAGCGTCCGCACTGGCGCACCTTGTTGGGAGCTGGCGTGGCTCTGGGGGTGGGGGTGGCACCCCTGGCGTTGCTGCTGGCGCGGGACGCGACGACCTTACAGCTGCGAGGGTCGGAAATCGTGCGCTGGGCGTTGTTCTCATTTGAGAGTTATGACTTCAGCGGGGCGATGTTTGATTTTTCGCTGCGTTGGCTGGCGGATGATGCCTTTCAGTGGGTGTTCTTTCTGGGTTTCCAGTTTGTGGGGCTGGCCGGCGTTTGTGGCCTTGTAGGGCTGTGGCGGGTGTGGCAGCGCCTCGATGTGGCTGAATCCGTTTATGTGGCGTTGCTCTACGCGGCGGTTTTTGTGTTCGCGTTTGCCTATCGCGTGGGGGATCGCTACGTGTTCTACCTGCCGAGTTATGTGCCTTTTGCGGTCTGGATGGCGGTAGGCTTTGAGGCGTTGCTGGAGTGGTTGCAGCGCAAGCTCACGCCATCGCTGCGACGGTGGCTAGCCTATGGCCTCGTGGCTGCGGCGGTCGTTTTGGTTCCGGTGGGGACCTATCGGCTCGCGCCGGAGGTGGTCGAGCGCGGTTTCAGCTTCCGCGATGGGGTGCATGTGCCTGGCCCCGCCGGCAAGACATTTTTTCTGTGGCCGGCCAAGAATGGCTATACGGATCCACGGGAGTATGCCGAGGAGGTTTTACGGGTGGCTCCGCCTGATGCCGTGGTGCTGGCGGAGCCGATTTTAGCCTCGCCGCTGCGTTTTCTGCAATACGTGGAGGGGGTACGCCAGGATGTGGAGGTGCGCTACTGCTGTTGGGAGATCGAGCAGCTGCTCGCAGAAGGGGGGACGCGCCCTTTTGCAGCTGCGGTTATGGATGTGAACGTGTATGCGGCGGATTGGCTGCAGAATCATGCCGTGCAGCCCTTGGGGAATATCTGGCTTATCAGCGATAAATGAGCAGGAGGAGGTATGGTTTCATGTGGCGCAATAAGATCTTGAAGCACGTGACAGGTGTACTAGTGTTGATGCTGGTATTTGTGGGATTGGCGACGGCAGCGACGCCGCAACGCCTCACTGTGGCGCTGCCGCAGGTACAGGAATCTACACCGTTGGACGGCGCTCAGGATGTCACGACCGTGTCCGCCGGCGACATGCTCCCGCGCGCCTATTTGCCGCTGGTGCTCCGTGATTATGGGCCGCGCAGCTCGCGGCTGGGATATTGCGCCTTGTCGCCCAACATTTCGAACTATGCGGATGTGGGCAAGCTCGCTGCGGGATGGTACGCGCGTTTCGAGGCCAAGTCGGATGTGCCGCGGCCGCGGGGCATGGACTATGTGCAGGTCGTCCGTTTGCATCAGAAGACTACCTGTTGGCCGACCCGGACCCGCAACCGGGCGGTGTGCCCGTATGTCCAACCCTATGATTACGTCATTACTTCGCCTGCTTCTGCCACGCGGGCGGGGGGGCTGGCGCAGCTGACCGCGATTGCGGACGCCAATCCGGGGATGTTGTGGTTCATCGGCAACGAGATGGATCGCCGGGATTGGGATGGGGGAGGACAGGACGAAATGCTGCCGGAGCTCTACGCGCGAGCCTATTATGAAATCCGCAATGCGATCAAAGCGGGAGATCCTACGGCTCAGGTCGGCATCGGCGGTATGGTCCAGGCGACGCCTACCCGCTTGCAATATTTGACCAAGATGTGGAATGCTTACGTCTCTAACTACGGCAGTCCCATGCCTGTGGACGTATGGAACGTACACAATTTTATTTTCAAGGAAGATTGTGATGATTACGGCGCTGACGTCCCGCCCGGTTACAGTGAGTGCCGTGGTATGCTTTACAGTGATGGGGATCACAATAATATGATCATTTTCAATGCTCAGATTCGGGCCTTTCGCCAGTGGATGAAGGATCACGAGCAGCAGCAAAAGCCGCTCGTCGTTTCCGAATATGGCATTGTCTATCATCATGCGGGGATGGACGACCTAGCCTTGGTGCAGAGCTTCCTGACCGACACCTTCGATTATTTCATGAACACCAAGGATTGTAGTCTGGGTTATCCCGCGGATGAGTGTCGCCTGGTGCAGCGGTGGGCCTGGTATAGCCTGGATGACAATAACCCGAATTTCAATCCGTATGCATATTTGATTGATCCTACCACTGGACGGTTGACCGCAACGGGGCAGACGTTTATGGAATATGCCCAGCGGTACCTGGATGTGCCCTAGCTAGCCGGCCTTATAGGAAAAGTATGTTGATCGCGACAGGGGTGCCCCTGTCGCGATCTGTGTTTGAGATGGGTTTGAATTCCGGTTTTGTGACCTTTTTCCTATTGCTCCCGCCCATTTTCGAGGTATAATTAAAGTAAGAATTTGGCTATATTTCGGTTTAGAAGTGTGATGGAGGCGGAAGATGAGACGGCGGGGCGGCGCTCGTGGAATAGCAGTGATGGTAGTCGTCGTGGCATTGTTGGCGAATGCCATGCCCTTGCTGGCGATGGAGGAGAGCGGGGCGATGTCCTCCACGACGGGCTTACTTCCAACAGCAACGGCGAGTGCGATAGATTGGTTAGAACCTCGTGGCTTGAGCATCGTAGACCTGGTGGGGATCGTCCCTGAGAATTACCTCGTCGGCAGCATCCTCTCTTACACCCCTGGCTATGGCATTCTCCGCTACAAATCTGGGCAACGGACTGGCGATACGGTGGTGATCACGGCGGATGTGTATCCTCGTTTTGTGATTGACGGCAGCTGGACCGGCACGATGTTTGGGTGTCTTGGCCAGCCGGCGCGGATTGATCAGTTCGGCACCGTGTCGCCGGCCTCGACAGTGCGAGTGTATAATGGCGCGGTCGAGGTCACCCGTCAGATAGATCTGTACACGTATGTGCCGGCCGGTTTGAACAAACCGATTCGTAACCCGAAGGTGTCGGAGTGGCAGAATCAATACCGTTATTGGGAAAGCGATCTGCTGCGGTCGCAGTTCACGGCGGAAGGGGCCTTGGTGGTGCCGGCGAACATGGGATGTGAGATCATCATGTCGAACAAGAATTATCGGCAGCTCACGGCCGTGTTCACATTGCAGGCGCCGCAGGTCGTTTCCGTTGAAGTGTTGAGTGCTGAGACCTTCACCTTTCACAGCTACGTGGGAGTGGGATATGCCGGTCTCCTGGCGCCGCTGGTGAATCAGCTGCGCGCTCGTTTTGGGGATCGGCATGAGCGTTTTGAGCTGCACGCCCCGGCGGAGGCGGATTACCTGTGGTTGAATTTCCCGCCTATGCCGGTAGACATGTACACGCAGTTTCCGGGAAACCCGACCGGGAATGTGGATCGGCCCATCGGCGGCACTTACCGCATGGATACATCGGAGGGGCTTTCGGTGGATCATGTTTCTAGCATGGGACTGCCGCTGCGGGGACATTGGAAGGACATGGATCTGGCAGGCGGAACTGCCTATTTGCCGTATATGCGCGGGGCCAGCATGGCGGCGCCGGAGTATTTCGTGCCGGCGGGAGTGGCTTACGATTCCTGTATGATCCAGGGAAATTGCAGCCAAGCCCTGCTGGATCAGATCTACAACACCCCCATGACCATGCAGGTGATGTATTTGAAGGTGGAGCGTGTGGCGTATCTGCAGATGGTTCCCTTGCGCATGGTGGGGCCTTCGTGGGAACCGGCCACGATGGCTGCGACGACGGAGGTCGAACCGCGTGAAGCCGTGCCCGAGAATGACGCCCTTGACGCGGCGGAACCGTTTTCCTATTTCATCTTTCTGCCCATGACGGCGCGAAATTATTGCCAACTGCTGCCCGATTCGGCCTGCACAGATGACCCATGTGGTTGGATGACCACGGATGGGCGAATGGTGGACTTCGTCCCTTGATATTTGGTCATTCACCTTGTGCGGCGCCCCATTTACGATGAGGCGCCGTTCTTTTATGAAAGCCTCCGGCGTCACGCGGTTGCGTATTTCTGTATCTGTGTTAAGTTACGGACTGGCTTTTTGATGTCTGCCTTCAGGAAGAGTGGGGCGAGAGTAGCATGATCCTATGAGCACAGCCATTCGTTTTGAGGATGTCTCCAAGCGCTTCGCGTTGCATCAGCAGCGTTCGCGTTC
>JAKQCM010000141.1 GCA_029559155.1 Chloroflexota bacterium
TCTTCATGCTCCTGCTTTTTCTCACCCTTAATGGTCAGAGCGTCCTGAATCAGGGCAACGTCTACGTCTTTCTCGCTCAGGCCCGGCAGTTCGGCCGTCACCACTATGGCCTCATCGGTCTCAGACACGTTCACCGACGGCGAAAACTCGTTCTTCATGGCCCCAAAGGGCATCACATCGTAGCCGGTAAAAAAGTCGTCAAAGACCCGGTTCACATTTTGCCACAAACCATACAGCGGATCGTCGCTTTGGCGTGGCAGACTGATCTCTTGTTCCTGTCGTCTCCAGGGAATTAAGTTTCTCATTTTAATCAACACCTCCCGGTATTCGTTACTCGAAGTGCGGAACCCATTCACGAAGAGCTGATTAGCATATTTGCCAACGGATGCCCGACTTCTGAGCAAGGCATACCGAAAATAATTATAAACAGTTCCGATTAGCTGGCAGTCCGGACGGCAATTTTGCGTGTCCGAGGGCCAGTGGCAAACGGCATATCCAACTGCAAGACGCCATGCTTGATGGTGGCCGAAATTTTCTCCTGGTCTACCTGGTCAGAAAGCTTAAACACCCGGCGGAAGTTGCCAACGCCATATTCCACATGAGCCAGATCGTAGCCAGACGGCCGTTCCGCTTCCACAAAGCCCTCAATCGTCAGCTGATCATTCTCCAACACAATATCCAGCGTGTTCTCATCCACGCCGGGCAGGTCCGCCAACAGACGAATGCCCTCATTTAGCTCCACAATATCAATTCTTGGGATGTACGTCCGTCCGGCGCGTGTTGTTTCAACGCCCTCAGGCGTTTCGACCATCTGTTTTTCCACTTCAAATTCACGTGCATTCTCGTCAGACATGGTTCACTCTCCTGCGATAAACTTACGTGCGCGGTCTCAGGCCGCCTGCACCAGAATCCGGCGCGGTTTTTCTTCCTCAACGCGCGGCAAAGTAATGGTCAGGACGCCGTTCTTAAACTTTGCCTCCACCTTGTCGGCGGCAATGCGATACGGCAGTTCGATGGTGCGCTTGAATTCGCCGCAGCCGCGTTCCTGGCGATGATAACGGGCCTGTTCATCCAGATCAGCCGGTTGACGGCTGCCGCTCAACGTCAATGTTTGATTGACAATGGCAATATCCAGATTTTCTGGTTCCACGCCCGGTACCTCGGCCGTCACCAGCAAGCCATCTGTGTTAGACCAGACATTCAACGCCGGAAAAGAGGGCGCCGAACGGTACGTCATGTTATCGGCCATGCGATCTAGCTGCTGGCGCATCCTATCCATTTCCTGCCAAACAGAATTTCCATTAACGGTTCGCCACCACATAATTGAAAAACCTCCTTTTTAGGATATGAAATAAGATAATATGTACTAAGACCCCAAGGGTTTAATACCCAACCAATCCAAATCCTCAGGGAAAAACCCTTGGGGTCTATGGATTTTTATTCGGCGAGGGCGTTGTCATTGCTCCCATTTGCCGCTCGCCTATAACGTTTATGGTAAGATTGCCACGTTAGATGTATGTTAGAACAAAGCTAAAAAAATATATGATCGTTCGTCTAACTGGCGAAGCATGTTAGCATGATGGTCAGAGTAAACGCCAATACCTTCCTTGCAAGACGAGGTGGCAACCTGGCCGAGCGGAGATAACTGGCCGGATACCCGATAAAGGCGGCAAGCGCCTGATCACAGACCTGGCAAAA
Source organism: Chloroflexota bacterium (assembly GCA_029559155.1). Lineage (GTDB taxonomy): Bacteria > Chloroflexota > Anaerolineae > Promineifilales > Promineifilaceae > Leptovillus. The sequence continues at coordinate 1,699 of JAKQCM010000141.1, forward strand.
CCAAAATAATCCATGAACGAATCTGAAAATTGGCCTCTTGAAGACCTGGAACCATCCATTCCTGAACTGCCGGATTTGGGCATTCCAGGTGATGAACCGCCTATTGTTGTTGTAACTCCGCTGCCCGATTTGCTGCCCGTTGCTCCTCAGCCGCCCGAACATTCATCGAACAGACCGGGCTGTTGGTTCATCGGTTTGATTCTTGTGCTGGTCATTAGTTTGTTAGGGTCAGGCGTAGTCGGCGCGCTTTGGCTGATCACGCGGGGGCGAAGCGACACGGCCGTTTCCGCTGCCAACACAAATCCGCCCGGCCGCATCGCCTACATCAATCAAAACGGCCAGGTTGTAACCATCGACCCGGATGGCAACAACGGCCGTCTCCTCACCGACACCACCTTCAACTACCAGTTCCCCGCCTGGTCGCCAGACGGCCGTTCGCTGGCCGTCATTGGCGACGAAACCATTTTTCTGCTGCCCGACCAGGAAGGCAGCGAAGCCATTAGCCTGTACACCGACACACGGCAAAATCCGTTTTACCTGTATTGGTCGCCAGACGGCCGTTTGCTCAGCTTTCTCACCAACGACCCGCGCCACGGTATCGGCTTGCGGCTGGTGGCCGCCGATACGCCCCTGGACGACCGCCTGCTGACCACCGGCAGTCCGGTGTATTGGAATTGGACCGGCGACAGCCAAAAATTACTGGTCCACAGCGGCATTTCCGGGTCCGACGCCCGATTGGCATTATTAAACACCGACAGCTTCGAGAACGCCGAAGAGATTGCCCCGCCCGGCTTTTTCCAAACGCCGGGCATTTCGGCCGACGGCCGTTTCTGGGCCTATGCCGAAGACCTGGGCGACGGCACAAGCTGGCTGGTCGTCACCAATCGAGAGACGGGCGAACGCTGGCTGGAGCGACATTCCGGCATGGTCGCTCTCAGTTGGAGCCCGGTAGGCAGCCAACTGGCCTTTACCAACGGCGCGCGCGAAGGCAGCATCACCGCCTGGGGACCGCTGCGCCTGTTCGACGCCGAATCGGGCGAAACGCGCCTGCTCAGCGGCAATACCAACCTCGCGTTCTTTTGGTCGCCGGACGGCCGTTACCTGGCCACCATCAACACCGGCGACAACAGCGACGATTTTGGCACCAACGTCATGAAGAAGGATGACGGCCGTCGCCCCATCGCCGCCAAACCCAATCTGCAACCGCCGCGCCACGAATTTAATCTGGCCATCATCAACCTGGAAACAGGCGAAGAACGGCAGGCGCTCTCCTTTGTTCCGTCAGGCCTGTTCATCAGCCAATTTTTGCCGTTTTTTGACCAGTATGCGCTCAGCCACCACATCTGGTCGCCTAACAGCGACGCGGTTGTCTTATCCGTGATGGAAGAAAGCGGCAGCCAGGTAAAAATCATCCCCGTTGATGGCGGGCCGACGACCGATTTAGGGCGCGGCGACATGCCGTTTTGGAGTCCGGGCCAGACCAATCCGTGAGCCATTCCCCATCAACCCAAAGACCGGAGCATGTTCGGCTTGCATTCTTCAAACCCGCATAAACCTGCAAACATGTTTCCTGGCTGTCATAAATTTTTGCTGCTCGGCCTGATTGTGGGCCTGCTGGCCGGCTGCGCCCCCACAACGCCAACAATGATACTGCCCACGCTGATGGCCACGGCCGTTTTCCCCACGCCGACCGATCCATTCCCCGAAGTACCGCTGCCCGGAACATACACACCCGCCCCAGCTGCCACCGCCGCGCCCACAGGCACGCCCTGGCCAACGGCCGTGCCCACAAGCACGCCCACCCCTGGCCCCTCGCCCACGCCCGACCCCTATGCCGGATTGACGATTGATGAACTGGCGTTACGGCCGTATGGCGGCGGCGAACTGCACATTGTCGAGACGATGGCCGAACTGCCCGGGTTTACCCGCAGCCTCATCACCTATCCCAGCGACGGCCTGACCATCTACGGTTTCATGAACACGCCCCCCGGCGACAAACTGCCTGTCGTCCTGGTGCTGCACGGCTACGTCGATCCGGCCGATTACCAGATTCAAGCCTATACCACACCCTATGCCGACGCCCTGGCCAACGCCGGGTATCTGGTCATCCATCCCAATTACCGCAACTACCCGCCATCCGATTCCGGCCCCAATTTGTTCCGCGTCGGCTACGCCATCGACACGCTGAACCTGATTGCGCTGATCAAAGCGCAAGCCGGACAACCTGGCCCTCTGGCGCAGGCAGACCCGGACGCCATTTACCTGCTCGGGCACAGCATGGGCGGCGGCGTTGCGCTGCGCGTCATCACCGTGAGCAGCGATGTGCGCGCAGCGGCCCTGTACGGGGCGATGAGCGGCGATGAGCAAAAAAACTTTGCGCGGATTTGGGAATGGTCTGGGGGGAAAGACGGCCGTATCGAACTAGACACCAGCGACGAGTTGCTGCGCGCCATCTCACCCAGCTACCACCTGGAACGCATTCGGGTGCCGGTTAGCCTGCACCACGGCCTGGAGGATGGCGTCGTCCCGCCAATCTGGTCGGACCAATTATGCGAGGCGCTGCGCGGATTGGGCAAAACGGTAGAATGCCTGCATTACGCCGGCCAGCCGCACAACTTCGACAGCGCCGGCCAGCGGCGATTGCTGGTGAACGTGCGTGATTTTTTCGCGCGAAATTAGGGGGAGTGCGGAGTGCGGAGTACGGAGTGCGGAGACGAACCCAATCTCCAGTCTCTAATCTCCAGTCTCCATCCCCCAATCCCCAGTTCAGCTTACCAGACACACCCACAGGCTGGAGGCAAAGGCCAAACCGAGGAAGGTTAGACCGCCTACGCCTCGTTGTTTTGCCAGATAGACGAGGCGCGGGGGGGCAAAAAGGAGCAAAAACGCCAAAAATGTGAGCAAAACCGGGCCGATCGCGCCCGGATTTGTGACCAGCGCCAGAACCGCTTTTAGCTGAATGGCCAGAAACACAAACATGACGTTTACGCCCAGCAGTCCAAATAATGCCTGCCAGGGGTAACGGCCGTTCCCCCAAACCACCGTCGGCGTCACCTTCAAGGCCAGAAACGCCGTGTACAACAAAGACATGCCCAGCCACGCCCCCGGCGCAAAGGCAAACAACGTCGCCGATTCCCCTTCGCCCAAAGCCAGGGTGTCCACCACAAAAATCGAATTGAAGTAGCCAAGCTGGAAGGCCAGCACAGTCATCATGGCCAGACCGAACACAACGCCCAACACAATGCGCGTCGGCCGGGCCAGCAGCGGGCTTTGTTCGGCCCACGCGCCCACACCTGGCCCCGGCTCCAATTTTCGAATCAGGTAAACGCCGATGCACATCAGAATATATGCGCCGATGAGGTAAATCGCGTTAAAACCAGATGGGGTTTGCAGAGTGGAAACGGCCGTGCCCCCCCACACCCACAACACTGCCAGAGCCAGGCCATCCACCAGTAGTGGCGCGGCCACCAGCCACGATAATTTTTGTCGCTCAACCATGCCTTAATCCTCTTGCGCCGTCTCTTCTTGTCGAATAACCATTGTCGCGCAGTGCGCGCCTTGCATCACCCGTTCCGCCACGCTGCCAAACACCCACATCTGAAACCCCGATGAACCCAGACTGGATAAGACAATCAGATCCACCTGGTGCGAATCGGCATAATCAATAACCGCATCGGCGACCGGCCCAACAACCACCTCCGCATGGGCCGTTACGCCGCCGGCCTGCAGCCGGATGCGCACGCGGGTCAGGTATTCCCACACCGGCGAAGTCTCCACTTCCTCGGCGACATTGGCGGCGGAAAAAGGAAATGGCAGCATCGGTTCTATCGCTTGCAGCAAAACAATCTCCGCACCTAAAGCCGCGGCGATGTCGTGAGCCGGCGGCAGCGCCTGTTCGGCCAGCCGCGAGCCGTCTAAGGGGACAAGAATGCGCTTGATGCCTTCAGGCACAATTTGCTGATGGCTGCGCAAGATGACGGTGGGACAGGGCGCACGGCGCAGCACTTTTTCGGCGACCCGGCCATAAGACCACCGCGTGAGTCCGGAACGGCCGTGCGTAGTCATCAGGATCAGATCGACATCATTTTCCTGAATGTAAGCGATGATGGCGTTGGCGGGTTGGCCGGTGGTAACGGCCGTTTCCACCTCCACGGCCGCCGGTAAATAATGACTGCGCACCGATTTCAAATAAAGCCCCGCCTCATACTTGCTCGTCTGCACTGCCCGTTCCACCAAACCGGGAGTGTCTGGGCGAGGCGTTGGCGTAACCACCGTCAGAAGAACAACCTGCGCCTTCACACCTTCCGCAATTCTTATAGCCGGCAGCACAACTCGTTCCGCCAACTCTGAGCCATCCAAAGGAACCAAAATTTTACGGAAATTCATCGAACCACCTCCGATGCCTTCTGAGAGCGCACGCTGCCCACAAAATCATGACTTGTTTCTCAGTGAGGTGCGCCCAAACGTGAGGCATAATACCTGTACAACCTGCTGCTTACTTTGATAAGCCTTAAAAGCATACCAGATTCCTGGTATCTGTACCGTAAGACTCACCCAAATAACCTTTCTCCCTCGCCACATCACCCCCAAAAGGTTCAAGGACACTCACATGGATTGGATTACCATCAGCATATTTTTACTCATCTTGCTGTTCACATTCCTGCCCGCGCCAAAAAAACAAAATTGATTGGACTGAACCAACCATCTCAAACCACGCGGCAAATTCATTGACAAAGGGCACCCAGACTGCTAGCCTTGCGGCTATAAAAGGAGGTGAGAATTAGATGATTTTTCTGCCACGCGAAGAGGGGCAAGGTTTAACCGAATATGGCATAACCATTGTCCTGGTCGCCATTATCATTGTGGCAATTCTAACCATTCTTGGACCGCAGATAGGGAATATGTTTAGCCGCGTCACCGCGGGTTTGAATAAATAACCTGGGCATCATTTATAATCAGCCCCATCTTTATTTTTTTTATAACAATATAGACCCCAAGGGTTTACTCCCCAAAATTTAGGTTATTAGAACCTCAAACCCTTGGGGTCTTGCCAGAGCAACCGGTTCAGCTACTTTTTTATCTCATTTATTTTTTTACAGCGCCCTCTCGTGGGGCGCTTTTTGTTATGTGCTATAATTTCCGCGCAGCAGCAACCCCATTGTGGCGGCGGAGAAACATTTATGACTATTCCTAGTTTGGAAACCATCACCTCGTTCCTCACAATTCTTGCGGCGATTTTAGGTGCGCTATTGGCCGCCCTTTGGCTTAGTCTCATCATCTGGGCTTTCCGGGACATGCGCGCGCGTTCACGCGATCCCTTTGCCCAAATTTTGGCAGCTCTGTTGGTAGCGGCGCTGCCATTTGTGGGCATTATCATTTATTTCATTTTACGGCCGCCTGAAACCCTGGCCCAGGCTTATGAACGCGCCCTGGAAGAAGAAGCTCTGCTGCAAGAGATTGAAGAACGCCCGGCGTGCCCCGGCTGCTCTCGCACCATCGACCCCAATTGGATTCTGTGCCCATACTGCCATACGCGCCTGCGTAAAGCCTGCCCCGACTGCCACGCCCTCATGGAATTGTCCTGGAATTTATGCCCATTTTGTGGCAACCAACATGTCGATCCGTATCGTGTGGACCTACCCGAATCGGAAATTCAACCTATACGCCTCACACAAACTACCCAGGCCACACCCTCTAGCAAGGACGAAAAGGACAAGAAACCAGGCGAACAAGAAACCGTGAAAGCGCCGCCTATCGCCTCTGTTGATGAAGAAGAAACGTAATAAGGGAACCGTTTCATGTTAGCAAAATTTGGGCCGAGAGTTAACCTGTCTTCTGTGTACAAACCGGCGATTTTTTATTTGGAACGGCCGTATCGCCTTTTCCGCTCGTACCAACGCAGCCACATTCGACCAGACCTCATCGCCGGCATCACCGTCGCCGTCATCCTCCTCCCCCAAGGCATCGCCTTCGCCTTCATCGCCGAACTCCCGCCCCAAATGGGCATTTACGCCGCCATCGTCGGCGCAATTTTTGCCGCCCTGTGGGGTTCATCTGACCAGATGCAAACTGGGCCAACCAATTCCATCTCGTTATTGGTCTTCTCTTCTCTCTCCGGAATTATCGCCGTAGGTTCCCCCGAATATGTGATCGCCGCCGGTATGGTTGCCCTGATGGCCGGGTTGTTCCAATTGGCCATGGGTCTGGCCCGATTGGGCATTCTTGTCAATTTTGTCTCCCATTCGGTGATCGTCGGGTTTGCCTCCGGCGCGAGCATTCTCATCGCTATCCGCCAGCTTCAACCGTTGTTGGGCATGAACATTCCCAGCGACACCATCGTCGGCACGCTTACCAGTACCATTACAAACCTCGATCAAGTGCATTGGCCAACGGCCGTTCTCGGCATCGGCGTCATGGTCTTCATCGTCATCCTGCGTCGCATCAACCCCAAACTACCCTCCGCCCTCATCAGCATGATCCTGGCCTCCGTCATCGTCTACCTTCTCCAACTGGACAAAGCCGGCGTCAGCGTCATCGGCCAACTGCCGCACAACCTGCCGCCGCTGGCCAAACTACCCATTTTCGACCTGGCGCTCATCTCCAAGCTGTCGCCGGGCGCGCTGGCCATCGGCGCCATCGGCCTGGTGCAAACCTCAGCCATCGCCCGGTCTCTTGCCGCCCGCACCGGCCAACGACCGGACAGCAACCAGGAATTTGTCGGTCAGGGCATGGCCAACATCGCCTCCGGCCTCTTTTCCGGCTACCCCGTCACCGGCTCCTTTCCGCGCACAGCCATCAGCTACGAGGCAGGCGCAAAATCACCCTTTTCTTCCATTTTTGCGGCGCTCTTTGTGATTATCGCCATGTTTGCCCTCGGTCCGATGGCGGCATATTTGCCGCGTACAGCTCTCGCCGGCGTGGTCATCGTCATCGCTTACGGCATGGTCGATACTGTAGAAATTCGCCGCATCTGGCAAGGCGCGGCCGGCGACGCCGCCATCATGGTCATCACCCTGCTGGGCACGTTGGTCATCTCACTGGAATTTGCCGTCCTGATCGGCATTTTGGTCTCTCTGGCGCTTTATGTGCTGCGCACCAGCACCCCGCGCGTTTTGGCCGTCATTCCCGACCCCACATTCAAACACTTCAACCATCAACCGGCAAGAGAAGGCTGCCCGCAGCTCATCATCATCGAAATTTTAGGCGACCTGTATTTTGGCGCAGTCAATCACGTTGAAGAAATCATTTTGGAACACCTGAAACAAAGTCCGGATCAACGATTTCTCATGCTGCGCATGCACAGCGTGGCCCACGTTGATTTCAGCGGCATTCACATGCTGGAATCCATTGTCCACACCTACCGCGAGCGCGGAGGAGACGTGTTTATGGTGCGGGTCGGCCCACCGGTCATGAGAATCATGGAATCAACCGGATTTGACCTGTACCTGGGCAAAGAAAATTTTCTGGAAGACGATACGGCTATTTCTCATCTGTTTTACCGCAAGCTCGACCCGGCCATTTGCATTTATGAATGTCCCTGGCGGGTATTTAAAGAGTGCCAAAACTTGCCTAAACGCAGTGATTTGATCGGCATCTCTAAAATCGGCGAGGTTCCAATAGATTCCGCGCCTACCATCACGCCCGCGCAGCTTTGGCAAGAACTGCACGGACCGGAAAAAGAGAATTTGCATATTCTGGACGTGCGCGAACCACGCGAATACAGCCGCGGCCACATTCCTCAGGCCAGATTGCTTTCTCTGGCGGATATTTTGTCTAACCCGGATACGGCCGTTCCACCCAACGCCAAAATTATCCTCGTCTGCCGCCGTGGGCGACGCAGCCGGCGCGCCGCCCAAACCCTGCAAGAACGCGGCATCACCAACCTCGCCGTTATGGAAGGCGGCATGATCGCCTGGGAAGCCGCCGGTTTATTGGAGGCAGTAGAGCTATGACTGTTGAACACCCACCCCGCAACATCGGCTTAGACCTGATCCGCGTGACAGAAACGGCCGCGTTGGCCGCCGGTCATTGGCTGGGCTCAGGGGATCATGGGGCTGCCCACCGGGCGGCTACACGCGCGATGGCCTCCGCTCTGGACACATTGGACATGGACGGCCGTATCGTCATCGGTGAGGAGCGCGAAATAGACGGCCGTTCCCTTCTCGCTTGCGGCCAAAAAGTAGGCAACGGCAACGGCCCCGAAGTAGACCTGGCCGTCGACCCCATCGACGGCACCAACCTGCTCATCAAAGGTCGCCCAGGAGCCATTTCCGTCGTCGGCATCACCCCCCGCAATACACTCTGGTCGCCTGGCCCCGCCGCCTACATGGAAAAAATCATCGTCGACCAGGAAGCCGCCCACGCCCTGGTGCACGAATGCCTGGACGCTCCGGCCGCCTGGACGCTCGCCCTCGTGGCCCGCGTCAAAGAAAAAGCGGTGCGCGATCTTACCGTCATCATTCTGGACCGCCCGCGCAACGAACCACTCATTCAGGAAGTTCGGGACACCGGGGCGCACATTTTGCTCAAAGATGAGGGCGACGCCGAAGGGGCATTGGTTACATTGTCGCCAGGGACCGGCGTGGACCTGCTGATGGGCATCGGCGGCGCGCATCAGGGCGTATTGGCCGCCTGCGCCGTCAAAGCCATGAGCGGCGGCATGTTGGCCCGCCTCTGCCCACAAACCAAAGAGGAACGGCAGGAAGTGGAAGCAGCCGGTCTGGACATCAAAAAGATCATGACGTGTGATGAATTGGTGCAAACGGATGAGATTTTTTTCGCCGCCACCGGCATCACCGACAGCGCCCTGCTGCCCGCCATGCGTTTCCGCAGCGATGTGGCCGAAACCCACTCGCTGCTAATTCGCTCCGAAACCGGCACGCGCCGCTTTATTCACGCCGAACACGGCCTGCGCGTCAAGCCATAAAAAAAGACCCCAAGGGTTTTGGGAAACCCTTGGGGTCTTGATGTATTTAGGGGAACGAGAGCCGCACCACCAGCGGATCATGGTCAGAGACATGGCGGGCTGAGGTATCGGCCGGGTCGGCAAGGGGGTAGTCGGCGTCGATGTGCAGGGGGGTAACGGCCGTTACCCGCGCAAACAACCCCTCCGTCAGCAAAATGTGGTCCAGGGCCTGCGTTTTCCCTTCAAAAATGTAGGTGTACGGCAGTTCTTCCCCCGCCGCCAGCGCAAACTCAAAGACGTGGCGCAGCCCGCCCGCTTGCAGCGTGTCCAGGGGCAGCGTCTGGTAAAACGAGTTCAAATCACCCAACACCACCACCTGCGCCGACGGATTACCCGCCAAAATTTGCTCCACCAGAGTCACATTCCAGGCGGCCTGCGCCGCGCGCTGCGGTTCGGTCGCCTCTTCCCCGGCCGAGAGTGAAAGGAAGTGATTGTTGATCAGGGTAATGGTTTGCGGGCCGGAAGCAAGCTGCACCGTGGTTGTTAGCACCAGCGGCGGGCGGCTAGTCAATTCGTTGGGACCCGGGTGGCTGCTAAAACCATCCACCGAGGCCACATCGCCGCGCACCAGATACCCCACGTCGATGCCCCGCGAATCAAAACCCTCTATCAGCACCGGCTGATAATCGTAATCCGCCAGTTGAGCCATCGCCGCCAAATCTTCCAGCACACCGATGTTTTCCACTTCCTGCAAACCGATGATCGTGGGCGCGCCCAGCGCCAGAATGGCTTCGGCTGCTTTGTTGAGGCGGGCTTCGTATTGGCTGGGCGTGGGTTTGGGCGGGCTGGCCGGATTGGGATCGGCTGCGTCGAACAGGTTTTCCACGTTAAAGGTGGCGATGGTGATTTCGTCCGGGCCGGCCGGAGCGAATGTGGGCAACGGCCGTTCCGCGGCCGTCACCGTGGGGGTAATCACCGGCTCGATTTTGTAATTGTCGAAGGTGTAAGCCAGCGGGCCGGTCAAATTGTCGATCAGGTCGCCTTTAGCTACCGTGTAGGGCAGCGTGGCGGCGTCGGCGTGGGCCACATTGGAGCCATCGTCGGCAAAAAGCAGGTAGCCCACGTCTTCGATGCGCGCCACCGCGTTGATGGCCCATTTTTGCAAGATGTAGGCGTACTCGCCATATTGGGTGGTGGGGGCAACGATCACGGCCGTTCCCGGCACAGTCACCAACATGCCCTCCAACGCTTCCTTATAAACCAGGGCGTCGGCCGGATCGGCGGGCGGGTCGTAGGCGGCGGGCGCGGGCAGCGCATTGCCCGTACTGAGGATGCTGACGGCCGTTTCTCCGGCCGGAACCAACGCCGTCTGACCAGACGATTCACGCACACGGCCGTTTATCCGCACCAGATCACCCACCGCCAGATCGGCCGGAACCACGTCGGCGAGAACAAACAACCCTTCAGACGTGGCCGGATCAGCATCGGCCACCACCGATTGCAGCCAGAAGCCGCCGAGGTCGGGGAACACGGCCGTGACCACTCCTTCCGCGGTTAACGTCTGGGCCACATAGGGCGAACGGTCGCCCGTGCCCTGAATCGCGCCAATCGGCACGGCCGTGCCCACGTACGTCACAAACGGCTCCGACGCGGCCGGTTCGGTCTGGTCGGCAAACTGCGCCTCGGCCGGCGGAAAGGTTAACGAACCGGCGGCATCGTCTGGCAGCGTGAAATTGTATTGCACCTCCGCCCGGCCGCCGCCAGCGGCAACGTCGTCGATGCTCCAGGTTAGCGGTTCTGATCCGTCTGGGGCCTGGGCGATAATGACGACCTGAGTTAACGGCCGTTCCGTATAATTGCGCACGGCAATCGTCATCGTCACCGTCTCGCCGGGTAAGGCGCTGGTGGCGGTGTTCATATCCACCAACACCACCGGCGGGTAAATTTCGGAAATATCAGCCTGAAGACGCGGTTTGATCTGGTGGACGGTGCTGTAAAACTCAGAAATGCCGGTAACGCGATATGTCTGACCCAATTCCATCAGTTCCGGCGTGGCCCCGGTTTCTTTTTCGATGTACACCAGGGTTGTATTGCCGGCCTCGTCCGTCAGGTCGATCTCATAAGAAAAGGAAAACTCGTCGATGCGCGTGGCTGTGCCTTCCAGCACAGTCAGCCGTCCGATCACCGATTCGTCAGTTTCGTTTTGCAGGATGGTGATGGGTGTGGGCGAACGGCCGTCATCGGCCGCCTGAGCCAAAATCTCTACATCGTCGGGCAAGACGGTGGGAATAATTTCCAGCGAATCGCGGTAAACCTCGATGCCGCCCTTCACCCGCACCTGGTCGCCAATCGCCACATCGATCAGACCCATGCCGCCGGGCACGTACACCTGAATGCCGCCGCTGTCATCTTCCAGATAGAACTTGGTCCCGGTGCTGCCGGCAAAGTAACCACCGGTGTACATGGTAGCCGTTCCTTCGATGGTCACCTCGCTGCCAATCAACGTGCGCGCCGCGGCAATCGGAATGGCGCCGCCGGCCACCGCCACCTGGCGGACAGGTCCATAGGTACGCGGCAGGCCATCGGCGGCGGCAAAATAGCCGCCCAGGAGCATATCAATGTACGTAAAGGGGCTGCGGAGCATAATTTCCGCCTGCGCCGAATCACCGGCAGCCAGATCGCCAATGGTCCACTGAATACCGCCATCCATTTCGGCGGCATCGGTAGGCAATTGAGCGATTTCCAGGTAATCGGGCAGCGGCAGGATAACCTGCGTATTGACGGCCGTGGCGGTGGACAGGTTTTCGACCACGGCCGTTATCCCAAATTCAGTTCCGGGGGTGATGGTTTCCGGAGCTTGCAAAGCAATGGACAGCCGGTCGGCGGGCAGCGGGGTCATCTCGCTGCCGCTGTTTTGCGGATTGGGGACTGCGGCGGCCACAAAATCGGCGGCGTTATCGCCGCTGACCGTGCCGTTTCCCTGCGCGCCGCCGGGCAGCCGCTCCAGGCTGCCGCCCGGTTCAGGGATGGCGGCAGGTTGGCCGGAGACGGCCGTTTCCGGCGCATTCTCGCCCCAGCCCAACGAGTCCACCACTTGCCCGTCAGCGTCGCGCAAGATCAGGCCGCCGCGCCGTTCAAACAGCGGCTCGGCAAAAAAGGCGTCGGGAACCATGCCCACATCCTGGCCTTCGTGGACAAGCAGGTAATGGCCATAACCGGGCACATCGGCCACGGCCGTTTCCGGCCATTGAATCACCAGGGTTTCGTCATCACCAGAGTTGAGCAAATACCACAGCGACCAGCCCTGTAAATTCACCGGTTCCTGACCGGCGTTGTAGAGTTCAATGAATTCGGTGGCGTTGCTGCCGGGCACGCCGGCGAGCAGTTCGCTGATGTAGACGCCTGCCGTTTGCAGATTTGCGGGCTGTTCAGGAGCGGGGACATCGGTCGGCGAGACAGGCTCGGGAACGGCCGTGGCGGCAGTAAGAACGGCCGTGGCGGCGGTAAGAACGGCCGTATCAGCTTCCAGCGTCGCCGGGGCGGGTGTTTCACTGCAAGCGTTGAGACCCACCATAAATGCTAAAACGACAAGAACAACAGTAAAAATTCGTGGAAAAGTCATAAGGTTTTAGTCCAGTTTTTCAGGTATTGCTTAAGGCCAGGCACTACCTGGCTGAAAAGCGGGCTGATTATACCATAATCGGACGGCGCTTGATGGGGTGTAGCAAGGGGAACGGCCGTTAACAGAAGGATTACAAACTGTTAGCCAGGCATTAACTCAAGCGGTGTGGATTAACGGCCGTGCGTGTTGCCCTGATACTATGCCATGATATAATGCGTTACAATTTGGTGACAAATAACGATCATCAGATAGGTGATTTGAATAGTGAGTGATGGAGAGAAATTGTCTGCAAACTAAAACCGTTATGAAGACAATTTCAATTACATGGCTGCCGTTGTTAACTTGTGGGCTGGCAATCTAAGCTGTCAACCAACAAATGCTTGAAAACGAGCCAACCTGGACGGGGTTTTGGACATGAGTGACACCTTATTACCCTCCGACACCGAAGTTGCCGAAAAGGGTGCGCAAAAGACCGGTCTAAAAATTTTCGCCGGTCGCCGAGGGCGTAAGCTCAAAGACAATATTTTAGCTTACGCGCTTTTATTTCCCGCTTTCCTCATTATTTTCACCTTTGGCATTTTCCCCTTAGCTTTTTCGGCTTATCAAAGCACCCTGACCGGCCTCAACAAAATCGTTGGCACGTATGTCGGTCTGGGCAATTATGTAAAAGCCGTTGACAACCTGACGTATGTGATCGGGTTTTGGCTGGCTATCGGGGCGGTGTATGTGGGCGCACAAACCCTGCTAAAAACCAGAAAGTTAGCCCAAGAACGGGCAGAACGGCCGTGGCTCCTGGCCATCCCCGCCACCATTCTCACCGTTGGCTTGCTCCTTTTTGTGCGCTTCTTCTTCCTCTTTCTCCCCGAACTCCTCCGCGTCGCCGACAAAATGCGCACCGCCCAACGAGCAGGCGAAGGACCGCCATCCCTGTTATTCCGTCAATTCGTCAGTGAGGCATTTCATTTGCCGACCATCCAACAGGCATTTTGGCTGTCTATCGGCGTTCTGGTAATCGCTCTAATTGTCTCCTACATTTTCAACCGAATCTTGCCGGATAGTCGGCACCAGGGCGAATATTTTGGCAATTTCTTGCAAATTTCCCTTTTGTTTATCATTTCGGCCGTTTTGGGCTGGTATACCTGGTCAGAAGTGCAGCGTGCTTACGCCGAAGCCATCGCCAATGGGGAATCCCTCAGCATCTGGACACAGGTTCTGACCATAAGCGCCGGGTTTGTGCTGCTTCTGCTCTCATGGTGGCTGTGGAACAGCGCCAGCGAGCGCAATTCAAACATGAGCACCGTGCTTCGGCTAGGTGCGGCCGTTGTGCTGATGATTGGCGGCTATCTGCTGATTGTCGAACTGCCAACGGCAATTGGGGCTGGCGACAAAAAATGGTGGGTAGGCTTGCAAACCACCGTTTATTATTCGCTAGGCACCATTCCTTTCCAATTAGCCATTTCCTTGATGCTGGCGACGATCTTGTTTCAAGATATCCGCGGGAAATCAATGTTTCGCGTCATTTACTTTCTGCCATACATCACGCCGGTGGTCGGGGCGGCCGCTATTTTCCGCATCTTGTTCTCTGGCCGCGTAGACGCGCCCATCAACCGAATTGTCACGGCCTTTGGTTTTGGCGCTCTGGGTTGGCTCAATGAGCCAAATGGCATTTTCCAAATGATGCTGGGCGAGAGTGTGAAGCTTCCTGGCTGGGCCGTAGGTCCCAGTTTGTCGCTGGTCGTGGTTATCATTTTCAGCATTTGGACCTTTGTCGGCTTTAATACAGTTATTTTTCTCGCTGGCTTGGGCAGCATCCCCTTCCCATTGTACGAATCAGCCTCCATTGATGGCGCC
>JAKQCM010000145.1 GCA_029559155.1 Chloroflexota bacterium
CTCTCCGTCGTCAATGGTCTGTTTAACGTGCTGCTGGGCGATACGACGTTTACGACCAGCACGGTAACGCGCACAGGGATCACGGAACTGTCGGATTGGGCGGTGGGGGGCGAGGTGGGGCCAACGGCCGTTTCCCTCTCCTCCTTCTCTCCATCCAGCCGGGTTGGTTGGCTGGTTGGTTGGGTTGGTGGGGGTGTGGGGCACGGCCGTTCTCTGGCGCAGAAGGAAGTAGGGTGGCGTGTGGGGGAAACGGCCGTTTCTCCCACCAGTCACCCTCAACGCCATTACTTTTGTACCACCTGTTCTATCGTTTTTGATAGTACCTCGCTATACCCATCCCTTGTACACTATCTGGTAAAGCACCAAGAGATACTTCATGAGTCTGGCTCATCATTTGGCTGAACCGCTCGTGCTGAAGTTACGCTCTCAAGTTGAACTTGCAAACAGGACCATTCTCGAAACAGGAAAATAATGCAAAACTACCAACCTCACAAAATCAAAGGGCAGCCCGTTATGGGTATTTTTTCCAAAATGACCCTGGTATTGATGGTTGCGGCGCTGGGTCTGTGGGCAATTGCTGCCCCTCAAGCCGTCCTGGCCGCCACCATGACAGATTTGGGCACACTCCCCGGCGGAGAATTTAGCACGGCGCAAGCCATCAACAGCGCTGGGCAAGTGGTGGGGTATGCCACCGTAACAGGTGGCGCATATCATGCCTTTATCTGGGAAAATGGGGTAGGCATGACCGATCTGGGCACATTGAGCGGCGCTAACAGCATTTATGCAAACGGCATCAACGGCGCCGGGCAAGTAGTAGGGCACGCCAGTATGAACGATGGCGCGACGCACGCCTTCATCTGGCACAACGGCGTCATGACCGACCTGCACCCATTCTTGGGTGGCATCAACAGTTGGGCTTATGGGATCAATGATTCCGGCCAAATTGTCGGGGCTGTCCAGACAGAGAGCAGTGCATACGGCTTCATCTGGCAAGAAGGCGTCGGTATAACTATCTTGGACCCGCTCCCCGGCGGCGCTTACAGTTCCCCCAAGGCCATCAACAATGCAGGACAGGTCGTGGGGTTAGCATACACCGCCAGCAGCACATGGCACGCCTTCATCTGGGACTCCGGTGTCATAACCGATCTGGGCACATTGGGCGGCGTTAATAGTAATGCGTACAGCATCAACAGCACCGGACAGGTTGTCGGCAGGGCGCAGAATGCGGACGGCCGTTATCGCGCCTTCCTTTGGGATAATGGGACGATGACCGATCTCGGCTCGCTAGGCAATCTGGAGAGTGTGGCCTACGGGATCAACGATGCGGGACAAATCGTCGGCAACACCAACATACTTGGTGGCGGTAGCATCCATGCGTTTCTGTGGGAAGAGGGCGTTATGATCGACCTGGGTACGTTGGGCGGTTACACGAGCGGTGCGCAGGCTATCAACAATATGGGCCAGGTTGTCGGATCATCCACCCCCTGGGGAAGTCCCAGCCATGCCTTTTTGGTCGATGTTAACTGCTCTGAGACGCTCACCGTCACAAGTACCGCTGACGACGGCGACGGCTCGCTGCGCCAGGCTGTCGCGGATGTGTGCTGGGGTGGGACGGTTACATTTGCCGCCGACCTCTCCGGCGCGACCATCCCCCTTAACACCACGTTGACGCTTGCCAAAGCACAGACAATTGATGGGTCGGCTTTGGCTTCACCCATCCACCTGAGCGGGGATAGCAATGGTGATGACGTGGGTGACGTGCGCGTACTGGTCGTAGAGCCAGGCATTTCCGTAACTTTGAAATCGTTAACAATTATGGCGGGCCAGTCGCCTGATGTGGGCGGCGGCCTCCTCAACAGAGGCGAGACGACGATCGTGAACGGCTCTTTTCTGAGCAATACTGCCGCTAGCTGGGGCGGCGGCATCCAAAATGAGGGCGCGTTGACCGTGATTAGCAGCAGTTTTTCGGACAACACCGCAATCCAGGGCGGTGCTTTCCACAATGCCACGGCCGGCGTCATGACGGTGAGCGACAGCGCCTTCTCTGGCAACACCGCCTCCTTCGCTGGCGGCGGCATTGTCAATAGCAACTGGTTGACCATCACGAATTCGCTCTTTTCAGATAATGAGGCGCAAGGGGGTGGTGGTCTCTACAACGTAGGCGACCTGATGATCACGAGCGTTACGTTCATCACCAATACGGCCACAACGGCCGGTGGTGGGGGCATCCAAAATGTGGGCGCGTTGACCGTGACGAACAGCACCTTCATTAATAATACAGCGTCATGGGGCGGCGGCCTTGAGCACAGTGGCTCTGGGTCGGTAACGGTAACGGGCAGCGTTTTTGCCGATAATACGGCCTCTAATCAGGGCGGCGGCCTGGTCAATAACAGCGTGTTGACGATTGCGAACAGCACCTTTTCGGGCAATACGGCGGCCTCGGGCGGCGGTATTGGAAATACCGGCATCTTGACGGCGACGAACAACACCTTGACGGGCGGTTCCGCCTCTCTCAGCGGCGGCGGCTTGTCTAATTGTTCTTCTGGCGAGGCATATCTGATGAACAACATCATCGCCAACAGTGTCAATGGTGGCGATTGTTCTAACGTGGGCGCAATCTTGATCAACGCCGGGAACCTGGTGGAAGATAACACGTGCTCTCCCGCGCTCTTTGGCGACCCCAATCTGGATCTATTGGGCGACTACGGCGGCGGCACGCGCACGCACGCGCTGCTGCCTGCCTCCCCGGCAATAGACGCTGGCGACCCGGCCACCTGCCCGGCGACTGACCAGCGCGGCTTTCCCCGTAATGATCTGCGCTGCGATATAGGCGCGTTTGAAATGCAGTATGCCGACAGCGATACAGTGATACAGTTGGTTGTGACCGACACCTTGAAGACCTTTGGTCCGGCACTGGTCGGGGTGCAGTGGGATGAGGCGTTTGCCGACCCAGGGGTAATTACGGTGACGAAGGGGATTGGTTGGGCAACCCAGGGGCCGGAATCTATCGGCGCGTGGTGGGAGATTACGCCGACGGTGACGGAGGGGTTTAGCCTGACGCTACAGCTCTGCTACACGGCGACGGAGTTGGGGACGCTGAATGAAAACGATCTGCGCTTTTGGCGCTGGCATGATGGTGGTTGGGCGCAGGTTGGCAGCGAGCCGACGTTGACGACGGTGAACGGCCGTCGCTGTGCGCTGATGAGCGGCGTGGATGGGTTGAGTGTATGGACGCTGGCAACGGTGGAGCCAACGGCCGTTACCCTCGCCACATTCTCGGCTGCCAGCCAGGTGGGTTGGTTGGCTTGGTTGTTGGTGGGTTTGTTGGCGTTAGGGCTGGGTATGTTGAGGCTGCGGCGGTTGGGTTAATCGTTCCTGATTCTGTCATTTTCGTCTCAAACACAGAAAATGACAGAATCAGCGATTATCCAGTGTCACCACAACATCATTCACGACAAAAATAATGGGTAATCAGATTGACATACTTCCAGGTGCTTTAGCCCTGGGAGTATGTCAAGAAAACAAGCGATGTTCTCTACCGAGGTTCCCCTAATTTAGTGGGCTCAAACAGTGGTCCATGGCTGGGGCCATGATTCGACAATGTGGCGATGGAGCGTTTCTTTGGCTCACTCCAGTCGCACCTCAACTGTAGAAGAGCGCAAGAGAAAGTCTCAAGCATGGCTTGGGAACCTACGGCCCACCTACGGGTTCTGCGAACGCTTATTCGCACCTGTGTCTTCAAACGTGGGTGGGGGGAACCCCAATATCCTTCACGTGACAATCAGGTGCGGTACCGATAAGCAAGCATAACGGCACCGCCCATATCCCGATCAAGCCTGGCATTGCCGTAAAATCAGGTAGGTCTGGTCAAACTTCTAATCTTTCCGGTATACTGTGCCCATGCTTGGTGACTTGCTGCAAACGAAACTGTATGTACCGCGATTACGGCCGTCTTTCATCCCCCGTCCACACCTCATCCGAAAGCTCAATCAGGGAGTGCATCGTAAGCTCACCCTCATCTCTGCCCCGGCCGGCTTTGGCAAGACGACATTGGTCAGTGAATGGATTGCTGATGGAGAACGGCCGTTTGCCTGGCTATCTTTAGATGAAAGAGATAGCGACTGCGCTCATTTCCTGCAATATTTTATTGCCACTTTGCAAACCCTGGAATCATCTGTTGGCGCTAAGGCATTGGCGCTGCTCGAATCCGCTCAGCCGCCAGCAACTGAATCAATTCTGACGAACCTGCTCAATGACATAACGGCCGTTTCCCAAGAATTTGCCCTCGTCCTGGATGATTACCACGTCGTCGATGCGCCCGCCATCGATAACGCGCTCGCCTTCCTGCTGGATCATCTGCCGCCGCAGATGCATCTGGTCATTACCACCCGCGAAGA
>JAKQCM010000485.1 GCA_029559155.1 Chloroflexota bacterium
GTTACCCACCGATGAAGATGTGACCGAACTCGTCGCCGAACGGTTAACGGCCGTGCTGGAAAGCGACCTGCGCCAACGCGACATCTTGCAAAAAGAACGTCTGCACCGCTTTTTATCGCTGGCCAAAACCCTTGGCGAAAGCCTGGAAGGGCAATCGCTCATCGCCATGCTGCTGGACGACATCTACCAGCAGACGTTGAATGCGGCCGCCGTGCCCTCCGAACCGACAGAGCGACCGGAAAAACCGGCGCGAAAAGAAAGCAAGCGCGGCCGTCGGTCGCGGAAACGGTAACCTTCTAGCAACACATAGCTTGATAATGCTAGGGCGATTGCATACTCGCCAATTTCAGATGTCTCAGACGGCCTAGCCAGGGCGTAAACGCCCCGGCTAGATAACAACGCTGGTTAAAACCGGCTTAAAGCCCCGTTTACGGGGCGTTGTTTGGTAGCCAGATGCTAAAGCATCTGGCGGAACGGCCGCAAAGTTTAGTATGCAATCGCCCTGTTGATAATGCGAAGGAAATTGACAATTACGGCCGTCACAGCCACAATTGCCGGAAAAATTGTAAATTCACAGACCCCAAGGGTTTGCTCCTGAGCGTTTGGATGATACGGTTATCAAACCCTTGGCGTCTTGCCAGAGAAACCTGGACAATTACAAAAATTAATACCCAAAAAGGAGTGTTTTATGGCCAACCAATGGAAAAGCGCCCCGGCGATGCAAATCGACCCGCAAAAATCTTATTCGGTGAACATGGAAACCAACAAGGGAACCATCGTCATCGAGTTATATCCGCAGTACGCGCCCAAAACGGTGAACAACTTTGTCTTTCTCAGTAATGACGGGTTTTACGATGGCGTGACGTTTCACCGCGTGATCAGCAACTTCATGATTCAGGGCGGCGACCCGACGGGAACCGGCCGTGGCGGCCCAGGCTACCGTTTTGAAGATGAGTTTAAGAACAACCCGCTCAAACACGAAACCGGTGTGTTGTCTATGGCCAACGCCGGCCCAGGCACCAACGGCAGCCAATTCTTCATCACCCACTCGCCCCAACCGCACCTGAACGGCAAACACACCGTTTTTGGCAAAGTCACCAGCGGCATGGATGTGGTAAACGCCATCCGCCAGGGCGATAAAATGGTCAAAGTAACGATTGTCGAGTCGTAAGTCAGGCTGGGGAATAAGAAACCGGCAATGAGAGACCGGATACCGGGTGGAATCGGCAGCTTTTCACCACCCGGTATCCGGTCTCTTTTTTAGTTGGCTTGAAAAATATAGCCATGTCCCCGCTTGGAGACAATATAGGCTGTCGGCGCTGATTCATCTTCAATTTTGCGGCGCAGCCGATGGACATGGACATGCAGGCGGTCTTCAAAGGCTGTGCCTTCAGGCCAGATGCGGCGGAGGATGAAGCTGGTATTGACCGGCTGGCCGGCCTGGCGCATGAGAACATAGAGTAATTTGGTTTCGATGGGGGTGAGTGGGACGATACGGCCGTTCACCCATGCCACCTGACGCGGAAAATCAATCATCAGATGATCATCCACACGAGTCAGCGGGCTGGAGGCAAAGCCACCCAACCGTTCCAAAACCTTATGCACGCGCGCCAGCAGCACAGCCGGATTAAACGGCTTGAGAATATAATCCTCCACATGCGATTCCAGGCCGGTTTGCCGCAGAGAGTCATCGGCAACGGCCGTTAGCATAATCACCGGCAAATCCGTAAACTGATGCACAAAATGGCAAAATTCAAACCCTGTCATCCCCGGACTCATCTGGTAATCCACAATCGCCAGATCGGGCAAGCCCTCAGTTTCCAATACCCGCACCGCTTCTTCGCCGGACAACGCCGACATCACCTGTAACCCGTCTTTTTCCAAAGCATAACGCAAAATTCTTACGGTATATTCATTGTCATCCACAACGAGAATTTTTTGTCCCTTACCAGAACCATTCGCAGCATGACACTCATTCATACAATGTTTCCTCGCATAATTCTTTCATTCCCATGCGTCTCAGCAACGACGCCCAAATCGCTGCCAATCATAAGGGAGCACAGCCAAACCAACTGTAAACAAAATTACTCTGCGTTCATATCCATATCAACGCTTCACTTTCACAGCGGCACAATAGGCCAAATGCCGCCACCTAATCACCCTTTTGCACCCTGGCAATAAGCATCGGCCTGAACCTTTAGCGGAGAACTTGTTATAATGGACCGCCTCAACAACCCGGCCTGAGAAATCCGTCTCAGGGCATACCTGGCGACAAATGCGTTATGTTAATTCAATTGCGAAAATTTTTCTTACTCTCCACCCTGCTGATAGTAAGCGCCTGCACGGCCGTTCCCAGCAATACGCGCCCAGGCACACACGGCCAAATCTTGCTTTGGCACAGTTGGAATGAAGAAGACACCGCAACTCTGACCCAGATTCTCACCAAATTCAATCAAATCTATCCCGACGTGGACGTCATCAGCCAGGCAGTTCCGGCGGACCAACTCCTCAAACGCTACGAACAATCCGCCGGCTCAGGC
>JAKQCM010000186.1 GCA_029559155.1 Chloroflexota bacterium
ACTCTGATTTATAATTCGCCCCATGAACCATCCAGACCAAATCGCCCAAGCCCTGTCCATACGGCCGTCACAGGTAACGGCCGTTATCGAACTCCTCGACTCCGGCAACACCATCCCCTTCATCTCCCGCTACCGCAAAGAAGCCACCGGCAGCCTGGACGAGGAACAAGTCCGGGCCATCGAGGAATCCATCATCCGCCTCCGCGCCCTCGACGAACGGCGCGAAACCATCATCGCCTCCATCACCGCCCAGGAAAAACTCACCCCGGAACTCCACGCCGCCCTCCTGGCCGCCGATACCCTCACCACCCTGGAAGACCTCTACCAACCCTACAAACCCAAACGACGCACACGCGCCACCATCGCCCGCGAAAAAGGGCTGGAACCGCTGGCCGCCCTCATCCTGGCCCAGCCCCGCAGCCAAAAAAGCCTCAACGAACTCGCCGAACCCTACCTCACCGAAGCCGCCCCCACCGCCGCCGAAGCCCTGGCCGGGGCCTACGACATCGTCGCCGAAACCATCAGCGACCACGCCGAAGTGCGCCAGCGCGTGCGCGAAAAAGCGCTGCAATTCGGCATGTTAACCAGCCAGAAGATCGAAGACGCCGTCGATGAAAAGACGGTTTACCACCTGTATTACAACTACGAAACACGCATCGACCGCCTGCGGCCGCACCAAATTTTAGCCATCAATCGCGGCGAGACAGAAAAAATCCTGCGCGTCACTGTGAGCATCACCGAAAACGATTGGCTGATCCCCATGCGCAGCATCTTCCGGCCCGATTTTCGCCACTCGCCGCTGGCCGAACCGCTGCAGCTCTGCATGCACGACGCCGCGCAGCGGTTGCTCTTGCCGGCCATCGAACGCGACGTGCGCCGCAGCCTGACCGAAAAAGCCGAAACCCACGCCATCCGCGTCTTCGCCGATAATTTGCGCGGCTTGCTCAGCCAGCCGCCGCTGGGCGGGCATGTCGTTCTGGCCATCGATCCGGGCTTTCGCACCGGTTCAAAGGTGGCCGTCATCGACGCCACCGGCAAAATTTTAGACACAACCACCATTTACCCCCACCCGCCGCAGAAAAAATGGGAAGAATCGCTCAAAACCCTCTCAATGCTGATCGCCCGGCACAACGTCACGCTGATCGCCATCGGTAATGGCACAGCCTCGCGGGAAACCGAACAGCTGGCGGCCGAATTGACGCGCCAACTGACCAGTGTCCATTACCTGATGGTGAACGAGGCCGGCGCGAGTGTGTACAGCGCCAGCAAGTTGGCCCGCGAAGAAATGCCCGACCTGGATGTGACGCTGCGCGGCGCGGTGTCGATTGGCCGCCGCGTGCAAGACCCGCTCGCCGAACTGGTGAAGATCGACCCCAAAGCGATTGGCGTGGGCATGTACCAGCACGACGTGAACCAGACGGCGCTGGCGGCGTCGCTGGATGGCGTGGTGGAGTCGGTGGTGAACCGCGTCGGCGTGGATTTGAACACGGCTTCTCCGGCGCTGCTGACTTACGTTTCCGGCATCGGCCCCAAACTGGCGGAGAAGATTGTGGCGCATCGGGATAAAAACGGCCGTTTCCCCCATCGCCAGGCCATCCTCAAAGTCAACGGGCTGGGCAGCAAGGCGTTTGAACAGTCGGCCGGGTTCCTGCGCATCCGTGACGGCGCTGAGCCGCTGGACGCCAGCGCCATTCATCCTGAGAGTTATGGGGTGGCAACGGCCGTCTTACAGCGCGCCGGCCTGCAGCCCACCACCCCGCCCGCCGACCGCGAACCCGCCTTACAGCGCCTGCGCCGCCAGCAGCCCCTGGAAACCCTCGCCGCCGACCTGCAAACCGGCGTGCCGACCCTTTTAGACATTTTTGAGCAGTTGGCGCGCCCCGGCCGCGATCCCCGCGAGGATTTGCCGCTGCCGCTTCTGCGCAGCGACGTGCTAAGCATGGACGATCTGCTGCCGGGCATGACGCTCACGGGGACGGTGCGCAATGTGATCGATTTTGGGGCGTTCATCGACATCGGCGTGAAGCAAGATGGCCTGCTGCACCGCACCCAAATCCCGCGCGATGAAAGCCTGAATGTTGGCGACGTGCTGGACGTGACGATCTTGAAGGTGGAAAAAGAGCGGAACCGGATCAGCCTGGGCTGGCCGGAATAAGTGTCACAGGGGCAACTATACAGACCTCAAGGGTTTGCTCCTGAGAATTTGGATGACTTGGGAATTGAACCCTTGGGGTCTGCCAGAGAAACCTGAACAGTTATTTACAGGGGCAAGAATGGTCCAATCTTGAAGATTGGACCATTCTATGAACGCAAATCGTTGCCAGCCAGGACGTAAACGGCCGTGGTCGCCAACAAATTCTTAAACCACGTGCGTGGTCCCCGTTTACCGGCGGCCATGTAAACTTCATCCAACAGCCGCACATTCAACTCGCGTGACAACGCGATGAAATCGCTGACGGTCATGGCCTGCCAGCGCGGCGGGTCATACCAGCTTTGCGGCAAATCGGGCGCATGGGGGATGCGGCCCGTAAGTAACAACTCCAGACGGCAGCGCCAGTAGCCCCAGTTGGGGAAACTCACAATGGCCTTTTCGCCCACGCGCAGCATCTCGCGCAAAATCATGGCCGGGTTGTCCAGGTAGGGCAACGTCTGGCTCAGAATCACGTAATCAAAACTGTCGTCGGGGTAATCGGCCAGCCCTTCTTCCAGATTGCCCTGGCGCACCGTCAGCCCGCGGCGCACGCAGGCCAATACGCCCTGCTCGCTCAGTTCGATGCCCCGCCCCCGCACCTGCCGCTGGTGAATCAAGAAATCAAGCAGTTCGCCGTCGCCGCAGCCCAGGTCCAGTGCGCGGCAGCCCGCCGGAATGAGGTCGGCAATCACGCGCAGGTCAGGCCGCAGGGGAGAAAGATTGGAGATTGGAGATTGGAGATTGGTCATAGGTATGGATAGGCAAACAGCCGTCAGTTGTTAGCTTCTGCCCACAATCTGTCCAGGAAGCTGCTTAACAGTTCTGTCATGGTGTCAACTTCCAACAGAAAGGCGTCGTGGCCCCAGGTGGACTCGATATCCAGGAAGGTGACGTCGGCATTAACGGCCGTTAACGCCGCCACCAACTCCTTGCTGTGATAAGTCGGATACAACCAATCGCTGGTAAAGCTAACCACCAGATACTTAATGTCCGCCGAATGCACAAAAGAGCCGGCCAGCGTGCCCGTAGGCTGTGTCAGGTCAAAATAATCCATCGCCTTGGTCACGTACAAATAACTGTTCGCATCAAATCGCAGCGTAAAATTGTTGCCGTTATACTTCAGATAACTCTCAACCTGAAACTCGGTCTGGAATTCATAACCGAACTTCTCGCGGTCTTGCAAGCGACGGCCGAATTTCAGATTCATGCTCTCATCGCTCAGGTAAGTGATGTGACCAACCATTCGCGCCACCGCCAGGCCGGCGTCCGGCTTTTGCGGCTTATCGTAATACGCCCCATGCTGCCAATGAGGATCGGCATAGATAGCTTGCCGCCCGACTTCGCTGAGCGCGATGAGCATGGGGCTGTGACGGCCGGTCGTCGCCAGGGGAATGGCCGCTTTCAGGCGCTGTGGATGGTGCGCTGCCCACTCCAACACTTGCATCCCGCCCATCGACCCGCCGGCCACACAAAAAAGCTGCTCAATGCCCAGGTGGTCGATCAACCGGACTTGCGCCCGAACCATGTCGCCCACGGTAACCACCGGGAATTGCAGCCCAAACGGCATGCCGGTCGCCGGATTGGTGGCCGTCGGTCCGGTCGAGCCGTAACAACTGCCCAAAACATTGCTGCAAATCACAAAATAGCGATTGGTGTCAAACGCTTTGCCGGGACCAATACAGTCGTCCCACCAGCCGGGTTTATCATCATCCGGGGCATAACGACCGGCGGCGTGGGCGCTGCCGCTGAGCGCATGGCATATGAGGATGGCGTTGCTGCGGTCGGCGGCTAACGTGCCATAGGTTTCATAGGCCAGGGTGACCGGACGGAGGGTCGCCCCGCTCTCCAGGCGAAACGGCTCCTCTTCTGCAAAGGTGAAGTACTGCGTGTGAACAAGGCCAA
Source organism: Chloroflexota bacterium (assembly GCA_029559155.1). GTDB lineage: Bacteria > Chloroflexota > Anaerolineae > Promineifilales > Promineifilaceae > Leptovillus. The sequence goes on from JAKQCM010000186.1 coordinate 4,094, forward strand.
TGGAAGTTGCAGGTGTCATAACGATGGTTGATAGGGTGACCCTAAGGGTTTAAGAAAACCCTTAGGGTCTTGCGACAATTTAGGCGGCCTTTAATGCCTGGTCCAGGTCCCACAGGATGTCTTCGATATCCTCAATACCCACGCTGAGGCGGATAAAGTCTGAGGTGATCCCGGCGGTAACAAGTTCGTCGGGTGTGAGCTGGCTGTGGGTGGTGGAAGCAGGATGAATAGCCAGAGATTTCGCGTCGCCAACGTTGGCCAGATGGCTAAAAAGCTGCAAATTGTTGATGAAACGTTCGCCGGCTTCCCGGCCGCCTTTGACGCCAAAACCCAGGATAGCGCCCGGCCCTTTGGGCAGGATTTGCTGCGCGCGCTGGTGGTGTGGATGGCTGGCCAGCCCGGGATAAGAAACCCAGGCAACGGCCGTGTGCCCTTCCAAAAATTCCGCCACCTGCTGCGCATTACTCACATGGCGGTCCATCCGCAAACTGAGCGTTTCCAACCCCTGAATGGTCTGCCAACTGTTGAACGGGGCCTGGCATGCGCCAATGTCACGCAAAATCTGCACCCGCGCCTTCAAGATAAAAGCCGGCGCGCCCAAATCGGCATAAACCAGACCGTGATAACTTGGGTCGGGTTCGGTGAAATTGGCGAAACGGCCGCTTTTCCAATCAAAATTACCGCCATCCACAATTACTCCGCCGATTGTCGTGCCGTGGCCGCCAATAAACTTGGTGGTAGAGTGCGTGATGATGTTGGCTCCCCACTCAAACGGCCGGCAAAGGTAAGGCGTCGCAAACGTGTTGTCGATCATCAAGGGCACGGCATGCTTCTGCGCAATGGCCGCAACCTCGGCAAACGGGAAGACCGTTATGTCCGGGTTGCCCAGAGTTTCGCCGTAGATGAGTTTCGTATTCTCCTGAATCGCCGCCTCAAATGCGGCCGGATCAGATGGGTCGACGAAGGTGACGGAAATACCCAGCCGGGGAAACGTATAGTTAAACTGATTGTACGTGCCGCCGTATAACCGGCTGCTGCTGACAATGTGGTCCCCTGCCCCGCAAAGTGTCAGGATAGCCATCGTTTGGGCAGCGTGGCCGCTGCCGGCCGCCAACGCCCCTACGCCCCCTTCCAAATCCGCGATCCGCTGTTCCAGAACATCACTGGTGGGGTTCATGATGCGCGTGTAGATATTGCCAAATTCTTTCAGGGCAAAAAGATTGGCGGCATGATCCGTGTCCTTGAACTGGTAACTGGAAGTCTGATAAATGGGGACGGCGCGGCTGCCGGTGGTTGGGTCTGGCTGCTGTCCGGCATGCAACTGACGGGTGGTAAAACCTAATTTGCGGGTTTGTTCAGTCATGAAAACGCTCCTTCAAAAATTAATGAATTGTTGAATGATAGAACGAAGACTGTTCAACAAAATGATCGGCGCCAACCATGTTGAGTAGTCATTGTTCTTCTTTCACAAAAATGGGTGTCGAGCGTTTCTGGGAGTTGCCTCTAGCGGGGTATGTCGCTGAGGCCGTAAGGGGGAGAATCTGTGGTCCTCTCTCATCTTCCAGAATCGCTCTGCCGGAATTGGCACCCTGTCGCTGTTGGTGTCTTTTCAGATCCCAACCAGTCGGGTTGCCGAGGCTTCATCGGGCCGGTCCCTCCGCCTCTCTGGATAAAAGTGACGCTATGCAGTTGTTGGTTTTCGACTATAGCGGGTTGCGGAAAATTCGTCAAGCGAGGGTTTTGCACAAAAGGGCTTGGGGTTGATTGTGCAGTTGTGCCAAGTGTGGGATGTGGCGCGTTTGAGTAATATGGTACGCTATTCTTAGGGTTGGACTAATTGGCTATGGAGAATGGGTTACACGGCCGTTCAAGAATGTTATCCTATTGCCGTATGCAGCTACACAGCCGATTTTACAAGCAACCACCATCGATCAGACGAAGTTAAAGGGGCCGCACAGTTATGTTAACGCCAAAAAAAGTGGTCTGCATTGAAGCGCAGCCACACAATGAAGTCATTACCGATCATATTCTCACCCAATACGGATTTGAAATCAGACGCACCGCCCACGCGCAGGGAACCATCAGCCTGATCCAACAGGAAGCGCCCGACGTGCTCTTGTTGGATATGTGCGACCATCACGAGGCAGTTTGGGACATGTTCCACCAGTTCCGCCATTCGCTGCCTACGCGCAACATTCCCATCATTCTCATCACTCCCCGCGTGACAACCATTGAGCACATTCGCCAGTTGTACGCGGCCAACGCCGCCGGGTATCTTACGAAACCCTACACGCCAGAGGATTTGCTAAAAACCATCGATCAGGTTTTATCGTGATCATGGACTAAAAATAATCTGCGGCATTTACGGATAGACAGGTTTTTTGATCTGCCAGGTCCGTGGCATTGTTGTTTTACGGCCGTTCAGATACCATCGGGTCATTCACCAGTTCTGCGAGGTCACTGGCTATGACTAAATTACCCGATGCGACAAAACCATATTGGAATCAGCCGGCCGATGAAGTATTGAAGCAGGTAGAGAGTACACCTGACGGGTTGGCCACGGCCGTTGCCGCCGCCCGCCTGGAACAACACGGCCCCAATCTGCTGCAAACCAAAGCTAAAACTACCCCGCTGGGCCTCTTCCTCAACCAGTTCAAAAGCCCCATCATCCTCATCCTGCTGTTTGCCACCATTGTCTCCGCCGGATTGAAAGATTTTGTAGACGCCATCATTATTCTGCTTATCGTGCTAGGCAGCGCCATACTCAGCTTTGTGCAGGAATACAACGCCAGCAGCGCCACCGAAAAATTGCAGTC